>VBBY01000024.1 GCA_005881595.1 Betaproteobacteria bacterium | reverse complement strand
GTGAAATAGAAGAAATCCAGCCACCAGCGCGATCATTGCGCCCGTGGGATCGAGCCCTTGCTTTCGGGCCAGTCCAAAAACTTCCGGCAGGATGTCGAAGCTGACGACGCCGAGGAGAACCCCGGCGGTGAAAGCGAGAATGAAATGCATCCCGGCGCGGAACCTGAGCGCAAAGAGCCCTCCGGCAAGGGTTGCGCTAAAAGCAGCCAGGGCGAGCAGGAATCCGGTCATCGGAGGGCTGTATGGCGGAGAGAGAGGGATTCGAACCCCCGGTGCCCCGAAGGGCACAACAGATTTCGAGTCTGCCCCGTTCGACCACTCCGGCATCTCTCCGCGGTCCGAACGAAGCGCGAATTTTATCAGGCGCGCGCGATCCTCTCCTGCCCGTTCATGTACTCGCGCAAGGCGCCAGGCACACGAACAGACCCGTCGGCGTTCTGGCAGTTCTCGAGAATCGCGACCAGGGTGCGCCCGACGGCGAGGCCGGAGCCGTTCAGGGTATGCACCGGCTCGGGCTTGCCTTGCTCGTTGCGGAATCGCGCCTGCATGCGGCGCGCCTGGAACGCCTCGAAGTTGGAGCACGAGGAGATCTCGCGATACGCCTTCTGCGACGGCAGCCAGACCTCGATATCGTAGGTCTTCGCCGCGGAAAACCCGGTGTCCCCGGTGCACAGCGTCACCACGCGGTAAGGCAGCTCGAGCTGCCTCAGGATCGCCTCGGCGTGCCCGGTGAGCTGCTCGTGCGCCTCGTAGGACTTCGCGGGATGCACGATCTGCACCAGCTCGACCTTGTCGAACTGGTGATTGCGGATCATGCCGCGGGTATCCTTGCCGGCCGCTCCCGCTTCCGCACGGAAGCACGGCGAATGGCAGGCGTACCTGAGCGGCAGGCTCTGGAGCGGCAGGATCTCGTCGCGCACCAAATTGGTGACCGAATACTCCGCAGTCGGAATGAGGTACAGGTCGCGCCCCTCGACCTTGAAGAGGAGATCGTCCTTGAACTTGGCAAGGCTCGTCACGCCGTCGGCGCAGGCGCCGCTCACCATGTAGGGCGTGTAGACCTCGGTGTAGCCGTGCTGCGAGGTGTGCACGTCGAGCATGAATTGCGCGATCGCGCGGTGCAGGCGTGCCACCTGCCCCTTCATCACCACGAAGCGCGCTCCGGCGAGCTTGGCCGCCGCGTCGAAATCCAGGCCGCCCAGCCCGGCGCCGATGTCGACATGGTCCCTGGGCTGGAAATCGAATGCTCGCGGCTCGCCCCAGCGGCGCAGCTCCACGCTGTCCTCGGGCCGGCTGCCGAGCGGAACGCTGTCGTGCGGAATATTGGGGATCTGCCAGACGAACTCATGCAGTCGCGCCTGCACGGCGGCGTTCTCCGCCTCCATCTGCCTCAGCTTGTCGGCGAGCTCGGCCCCCTGCCGCATCAGCGCGGCCGCCTGCGCTTCGTCCTTCTTCGCCTTGGCCTGGCCGATCTGCTTGGCGAGCGCGTTGCGCTGGGATTGCAGCTGCTCGGTGGCGGTCTGGATCCCCTTTCTCGCATCCTCGAGCGCCTTGAACGCAGCGGCGTCGAGGTGGTAGCCGCGCGTCGCGAGACGGCGCTCGAGCGCGTCGATGTCGGTCCTGAGCAGCTGTATGTCGATCATTCGCCTTGCTTGCGCGCCTGTTCGTTTCTGCGGCGCAGTTCCGCCAGCTTTTCGCGGATCTTCGCTTCCAGGCCCCGGTCGGTCGGCCGGTACCAGTCGAGCGCGCCCATGCCCTCGGGGAGGTAAGTCTCGCCGGCCGCGTACGCGCCCTCCTCGTCGTGGGCGTAGCGGTAGCCCTTGCCGTAGCCGAGCTGCTTCATCAGGCGGGTCGGCGCGTTGCGCAGGTGCATGGGCACCGGCCGGGTGCCGTCCTCGGCGACGAATGCGCGCGCCGAATTATAGGCCTCGTAGATCGCGTTCGACTTCGCCGCCACCGCGAGGTAAATCACCGCTTCGGCGAGCGCCAGCTCGCCTTCCGGGCTGCCGAGCCGCTCGTAAGTCTCGCAGGCGTCGAGCGCGACGCGCAGCGCGCGCGGGTCCGCAAGGCCGACGTCCTCCACCGCCATGCGCACGACGCGGCGGCCGACATAGAGCGGATCGGCGCCGCCGTCGAGCATTCGCACCATCCAGTACAGGGCGGCGTCGGGGTCGGACCCGCGCACCGACTTGTGCAGCGCCGAGATCTGGTCGTAGAACTGCTCGCCGCCCTTGTCGAAGCGCCTCAGGTTCTTTGCGAGCGTCTGCTCGACGAAGGCGCCGTCGACGGTTTGCGCCTCTGTATTCAGAAGAATTTCAACCGCGTTGAGCAGACGACGCGCATCGCCGTCTGCGAAGCCGATGAGCCGCGCTTTCGCTTCCTCGTCGGCCTTGAGGCGGGTCCTGGCGAGGAGAATCTCCAGGTCCTGCTGGGAGAGGGGCTCGAGCACGTACACCGTCGCCCTCGAAAGCAGCGCGCTGTTGACTTCGAAGGAGGGGTTCTCGGTGGTGGCGCCGACGAAGGTGATCAGGCCGCGCTCCACGTAGGGCAGGAACGCGTCCTGCTGCGCCTTGTTGAAGCGATGGACCTCGTCCACGAACAGGATGGTCTGGCGGCCGCTGCGCGCAAGCTCGGCCTCGGCTGCCTGCACCGCTTCGCGGATCTCCTTCACGCCGGAGAACACCGCCGAAATCGCGATGAACTCGGCGTTGAAGGCCGTCGCCATGAGGCGCGCGATGGTGGTCTTGCCTGATCCCGGCGGACCCCAGAGGATCATGGAATGCGGCTTGCCGGATTCGAAAGCCAGGCGCAGCGGCTTGCCCGGGCCGAGGAGATGCTGCTGGCCGACGACTTCGTCGATCGAGCGCGGGCGCAAGGCCTCGGCAAGCGGTGCTCGCGGCTGCTTCTTGCCGAAAAGATCGTTCACTGGTCTCCCAATACGTCGACGCCCTTCGGCGGCACGAAGCGGAACTGCGCCGGGTCGACCTTCGGGTTGCGCACCAGGTTGAAAAAACGCAGCAAGGTCGTCTGACCGAAGTTGTCGGCCAGCTCCATCGCCTCGATCCCGCCGCTGCCCAGCCCCATGCGGATGCGCTCGAACCCCGCTTCGCGGTCGCGGGGCTTCGCCTCGAGCCATTCGAGGCCGTCGCGCTCGCCGGCGTCGCTGAGCTCGAACGCCGACTCGACGTCGCTCGCGCCCGCGAGCAGGGCGGCCGGGGTCGAGCCGAGGGCCTTCGACAGCTTGCGCACCGTGGCCTGCTTGAGCTCCCGATCGTAGATCCAGACCCGCTCGCCGTCGCCGACGATCAGCTGATCCACCGGCTTGTCGTAGACCCAGCGGAAGCGGCCGGGCCTCAGGAGCACGAAGCTTCCCTTTGCCTCCTGCACCAGCTTGCGATCGCGGTCGAAGACTTTCTGCTCGAAATCGGCGCGCGCCGACTGCGTCGTGCCCACGAAGCTCTTGAAGCGCTCGATGGCGGCCGCCTGAACGCCGGACGCCGCGAGGAGCGCGAGGAGAAGCAGGAACCGCATCGCGCAGGTCACTCCGCCTTGGCGGGAACCAGCACCTCGCGATTGCCGTTGGACTGCATCGGCGACACCATGCCCGAGCGCTCCATGTCCTCGATCAGGCGCGCAGCGCGGTTATATCCGATGCGCAGGTGACGCTGCACCAGGGAAATGGAAGGCCGGCGCGTGCGCAGGACGATTTCGACCGCCTGATCGTAGAGCGGGTCCCTTTCGCCGGTCGGCTCGCCGTTGCCCCCGGCAGCGCCCCCCTCGTCCCATGCCGCGGGTTCGAGCACGTCGGCCAGGTATTCGGGCGCCGCGAGGGCCCGCAGGTGCGAGACCACCTTGTGCACTTCGTGGTCCGCCACGAAAGCGCCGTGCACGCGCTGCGGCAGGCCGCTTCCCGGAGGCAGATACAGCATGTCCCCGGCGCCGAGCAGCGCTTCGGCGCCCGACTGGTCGAGGATGGTGCGCGAATCGACCTTGGAGGAGACCTGGAACGCGACACGCGTCGGGATGTTGGCCTTGATGAGCCCGGTGATCACGTCCACCGAAGGCCGCTGCGTGGCGAGCACCAGGTGGACCCCGGCGGCGCGTGCCTTCTGCGCCAGCCGTGCGATCAGCTCCTCCACCTTCTTGCCCACCACCATCATGAGGTCGGCGAGCTCGTCGATCACCACGACGATATAGGGCAGGTGCTGCAGGGGCTGCGGGTTGCCGGATTCGAGCGTCAACGGATCTTCCAGCCTGCGCCCGTGCTTCTCGGCTTCGGCCACCTTGTGGTTGAAGCCCGAAAGATTGCGCACCCCCAGCCAGTTCATCAGCTTGTAGCGGCGGTCCATCTCCGCGACGCACCAGCCGAGCGCGTTGACGGCCTGCTTCATGTCAGTGACGACCGGCGTCAGAAGATGCGGAATGTGCTGATAGACCGAAAGCTCGAGCATCTTCGGATCGACGAGAATCAGGCGCACGTGGCGCAGCTCGGATTTATAGAGCAGCGACAGAATCATCGCGTTGAGCGCCACCGATTTGCCCGAGCCGGTGGTGCCGGCCACCAGGAGGTGCGGCATGCGGGCGAGGTCCGCCACCACCGGGTTTCCCGCGATGTCCTTGCCGAGCGCGAGGGCGAGCGGCGAGTGCAGCGCGTGATACGCCTCGGAACTCAGGATCTCGGACAGGCGCACCATCTGCCGGTGCGGATTGGGAATCTCCAGCCCCATGCAGGACTTGCCGGGAATGGTCTCGACCACGCGGATCGAAACCACCGACAGGGCGCGGGCCAGGTCCTTCACCAGGTTGACGATCTGGCTGCCCTTGACGCCGACGGCCGGCTCGACCTCGTAGCGGGTGATCACCGGGCCGGGGTAGGCGGCGATCACCTTGACGGCAACCCCGAAATCCGACAGTTTTTTCTCGATCAGCCGCGACGTGAACTCCAGCGTCTCCGGCGTCACCTGCTCGCCGCCGGCCCTCGCCTCGTCGAGCAGCTTCAGCGGCGGCAAAGGCGTATCCGGAAGGTCTTCGAACAGCGGCGCCTGCTTCTCCTTTTGCACCCGCTCGGATTGCCTGATCTCCGCAAGCGGCAGCTCGATGCGCAGCGGCGGATGCTCGTCCTCGCGCTTCTTCCCGGCGCCGACGACAAAGTCGCGCTCCTCGCGCGCACGCACGCCCAGCTTGCGGTCGCGCCGCCGGTCCCAGGCAAGTACCGCGAAGCCATAACCCGCTTCGAGCATGGCGCCGACGACCTCGGCAACCGCGATCCAAGAAATCCCGGTGAACAGGCTGAAGCCGACGGCAGCGAGCGTCAGCAACACGAGCGTGGCACCGGTGAAGCCCAGGGCGGCGCCGGTCAGCGCGCCGACGCTGTTTCCGATCAGGCCGCCCGGCGCCAGCGGCAGCTCTACCGGCAGGCTGTGGAGCCGAAGCCGCTCAAGCGCCGCGCTGGAGACCAGCAGAACCGCGAATCCGGCCAGGGCGAGGACCAGCGGACGCCGGTCGATGAGGCGCGTGCCGTTGAGGCGCCGGTAGCCCCAGACGACGACGTACACGCAGAGCGCGACCCACCAGTAAGCCGACAAGCCGAACAGGTAGAGCGCGACGTCCGAAACCAGCGCCCCGACCACGCCGCCCGCGTTGCGCGCGACACCGCCGGTGGCGCTGTGCGACCAGCCCGGATCGCCGCGGTGAAAGGTAGCGAAGATCAGCAGCAGGTAGCCGGCGACGGCGACGAGGATCAGCCACTTGGCTTCGCGCAACAAGCCCGCGAGCTTTGCGGGAAGGGGTGCGCCTGAGGTTTGAGCGCCCGCTTGGCTACTCCGGCAGCATGATGGTGTCGCGCAGGACGATGGTCGAGCCGCGCACCTCGATGTAACCGCCCATCTGCAGGTCCTTCATCACCCGGCTCACCATTTCGCGGGAGGCGCCGATCATCTTGGCGATGTCCTGCTTGGGAAGCCGCTTGGTCACCACCTTCTCGCCATTGACCGTTTCCGACATGTCGAGCAGGAGCCGGGCGACGCGGCCGTAGACATCCAGCAGCGCGAGGCTGCCGATCTTGCGGTCGGCCTCGCGCAGCCGGCGCACCAGGCCGCGCATGACCGCCATCGACATCTCGAAGTTCTCGGCCAGGCACTTCTTGAAGTCCCGCTTGGTGACCGACAGCAGCTCGCAGGACTCCATCGCCACCACGCTCGCCGAGCGCGGGCTGTCGTCGATCAGGCCCATCTCGCCGAAGAACTCGCCGGGGCCCAGGATGGCGAGGATCACTTCCTTGCCCTCGGAGTCGCTCATCATCACCTTGAGCCGCCCCGAAAGCACGATGTATAGGGAATCGGTCGCGTCGCCACCCGCCATCACGGTGGTAGAGCGCGAAACGCTCTTGCGCGTGACGACGACCGTGAGCATCCGCAACTGCTCTTCCGGAACGCTGGCGAACAGCGGCACCGCCTTCAAGACCGCCGTCGAAACCGGGGTGGCCATAGCCGAGATCCACCTCCCTTCGTATCCGGACATGGTAGCAGAACGTCGGAACATGTAAAAAACCCTTTCTCTTTATAATCGCCATATTCCCTGAATATCCAGAGCCTTCCGGAAAATGCCGACGCGCCATGCCCGACTCCTCATCCTCGGCTCGGGGCCGGCCGGCTATAGTGCCGCGGTCTACGCAGCGCGGGCCAACCTGCGGCCGGTGCTCATTACCGGCATCGCGCAGGGCGGCCAGCTGATGACCACCACGGACGTCGACAACTGGCCGGCGGACGCCGACGGCGTGCAGGGCCCGGAGCTGATGACCCGCTTCGAGAAGCACGCCAAGCGCTTCGAGACGGAGCTGATCTTCGATCACGTGCAGCGCGCGGATCTGCGTCGCCGGCCGTTTTCGCTCGAAGGCGATGCAGCGACCTATACCAGCGACGCGCTGGTCATTGCCACCGGCGCCTCCGCCAAGTACCTGGGCCTGCCCTCGGAGCAGAAGTACATGGGCCGCGGCGTTTCGGCATGCGCGACCTGCGACGGCTTTTTCTACAAGGGCCAGAACGTCGTGGTGGTGGGCGGCGGCAATACCGCGGTCGAGGAGGCGCTCTACCTGGCGCACATCTGCAGCCATGTGGTGCTGGTCCACCGCCGCGAAAAGTTCCGCGCCGAGAAAATCATGGTGGACAAGCTGACCAAGCGCGTCGCCGAGGGCGCGATCTCGCTGCTGCTCGACCACGTCGTCGAGGAAGTCCTCGGCGACAAGAGCGGCGTGACCGGCGTGAAGGCGAGAAACCTGAAGAGCCGCGCCGGGCGCGAGATCGCCGCGAAAGGGCTGTTCGTCGCCATCGGGCATACGCCGAATACCGGGCTCTTCGCCGGGCAGCTCGAGATGGAAAACGGCTACATCGTCACCCGCGGCGGGCGCGAGGGTTTTGCCACTGCGACCAGCGTCCAGGGAGTGTTCGCCGCCGGGGATGTGCAGGACCACGTTTATCGCCAGGCCGTGACCAGCGCGGGGAGCGGCTGCATGGCCGCTCTCGACGCGGAGAAATTTCTCGATGGGCTCGCCGCCTGAAGACGAGGATTTTCGCCAAGCGCTGCAAGGGGTGGAACCTCTCCCCCGCAGTCGGCGCGCGGTCCTGCGCCGCGCGCGCCCGGCGCCGTTTCCGCGCCAGACCCGGCTCGACGAGCGCGCCGCGCTGGCCGAATCGCTGACCGGCCCGCTTTCCCTCGACGACGCCATCGAATCCGGGGAGGAGCTCGCCTTTCTGCGCGACGGTCTTTCCCGCGACGTGCTGCGCAAGCTGCGCCGCGGCCACTGGGTAGTCGAGGACCACCTCGACCTGCACGGCATGAACCGCCTGGAAGCGGCCGTGAGCGTCAGCGACTTCCTGCGCCGCTGCATGGCACGGCGCTTGCGCTGCGTCCGCATCGTGCACGGCAAGGGCTTGGGCTCGCATAACCGCGAACCGGTGCTCAAGGGGAAGCTGCGCAAATGGCTGTCGCTGCGCGACGCGGTGCTCGCCTTCTGCCAGGCACCGGCGGCGCAGGGCGGCGCCGGCGCGGTGCTGGTCCTGCTCAGGAACGCGCGCTAGACCGCCGCTTCGTTGGTCTCGCCGGTGCGGATGCGCACCACGTGCTCGACCGAGGTGACGAAGATCTTGCCGTCGCCGATCTTGCCGGTGCGCGCCGACTTGACGATCGCGTCGATCGCGCCCTCGAGCTGGCCGCTGGGCACCACCACCTCGATTTTCACCTTGGGCAGGAAATCGACCACGTACTCGGCGCCGCGATACAGCTCGGTGTGACCTTTCTGCCGGCCGAATCCCTTCACCTCGGTGACCGTCAGTCCGGTGACCCCCACTTCCGAGAGAGCTTCGCGCACCTCGTCCAGCTTGAACGGTTTCACGATGGCTTCGATCTTCTTCATCCTGTCCTCCGCGGCAAGCGAGCATTGTATCGCGCCGGGACGCGCCCGTAGAATTAGCTGTGGAAAGCGTCAGGGTCGTCGACTCGCTCGCCGGCATCGACCCGGCGGATTGGAATGCCCTCGCCGGAGAGCAGCCGTTCATCCGCCATGAATTCCTGTCGGCGCTGATCGAGACCGGATGCGCGAGCGGCCGCACCGGGTGGCTGCCGCGGATCCTGGTGTTGCGCCGCGCCGGGGCGATGGTGGGCGCCATGCCTCTGTTCGTGAAGTCCCATTCGTACGGCGAGTATGTCTTCGACTGGTCCTGGGCCGACGCGCACGAGCGCAACGGCATCGACTATTACCCCAAGCTGCTGTGCGCCGTCCCGTTCACGCCGGTGCGCGGTTCGCGGCTGCTCGCCAGGTCCGATGCGGAGCGGCGCGTGCTCATCGGCGCGGCCCTGGAGCTCGCCAAGGACACCTCGTCCCTGCACGTGCTTTTTCCCCGCGACGAAGAGGCCCGCCTGCTCGAGCAGCACGGCATGCTGCTGCGTCGCACGGTGCAGTTCCACTGGCGCAACGACGCGTACGCGGATTTCGAAGGCTTTCTCGCGCGCTTGTCGCACGCCCGGCGCAAGAACATCCGCCAGGAGCGGCGCAAGCTGCGCGCGGCCGGCGTGAGCTGCCGCTGGCTCGAAGGAAAAGAGATCGAGCGGCGCCACTGGGAATTCTTCAACCGCTGCTACCGCCACACCTATGCGGCGCACCGCTCGACGCCGTATCTCAGCCTGGACTTTTTTCTGCGGCTGGGCGCGACGCTCGCCCCGCACGCGGCGATGCTGATCGCCGAGCGGGCCGGGCGAGCGATCGCCTCGGCGCTGTTTCTCGCCGACCGCACGACTCTTTACGGCAGGTACTGGGGCGCGACCGAGCACCTGCCGCTGCTGCATTTCGAATGCTGCTATTACCAGGCGATCGAATACGCGATCGCGCGCGGCCTGCAGGCGTTCGAAGGCGGCGCGCAGGGCGAGCACAAGCTGTTCCGGGGCCTGCTGCCAGTCGAGGCGTTTTCGGCGCACTGGCTCGCGCATCCGAAATTCGCGCGCGCCGTGGAGGGCTTCCTCGAGCGCGAAGCCGCGGGGGTCACGCGCTACGTGGACGAGCTATGCGACCATAGCCCGTTCAAGGACCTGCCTGGAGGCTAGATGCGGCTCAAGGACAAGGTGGCCATCGTCACCGGAGGCGGTTCCGGCTTCGGCGAGGGAATCGCCACGCGCTTCGCGCGGGAAGGGGCGAAGCTGCTGATCGCCGACATCAACGCGCAGGCGGGCGCGCGCGTGGCGAGGGAGATCGGAGCGCAATTCGTCGCCGCGGACGTCACGAAAAGCGCCGACTGGGCGAGGCTCGTTCAGGCGGCCGGTCCGGGCCTCGAGATCGTGATCAACAACGCCGGCTGGACCCACCGCAACAAGCCTTACCTCGAAGTGACGGAAGGCGAGTTCGACAAGGTCTACGCGGTGAACGTGAAAAGCGTGTACCTGTCGGCGCTGCACGCGGTGCCGGTGTTTCGCAGGCGCGGCGGCGGCGGCTTCGTGAACATCGCCTCGACGGCGGGCATTCGCCCGCGGCCTGGGCTGACCGTTTACAACAGCTCCAAAGGGGCGGTGATCCTGATGTCGAAATCAATGGCCGCCGAGTTCGGCCCGGATCGCATCCGCGTGAATTGCGTCAATCCGGTGTTCAGCCCGGAGACCTCGCTCTCGGCCGAGTTCGCGGGCGGCGCACTCACCGAGGAATCGAAGCAGCGCTTCCTGTCGAGCATTCCGCTCGGGCGCTTCGCCACGCCGCTCGACGTAGCCAATGCCTGCCTTTACCTCGCGTCCGACGATGCCGCCTTTGTGAGCGGCGTCTGCATCGAGGTCGACGGCGCCCGCTGCGTATAGAACTCAGGCGCGCTTCCGTCCGCCCAGAAGCGCCGCGACCTGGGGCTGTTTGCGTTTGCTTTGCGCCGGCTCGGGCTTCTGCGCCGGAGCCGGCGCCGCTGGCGACAAGCCGGGCTCGTAAGGTTTGGAGAAGATCGGGTCGACCGCGCGTACTTTCGCGTCGCGCCGAGGTGGCCGCGACGGCTGCCCGCCCATCAGCGTTGCGACGGTGCCGGCGTTGGGCTGGAATCCGGCAACCAGCACCCGTTCGATCCGCTTCTTGATCAGCCTCTCGATGGCCGCGATCGACTCGAGATCCTCGGGCGCGACCAGTGAAATGGCCTCGCCGGTCAGCCCGGCGCGCCCGGTGCGGCCGATGCGGTGGATGTAATCCTCCGGCGAATGCGGCATGTCGAAATTGATCACCTGCGGCAGGCCTTCGATGTCCAAGCCCCGCGATGCAACGTCGGTCGCCACCAGCACACTGGTCTTGCCCGACTTGAAGCCCTCCAGCGCGACGAGCCTCTCGGCCTGCGACTTGTCGCCGTGGATGGCATCGGCGTGGATATGGTCGCGCCGCAGCTGGTGGGCCAGGCGGTTGGCACCGATGCGGGTGCCGGTGAATACCAGGACCTGGCGCAGTTCGCGGGTCTGGATGAGGTAGGCGAGCAGCTCGCGTTTTTTCTCCCGCGCCACGGGATGCAGGACGTGAGTGACGAGCTCGGCCGCCGCATTGCGGGCCGCGATCTGGAGCTCGGCCGGATTGCGCAGCAGAGTCTTGGCGAGGGTGCGGATCTCGTCGGGGAAGGTGGCCGAGAAAAGCAGGTTCTGGCGCTGCGCCGGCAGCAAGGCGATGATGCGCTTGATGTCGGGCAGGAATCCCATGTCCAGCATGCGATCGCCCTCGTCGAGCACCAGCACCGCTACCTGGTTGAGCATGACGGTCTTGTTCTGCACGTGATCGAGGAGCCGTCCCGGCGTCGCCACCAGCACCTCGACCCCTTTGCGCAGCTGCGCGATCTGCGCGTTCATGTCGACACCCCCGTAAACGACCGTGCTGCGCAGCGGGAGGTTTTTGCCGTATTCGGCAAAGCTCTGGGCAACCTGGATGGCGAGCTCGCGCGTCGGCGCGAGGATCAGCGCCCGCACCGGATGGCGCGCCGGCGATGCCGAGCTGCTGGCCTGAGGCGCAAGGCGCTGCAGGATCGGCAGCGCAAACGCCGCGGTCTTTCCGGTCCCCGTCTGCGCGCCTGCCATGAGATCGCGTCCGGCAAGCACCAGGGGGATGGCCTGCTCCTGCACCGGCGTCGGCTTTTCGTAGCCGAGTTCCCGGACCGCCGCGGTGAGCGGCGCGATCAGGCCGAGCTGGTCGAAGGCCGAACTAATTGAGGGTGCGCGCCGGGCGCTCGGCGCTATCCTGAGGCTCGGTGCCCGGAAGCTTCAGCTCCATGTCCCAATCGCTTTTGCGTACTGCGGCCTGGAGCAGGCGGCATACCGAGTGCAGCAGCACCGAATCGAAGGTCAGCGTCACGCCCTGCCCCTCCGACGGATGCAGGGCGACGACCGGCTGACCGTTGCGGTCGTGGCCGGTTTGAATGCGCGCGAGCAGCAGCGGCGCCTCGCCGAGCGGGGTCGCGCTCGGCACCGCGTCGTAAGGCTTCGAAAAGTCCGCCTTCGACACCGCGTGCTCGTGCTCCAGTCCCAGCAGCGCCTTGCGCGCTTCCGGGTTGGCCTGCGTGCGGATGCGAGGGCTCGCTTCCTCGGCCAGCTTCACCAGCAGGGGCCATAAGAGCTTGACAAACCGGCGCGTCAGCGCAAGCCGCAGCTCGACGCCCTCGCTGGTCGCCACCAGCATCAGCAGCCGGTCCTGCTCGGCGTCGTAGTCGACTTTCAGCTGGTGGAGGCGCATGGAAGAATAGTATATGGCCAATATCGTGCATGCGACGCAAGCAACGCAAGTCGCCGCCGTGCGCGCGCTGTTCGCCGAATATGCGCGCGCCGTGGATGCGCCGTGCTGCTTCGTCGGGCTCGAGCGCGAGCTGGCGGCGCTGCCGGGGGAGTACGCGCCGCCGGCGGGGCGGCTGTTCCTCGCGCTCGACGCGTCGGGCAGCGCGGGCTGCGTGGCTCTGCGGCCGCTCGATGCCGACGCGGCCGAGATGAAGCGCCTCTACGTCCGCCCGGCTTACCGCGGACAAGGCCTGGGCCGCGCGCTCGCCGCGGCAGCGATCGCCGCGGCGCGCGCGACCGGCCGCAGCCGGGTGGTGCTCGACACCCTGCCCAGCATGGGTGAGGCGATCGCCCTGTACCGCTCGCTCGATTTCGAGGAAGTTGCGCCGTATCTCGCTGCGCCGACACCTGGCGCGGTGTGCTATCAGCTCAGGCTCTAGCGCCGCGGATGCGCTGCAGGAGCGCCGTCGTCGAGCGCTCGTGCTCGAACGGGATCGACACCACCCGCCCGCCGCGCGCAAGAACGTCCTTCGCTCCGACGATGCGCTCGGCCGGCCAGTCGCCGCCCTTTGCCAGCACTTCCGGCCGGCACGCGGCGATCAGCTGCGCCGGCGTATCGTCCTCGAACCACGTTACCGCGTCGACCATCGACAGTGCGGCGACGACCGCCAGCCGATCCTCCAGCGCATTGATCGGCCGCTCTCCCGGCTTGCCCAGGCGCCTGGCGGAGGCGTCGCTGTTCAGCGCGACCAGCAACGCCGCGCCGAGCGCGCGCGCGCGCGAGAGATAGGCAACATGGCCGCGATGCAGGATGTCGAACACGCCATTGGTGAAGACCAGCGGCCGGGGCAGCTGCGCGCTCCAGCGCTCGAGTTCGCGCGGTGCGCGGATCTTGGATTCGTAGGCCGGCGGCGAAGCCTGCACGCGATCAGGCCGCGGGTTTCGGTTTCTCGTCCGGCGGGCCGGGAGGATGGGGCCGGCAGACCTGCTCGGCTGCCTTGCAGTATTCGAAGATCTTCACCACCTTGCGCACGCCGCTGGTGGTGCGCGCGAGGTCGACCGCGTCGTCAGCCTCGCGCTCGGTCACCACGCCCATCAGATACACCACGCCCGCTTCAGTCACCACCTTGACATGCACAGGGTTGAATGCCTTCGCCCTGAGGTAGCGCGCCTTGACCTGGGCAGTGATGAGCGAGTCGCTGGTGCGCTCGCCGAGCGACGTGATCGGCGCCAGCTGCACCTCGTTGGTCACGCCGCGGACGTTTGGCACTCCCTGCACGATCTTTTCCACTTCGGCGCGTACCGCCTCATCCGGAACCTCGCCCGTGATCAGCGTGGCGCGGTTGAACGCGGCGACGTTGACATGGACCTTGTCGGCGAAGCGATCGGCGATACGGCTGCCGGCGCGCAGCTCGATCGCGTCGTCATCCAGCTGCGTGCCCGAGGAGCGGCGGTCCTCGAGCGTCGAGTAAGCGGCGCCGGCACTGGCGCCGATCAATGCCAGCTCGCAGCCCTGCAGCAGCGCCGCGCCCGCCGCGACGGCAAGCGCCAGCCAGGTCCGGGCCTTCATCGCTTCGCGCCGAACAGCTGGAAATCGATGCCGTCGCACAGGCAGTGCAGCACCAGCAAATGGACTTCCTGGATCCTGGCGGTGTTCCGGTGCGGCACGCAGATGTGCACATCGTCGGCCTTGATCAGGGAGGCGAGCTTGCCGCCGCCGTTGCCGGTCAATGCGATCACGTGCACCTCTAGCTCGTGCGCGGCGCCGATCGCCTCGAGCACGTTGCCGGAGTTGCCGCTGGTCGAGATGGCGAGCAGCACGTCCCCGCGCCGGCCGATCGCCCGCAGCTGCTTGGAGAAGACCTGCTGGTAGGCATAGTCGTTCGCGATCGACGTGAGAGTCGAGCTGTCCGTCGTCAGAGCCACCGCCGCGAGCGGCGGGCGCTCGGTCTCGAACCGATTGATGAGCTCGGCTGCGAAGTGCTGCGCATCGGCCGCCGAGCCGCCGTTGCCGCAGGCGAGCGCCTTGCCGCCGCTCCGCAGGCAGTCGGCGAGCAGCGCGCTCGCGCGCGCCACGGGCTCCGCCAGCGACTGCGATGCGGCCAATTTGAGATTCGCGCTCTCGGCAAAGTGCGCGGCCACGCGCGCCGAGAGGGCTGCGTTCTGCTCCGCGTGTCCCATGTCTTCGATTCTACTCGAAGTAAACCTCGGCGCTACTCGCCAAAGGCGTTGCGGATCCACTGCACGTGCCCGGCAACGCCGTCGATGAGAAACACGTCGAAGCGGCAGTGCGCGTCCCGGCGCCCGGCCAGGTAGAGGCGCGCCGCGGCAAGCAGGCGGGCGCGCTTCGCCGCCGTCACGCTTTCGGCGGCGCCGCCGTAGCTGCCGCTCTGGCGCATGCGGACTTCGGCGAACACCAGCGTGCCGCTCTCCTCGGCGATGAGATCGATCTCTCCCAGCCGGCAGCGCCAGTTTCGCTCGATCAGCCGCAAGCCTGCCGCCCTCAGCAGGCCTGCACAGAGGTCTTCGGCTCGCGCCCCGGCCCAGTTCATGGCAGGCTTAACGAAACTGCGCGAGCCCCGTTGACCGGATGATCCCAGGCAGCCTCTATGTCGTCGCCACGCCGATCGGCAACCTGGGCGACGCCAGCCCGCGCGCGATCGAAGCGCTGCGCGCTGCCGATCTGATCGCCTGCGAGGACACGCGCACCAGCCGCACGCTGCTCGCGCGGCACGCCATCCCGGCGCGCACGGTTGCACTGCACGAGCACAACGAGCGCGCCACCGCCACCAAGCTTCTGCGGGTCATGCACGCGGGCAGGAATGTGGCGTTGATCAGCGATGCCGGCACGCCCGCGTTGTCCGACCCCGGCGCGCTGCTCGTCGAGCAGGCGCATCGTGCCGGCATCCGCGTCATTCCCATTCCCGGGCCGAGCGCCGCGGTGGCGGCCTTCTCGGCGTCGGGGTTCCCGGCGGAGCGCTTTCTCTTTGCGGGCTTTCTTCCGGCCGGCCGTTCAGCGCGCCGCAAGGCGCTGGAGGGCCTAGAGCTGCCCTGGCCGGTGATCCTGTATGAAGCGCCGCACCGCGTGCTCGAAACGCTGGCGGACCTGGCGGAGCGCTTCGGCGCGGCGCGGGAAGTGGTGATCGCCCGCGAGCTGACGAAGAAATTCGAGGACGTGGCACGACTGCCGCTCGGCGAAGCGCGCGACTGGCTGCTCGCCGACCCGCATCGCCAGCAAGGCGAGTTCGTGCTGGTGCTCGCGCCGGGCGAGCCCAGGTCCGCACAGACCTTGGAGGCCGAACGCGTGCTCGAGGCGCTGCTGGAGGCTTTGGCGCCGAGCGAGGCGGCGCGGCTCGCCGCGCGCATCACCGGGATTCCAAGGAGCGTTCTGTACCGCAGGGCGCTCGAGCGTGCCAAGTAGAATTCGGCCGATGGACCGGCTCACGCTGAAGCGCCCGGACGACTGGCATCTGCACCTGCGCGACGGGCCCGCCATGGCCTCGGTGCTCGCCGACAGCGCGCGGCGTTTCGCGCGTGCCATCGTGATGCCCAACCTGAAGCCCCCCGTTCGCACGACGCAGCAGGCGCTCGAGTACCGCGAGCGCATCCTGCGCGCGCTGCCGCCGCGCACGGCCTTCGAGCCGTTGATGACGCTGTACCTTACCGACGACACGCCGCCCGAGGAAATCGCGCTCGCCAAGCGCTCGGGGCAGGTATTCGGCGTGAAGCTCTACCCGGCCGGCGCGACCACTCATTCGGACGAAGGCGTCACGCGCCTGTCGCGCTGCTTCCATGCCCTCGAAAAGATGACGGAAGTCGGCATGCCGCTGCTGGTCCATGGCGAGTCGACCGACCCTGCGATCGACGTTTTCGACCGCGAGAAGGCGTTCATCGAGGAAGTGCTCGGACCGCTGGTGGAGCGCTTTCCCCAGCTCAAGGTGGTGCTCGAGCACATCACCACCCGGGACGCGGTGCAATACATCGAGGTCACCGGTCCGAACATCGCGGCGACGATCACCGCCCACCACCTGCTCATGAACCGCAACGCGCTTTTCATGGGCGGCATCCGCCCGCACCACTACTGCCTGCCGGTTTTGAAGCGCGAGGACCACCGCGAGGCGCTGGTCGAGGCCGCGGCATCGGGCAACCCCAAGTTTTTCCTCGGCACCGACAGCGCGCCGCACGCGCGGCACGCCAAGGAGACGGCCTGCGGTTGCGCCGGCATTTACACCGCGCACGCGGCCATCGAGTTTTACGCCATCGCCTTCGAGGAGGCCGGCGCGCTCGGCAAGCTCGAGGGCTTCGCCTCCGTGTTCGGCCCCCAGTTCTACGGGCTTCCCCTCAACCGGGAAAGCATCACCCTGGTGCGCGAAGAATGGAAGGCGCCTGCGCACCTCGAGTTCGGCGGCGAGGAGCTGGTGCCGCTTCGCGCAGGGGAAACGATCCCGTGGAAGCTTCTCTGAGACAGCCGGTCTTCGACCCGATCAGGCCGTGGCACGAGCGATTGCAAGCCGCGGGCGGCGCGAGCCTCGGCCATCTGAACGCGCTTGCCGACGCCGCGGGACTGCGCACCGAGAGCGGCCGGCCGGTGCGCTTCGTGCCGCCCGGGGCTGCCGACGCCTACTATGAAGTGCGCGTGTTCGAGTCGGGTTGCGTGGAAACGCGGCCGGAAAGCCTGCACGACCTGTTCAACGCGCTCGCCTGGCTGGCGTTCCCCCGGACCAAGGCGCGCATCAACGCCATGCACGCCGAGCGCATCCCGCACGAGCGCGGCCGTCGCGGCCGCCTGCGCGACCTGCTGACGCTGTTCGACGAGGGCGGGGCCATCGTCGCCTGCGCCGACGCCGAGCTGCTCGCCATGCTGCGCGGCTTCCGCTGGAAGGCGCTGTTCTGGGGGCATCGCAGGCGCGTGCTGCGCTCGATGCGCGTCTCGGTGCTTGGCCACGCGGTCCTGGAGAAGGCGCTCGATCCGTGGCCCGGCATCACCTGCAAGGCCATTTTCGTGGCGCCGGGCGCCGACGCGGACGCGCAGGCGGCTGCATGGCTTGCGCAGCGCTCGACGCAGGCTACGCCGCGCGAGCTGGCGCCGGTCCCCATCTTCGGGTACCCGGGATGGCTGCCTGGAAGCGAGCGGCCGGAGTTCTACGACGACACGCGCTATTTCCGGCGCGCCTACGGAAACGCCGGGTAGCGCGATGCCAGGCCGCCGGCCACCGCTTCGGGGTGGCGAGAAAGGACCACCTCGCGGATCTGCTCGACCTGGCCGTAGGGCACGTCGACCATGAGCAGGACCTTGCCGCGCTCGATGTCCTCGTGGAAGGCCTTGAGCCGCGAATTGGGCACGGCGGCGGCGGCCATGCTTGCCATCCACGCCCCCAGGATGCCGCCGACGACGGCGGCGATCAGCACCGCGACCAGTTGCGGCTGCATGCCTTCCGGCGGGTAGGCGACGATGACCGCGCCGAGAATCAGGCCGCCGATGCCGCCGAGCATCAGGCCGATGCCGGCGCCATGCAGCAGGTCGGTCTTGAACAGGTAACTCGCCTCGTGGAGCTCGCCCAGGTCGGTGCCTCGCTTGGCGAGAAAGTGCATGTGGCGGTCCTCGACGCGCGCGAGGAGCAGGTCGTCCGCGGTGTGCCGCGCGCTTTCCACATCGGGCAGCAGGAAATACAGCCGTCTTCGCATCGAGAAAGCATACTCCTGCGCCCTCGCAGGGTAAAATCGCGTCCGGGAGTCGGCCAGGCAGCCGCTGTGCGCCGGTAGTTCGCGGCGGCACAGAGGAAAGTCCGGGCTCCGCAGAGCGGGATGCAGGGTAACCCCCTGGCACGGCGACGTGACGAACAGGGCCACAGAGACGAGTCCTCGGCCCAAAGCCGAGGGGTGAAACGCGGCAACCTCCATCCGGAGCAACACCAAATAGGCAGGCGATCGAGGCCGGCTCGGCCGAAGCTTGCGGGTAGGTGGCTAGAGCCCCGGGGCAACCCGGGGCCCAGAGGAATGGCTGCCGGCCCGGCCGGGTGCGCCCGGCCGGTGACCACAGAACCCGGCTTACAGGCCGTCTCCCCTTTGTTTTCGCGCGCTCGTCTTGCCTCGCGCCGAGGCGCGGAGAATAATCGTCGAGGAAGCGAAGCCGCGCGGCAAGACGCCGCCGGCGGCGCGCCATGCAAGACCGACTGAACCAGAACGACGTCACGAACCGCGTAAATGTCGAGGACCCGCAGCGGGTCCGCGACGCGGTCCTCGCCCTGTTCGCCGCCCGCTACCCTAGAGAGAACTTCAACCGTCTGGCGCGCGCCTTCGACGACTTCCGCGCGCTGTTCGAAGGCCGCTTCTCCGGCTACTTCGCCTGCGACACGCTGTATCACGACATCCGGCATTCGCTCGACGTCACCCTCGCCATGGCGCGCCTCATCGACGGCCACGAGCGCAGCTGCGCGCTGCCCGACCAGCTCGGCGCACGGCGCGCCATGCTCGGCGTGCTGGTGGCGCTGCTCCACGACGCCGGCTACATGAAGCGGCGCTCGGAGGCCGAAGTCGCGAACGGCGCGGTGTTCACCAAGATCCACGTCAGCCGCAGCGCCGACTTCATATCCGCCTACCTGCCCCGGCTGGGGTTCTCCGCCGAGGCCGCGGTCGCGGCGCAGCTGGTGCATTTCACCGGCTACGAGATGGAAATCGAGGACATCCACGTCGCCGACCCGAAGGACCGCCTGGTCGGCTGCCTGGTCGGCACCGCCGACCTGATCGGGCAAATGTCCGATCGCATGTACCTGGAGAAATGCCGTCAGTTCCTGTACCGGGAGTTCGTCCTGGGCAATATCGCGCGCGAGCGGCTGGCCGACGGCCGCGAAGTGGTGCGCTACGCTTCCGGCGACGACCTGATCGTCAAGACGCCGGGGTTCTACGAGTACGTGGCGCGCGACCGCATCGACCGCAAGCTGGGCGCCGTGATCCGCTATGCCGAGGCGCACTTCGACGGCCCGAACCTGTACCAGACCGAGATCGACCGCAACATGGGATTCCTGCGGCGGGCCATCTCCACCGCGGACCTCAGCCGGCTGCGGCGCTACTGCTATTCCCTGTCCGAGCCCGTGCGCCGCGCGGCGTGACGCCTAGCGCGTCGCCTCGACCAGCCAGCGCGCGGTGCGCAGCAGCCGCGCGTCGAAGCCGCGCCGTCCGACGAGCTGCACGCCGAGCGGCAGCCCGTCGGAGCCCTGCAGCAGCGGCAGCGACAGCGCCGGCATTCCGCACAGCGTCCAGAGCGTGCAGAAAGACGGATCGCCCGTGGCAGACAGGCCTTTGGGCGCAGTGCCCGGCGCGGCGGGCGTGAGAATGGCGTCGTAGCGCTCCATGAAAAGCTCGTCGAAGCCCTCCACCATCGGCCGGATCCTGCGCAGCGCGCGCTGGTAATCGACGGCGCGCGTTTCGCGCCCGCGCTCGATGAGCGAGCGCAGCTGCTCCGAGAGCTTGCCGCGGCCCTGCTGCCACTCGCGCTCGAAATTCGCCGCCATCTCGGCCTCCATGATGGTCTTGTGCCAGCTCCAGGCATCGGCGGCCGAAGCGAACAGCTCGACTTCTTCCACCCGCTCGCCCAGCGCGCCGGTCAGCTCCGCGAACGCCTCGCGCGTCCCGGCATCGACCTTCTCCCAGTGCGGCGTCTTCACGAACGCCAGCATGGGCTCGATGGGCGGTTCCTCCGAAGAAATCGTTTGAAAAGGAATACGGGCACGCGGCCGCGTATCCGGGTCGCCCTCGTCCCAGCCGACGAGCACCTCCGCGAGCAGCGCAAGATCCTCCACATTCCTCGAAAAAAAGCCCACGTGATCGAGCGTGCGCGACAACTCGAGGATGCCCGAGCGCGGAATCAGGCCATGCGTGGGCTTGAAGCCGTACACGCCGCAGAACGCGGCGGGCCGGATGGTCGAGCCGTTGGTCTGGCTGCCCAGGGCAAGCGGAACCATCCCTGCCGCGACAGCGGCGGCGGAACCGCTTGAGGACCCGCCCGGCGTGTGCTCGGGGTTGTGCGGGTTGCGAGTCTTTCCGGGCGCGAAGTAGGCGCACTCGGTCGTGACTGTCTTGCCGAGGATCACCGCGCCCGCGGCGCGCAGCGCTTTCACCACCGCTGCATCTTCGCGCGGCGCGCGGCCCTTGTGCAGAACGGTGCCGTTCTCGGTCGGCATGTCGGCGGTATCGATGATGTCCTTGATGCCGACCGGAACGCCGTGCAGCGCGCCGATCGGCTCGCCGCTGCGCTTGCGCTCGTCGGCGGCGCGCGCTTGCGCAAGCGCATGCGCCTCGTCGAGAAAGGTCCAGGCTTGCACCGAGCGTTCTGTTGCGCGAATGCGCTCCAGGCAAGCCGCAACCAGTTCTTCGGAGGTCAGCAGGCCTTCGCGGATCTTGCGCGCGGCGTCGGCGGCCGCTAACGAGGCGGGCGAAAGCGCTTCCACGATGCGCTAGCGCCCGTAGACGACGCTCGGCAGCCAGAGGCCAATCTGCGGGAACACGTACAGGATCACCAGGGCGATCAACTGAATCCCCATGAACGGCATCATGCCGGCGAAAATCGCGTTGAGGGTCACATGCGGCGGCGACACGCCCTTGAGGTAGAAGGCCGCCATCGCCACCGGCGGCGACAGGAACGCGGTCTGCAGGTTCAACGCCACCAGCAACCCGAAGAACAGCGGATCAATATGGAAGTGCGGCAGCAGCGGCAGGAAAATCGGCATGAAGATGATGATGATCTCGGTCCACTCGAGGGGCCAGCCGAGGATGAAGATGATGAACTGCGCCAGAATCATGAACTGCACCGGCGTCATGTCGAGCGACAGCACCCATTTCTCGACCACTTCCTGCCCGCCGAGCAGCGCGAATGCCGCCGAGAAAATGCCGGAGCCCACAAACAGCCAGCACACCATGGCGCTAGTCTTGGCAGTGAGGAACGACGATTCCTTGACGATGATCCCGAGCTCCTTCATCGTGCTCCAGATCGCCGTGCCGGTACCTTTGCCGCTGCTCCTTGCGTCACGCCAGTAGGCGATGAAGCGGTAGACTCCCGCAAGCACGAAGCCGCCGAACCCGCCGACCGCCGCCGCCTCGGACGGCGTTGCCAGCCCGAACACGATCGAGCCGAGCACAGCCAGGATGAGCAGGGCGAGCGGAAAGAAGGAGCCGAGCAGCATCTTGAATACCTCGAGCCGCTCCCAATTCCACAGCCAGTAGATCAATGCGATGGTGCCGATGCCGATGGCGAATACGCCCCACAGCCATGCAGGCACCGCGAGCCGTTCCTGTGGCGCGGCTGCTGCGCCGGGGGCCTTCGTCTCGACGGGTGAAGTTTTCTTCGCCTCCTCGGCCGGGGGTTCCTTGACTGTCGATTCCTCCGCTTCGGGCGCGCCAATGAGGCCTGTCGATGCCTCCCTTTCCCCTCCGGGCGCCGCGACCAGGCCACCCGCCTCGACGAGCCCGGCCGTGCTCGCTTCGACTTCCGGCGCTGTGGTCGCACGATAAGTGATGCCCAGCACCGCGACGATGACAAGCGCCGGCACCAGCGTGACAAGCAGCTGCGCAAGCGCGGTGTGCTTTGCGACGCCGGCGTTTCCGCCAGTCACTGCGCGCCAGAGCACGACCAACGCGTTGCGGCCATGGGGCGCCAGCGCCTGCGCAAAGTCCGGAAGCTCCACGCGCCGTTCGCTCTCGGCAAGCGGAGGCATGAGGTTCGGCTTCCACTTCGCCAGCAGGATGACGTATCCCACGTAGAGCCCAGCGAGCATGAAGCCGGGAAGAAAGGCGCCTGCATAGAGCTGCACGACCGACACGCCTGCAACCGCGCCATAGACGATCAGCAGCACCGACGGCGGGATCAGGATGCCGAGGCAGCCGCCCGCCGTGACCGCGCCGGCGGCCACCTTGACGTTGTATCCGGCCTTGAGCATCGCCGGGAACGCGAGTAGGCCCATCAGCGTCACCACCGCGCCGACGATGCCCGTGGCGGTCGCGAAGATCGCGCAGGTGACGATGGTCGCCACCGCGAGCGATCCCGGCAGGCGCGCGGTGGCGAGATGCAGGCTTCTGAACAACTTGTCGATCAGCTGCGCCCGCTCGACGACATAGCCCATGAACAGGAACAGCGGCACCGCGATCAGCACGTCGTTCGACATGATCCCGAAAGTGCGCTGCACGAAGAGGTCCAGCACCCGCCGGTCCGCGGTCGCTGGATCCACGCTGCGGTAGGCAAGCCAGGCGAAGAAAACGCCCATTCCCATCAGCGTAAAGGCGGTGGGAAAGCCGAGCATGATGCCGACGCAGATCAGCGCGAGCATCAGGAGCCCCAGGTGTCCGTTCGTGAGGTGTCCCCAGGGCGTGAGCACGATCACCGGGATGATGATCAGCGCCATCAGCGAGAAGCCGAACCACAGTTCCTTGCGCAGCCTCACTTGCGCTGCGCCTTCGCCACGACATACTCATCCAGCTTCTGGATGTCCTCGTCCTTGACGTGGACCATCTCCTTGAGCTTGTCCACATCGACTTCCTGAACGTCCTCTTCGCGCGAAGGCCAGTAGCCCTGCTTCAGGCAAATGACGCAGCGGATGATCTCGACGATGCCCTGCACCAGCACGAAAGCGCCGGCAACGGGAATGACGGTCTTGAACGGGTAGACCGGCGGTCCTTCCGAGGTGATGTTCGAATGCTCGTTGATCGCCCAGGACTCCTCGGCATAGGTGTAGCCGGCCCACACGAGAGCGGTGATACCGGGAATGAAGAACACGATGTACAGCGTCAGGTCGAGCGCCGCTTGCGCCCGCGGCGTGAAGAAGCCGTAGATCACGTCGCCGCGCACGTGGCCGTTCTTCGCCAGCGTATAGGCGCCGGCCATCATGAACAGCGTCCCGTACATCATGATCATTGCATCGAAGGCCCAGGCGCGCGGGTGGTCGAGGACGTAGCGCGAGAACACTTCCCAGGTGACATGCAGCGTAAGCGCGACGATGAACCAGGAAAACGCCTGGCCGACCCAGGTGCTCAGCTTGTCGACGAAAAGCAGGAGTCTCTGCATGGCTTACCTGCGGCGATATACGGATTCAAAAAAACACCATCCGGGGCCGCCGGATGGTGTGCGCTCGAGGCTCCGTTGTCAGGCCTTGTTCGCGGCCGGCTTCCTGCCGAAGTAGTGGTTATAGGCCATGCGCCGGTTGACGTTGGTATCGAGGTCCCAGCGCACTGTGCGCTCGGCGTATTTGCGCTGCGACTCGACGATTTCCTTCCACATCGGGTTCTCCGCAGACTTCTTGGCGTTCACCTGATCGAACACCTCAAGCTGTTTCTGCAGTATCGAGTCCGGCGTCTTGTAGAACTTCACCTTGTCCTTGGTCTGCAGCTCGATGTAGTCCTGCGAATAGCGGTTGATCGACTTCCACGACATGTCCGCGGAAGCGGCTTCCGTGGCGTACGCGATGATCGCCCTGATCTTCTCGGGCAGCGCGTCGTATTTAGTCTTGTTGAAGGTGATTTCGAGCTGCTCGGCGTTCTGGTGGTAGCTCTGCAGCATGCACACCTTGGACACGTCCGGGAAGCCCAGCAACCGGTCGGAGCTTGCATTGTTGAACTCGGCCGCATCGAGGAGCCCCCGGTCGATCGCCGGCACGATCTCGCCGCCGGGAAGCGCATTCACTGCGGCACCCATGCCAGTGAACAGGTCAATCGAAATGCCCACGGTGCGGTACTTGAGACCCTTGAAATCATCCGGCTTGGTGATCGGCTTCTTGAACCAACCGAGCGGCTGCGTGAACATCGGGCCGTACGGGAAGGACACTACGTTGGCGCCGATCGAGGCGTAGAGTTTGGTGAGCAGCTCCTTGCCGCCACCGTACTTGTGCCAGGAGAGCAGCATGTTCGCGTCCATGCCGAAGGCGGGGCTCGATCCCCAGAGTGCCAGGGCGTTTTGCTTGCCGTAGTGGTAGACCAGCACGCCGTGCCCGCCGTCGAGCGTTCCCTTGGACACCGCGTCGAGCAGGCCGAATGCGGGCACCACGGCGCCGGCGGGCAGCACCTCGATCCTGAGGTCGCCGCCGGTCATGTCGTTCACTTTCCTCGCGTAGTCGAGGGCGTACTCGTGGAAGATGTC
>VBBY01000131.1 GCA_005881595.1 Betaproteobacteria bacterium | reverse complement strand
CCCCGCGATCACGTTGAGCAGGGTCGATTTGCCGATGCCCGAGTCGCCGATCACGGCGACATATTCGCCGGCGGCCAGATCGAGCGACACGGCGTTCAGCACCGTGCGCATGCCGAACCGCTTGGTCACCGCGCTGAGCTTCAACACCTCCGAATCGTACTGTGTACTCGGTCAATCGTCGTCGTCCTTGCGGCCGCCGCCTGATCCCCCAGCGCACACGTAACTTGTAGCAAGGTTGATGTCGCCGCTGACATAGGTTGCTTTCTTCGGGTAGGCGCAGATGGGCCTGGATTTGGCGACCGGGAAGGCCGTCGTGACGGCGGAGGAAATATCGATTCGCCGCGGGGCAGCGCCTTTCTCCACCCAGGCTGTCAAGACGTCGTAAAGCTGCGATGTCCCGTCAGCTATCCCATCCCCGCCGGCGACGCCCGGAAGCGGCGGATTGGCATTCGGATTCGTTGTTCCGTTGCCGATGCCATGCGTCATTCCAGGAATCAGGAACAAGCGATAGAACTTCTGCACCTCGTGCAGCCCATCCATCTCGCGAATCACGCGCTCGTAATAGTTCACCGAGCCCTGCGGCATGATCAGGACATCCGCGAGCCCGTGGTAGATGATCATCTTTCCGCCGGACCTGCGGAACGGCCGCAGATTCGCGTCATCGGTGTTGATATGCGCAAAGCTGCGTTGCAGGTCCACGCCCTTGTCGTAAGCATCCGCCAATTGCCCGTAGGACAGGTTCTTCCAGCCGTTGGCGCCATTGCCGGTCTCGTTGATGAACGAAGGTGTCGCGAGCGTCGGATTCTGCATTTCCAGGGCCACCATGTCGGTTGCGATGCTGAACGGATTCGTGCCCGCCAGGCCACCCATACTGGAGCCGCGCGCAAGCCCATACCACAGGTGATTGCCGCCGACGTGCACCGACCAGCTGTTGTCCGCGGACGGCGGAGGCGCGGTCCCATCGCGCGTCTGGCCGTACCACAGCTTGTTCATTGCCTGCGCCTGCAGCGGCGTCACGCAATTGGCGCTCGTGCTGGTGCCACATACGACCTTCGGGTCGAGCGTCGGGTCGTAACGGCATTCCGACGGATCGGGGATGTAGCCGAGATGCTGGCGGTTCACCATGTCGCAGGCGTTGATGGCGGCGTTGCCGAGCAGTGCCATCTGGCCGGCTGTGAGCGCAACGCCGCCCAGATCCCGCTGGAACACGATCTGCGGATACAGCTCGTTGGTGATGAAGCGCGTCCAGTTGAACGCGGGCGCGCCGGCGAGGATCCCGTCGAAGTCGTCTGGATGCAGTTGTGCGAGCTTGTGGCCCTGCCGCCCGCCCGTGGAGAAACCGTCCCAGTGCGCGTACTTCGCGGCTTTGCCGTAGTAGGCCTCGGTGAGTTGTTTCGCTTTCACGGCCATTTCGTGGATGCCCCGCTGTGCGAAGTCGTTCCACAGGACCGTGTTGATGCTGCCATCCGGGTTCATCGCGAACGATCCGCCGCCGGGCCCGCTGTGTCCGGTGTCGGTGTTCGCGGAAACCGCTCCTTCCACTGTCGCAATGAATGAAGGACTGGGCGTGGTCCCGCCGGCGCCGCCGGCTCCTGCAAGCACCGTCAACGACGTCTGGTTACCACCCGCCCAGCCACCACCGCCTGCGACATGAATCCGGCGGTTCCAGTTCGCGCGCGCTGGCAGCCACACTTCGATGCCGATGCCCGGCGAAGTTGACGGCGCACCGGCCGGCCCTGGATTTCCAGGTCCAACAAGCAGCTTGACGACACAAACGTCATTGGCTGCGACAGGCGTTGTGGGGGTCGGTGTTGAAAGCGTGAGCGCCTCCCCTTTGTTGAACGCCTTCACCAGCAGTACCGTGGTCAGCGAGTCCGGCTGGAAATCGTTCTTCAACGTGTCGTCGCACGTCAGCAACTTCTGCTTGTGATGATCATCGGCGCCGCTATGAAACGGGACGCCGAGAATGGTCACGGCTGCGATAGCAGCCAAGACGTTCTGAGGCAAGGTAGTAAACACGGTAGTCTTCCCTCCTCCAAGAGGAGCGGCCACCATACGCCTGCAGATTCTCAACCGCAACCAGCAGCAGCGCATCAAGAATCTGGCGTGCTAGACTCGTTTACCTAGGAGGAGGAGACAATTATGGCCAGGATATTGCATTCGATCGCCGCGGGCGTTGCGGCGGCCGCCTTCGCCCTGGCCGCGCCCGTCCAGGCGCAGCAGAAGCTGAAGATCGGCTTCATCACCACGCTGAGCGGCCCGCCGGCGATCATCGGCAAGCACATGAAGGACTCGGTCGAGGTCGCGCTGGAG
>VBBY01000023.1:18671-43250 GCA_005881595.1 Betaproteobacteria bacterium | reverse complement strand
AGCCCGACAGGTGGTACACCAGCCAGCTGGTGGCGATCATCTGCAGCCAGCTGCCGATCTGCGAGACGCCCTGGCCGATGAAGAACAGGCGGAAGTTGCGGAAGCGCAGGGCCCGCAGGCCTTGCGGGAGGCTCACGTGGGCGCCGTGAGCTTTTCGAGCTGTTCTTCTAGCTTTATCAACATCGTCTCAAACTCCGTCAGGCGTTTTCGCTCTTGCTCGACGACTTGGGACGGAGCTCGCTCCACGAAGGAGGCATTGGCTAGTTTCGCTTTGCATTTCGTAATTTCGCCTTTGACCCGTGCGATTTCCTTCGATATGCGCACGCGCTCGGCCGCCGGATCGACCTCGATTCTCAGCATCAGGCGCGAGTTGCCGACCATTGCCACCGGCGAGTCGGTCTCAGGCAGAGCGTTGACGTGCTGCAGGTCGCTGAGTCGCGCCAAGGAGGAGACACCGGCTGTTGTGGTACGGGGCTCCGATGTCTCGGGCGGCTCGGTCAGAACCAGCGCCACGCGGTCCTTCGGCGGCACCTTGGCCTCGCTTCTCAGGTTGCGCGCCGCGTTGGTCAGCTCCTTGAGCACCGCCATGTCGCGCTCGGCGGCCGGGTCGATTCTCTCGGGCTGCGACCTCGGATAAGGCGCTCGCATGATGGTTTCGCCCTTCCTGCCGGCGAGCGGCGCCACCTTGTGCCACAGCTCCTCGGTGATGAAGGGAATGACCGGGTGCGCCAGGCGCAGGGCGGTTTCGAGCACGCGCAGCAGCGTGCGGCGGGTGCCGCGTTGCACCGCTTCGTCCGGATTCTGCAGCTGCACTTTAGCGAGCTCCACGTACCAATCGCAATACTCGTCCCAGACGAAGCGGTAGATGGCGCTGGCGACGTTGTCGAAGCGGTATTCGGCGAAGCCTTTCTCCACCTCGGCTTCGACGCGCTGCAGCTGGCTGACGATCCAGCGGTCGACGTAGGAAAGCTCGACCGGCACGCGCTCGTCCAGCCCGCAGTCCCTGCCCTCGGTGTTCATCAGGACGAAGCGGGTCGCATTCCACAGCTTGTTGCAGAAGTTGCGGTAGCCCTCGCAGCGGCTCAGGTCGAAGCTGAGCGTGCGCGAGAAGCTCGCCAGCGAGGCGAACGTGAAGCGCAGCGCGTCGGCGCCGAAGGCCGGGATGCCGCCCGGAAAATGCGTGCGGATGTAAGCCTCGATCTTTTCCTCGTGCTCGCCCTTCAGCAGCCCCACGGTGGATTTTTTCAGCAGATCATCGAAGCTGATGCCGTCGATGAGATCGATCGGGTCGATCGTGTTGCCCTTCGACTTCGACATCTTCTCGCCCTCGGCGTCGCGCACGATGGCGTTGATGTAGACGTGGCGGAAAGGCAGCTTGCCGGTGAAGTGCCCGGTCATCATCACCATGCGCGCTACCCAGAAGAAGATGATGTCGTTGCCCGTCACCAGCACCGAGGAGGGCAGGAACACTTCCAGGTCTTTGGTCTTTTCCGGCCAGCCGAGCGAGGAGAAGGGCACCAGGGCCGAGGAGAACCACGTATCGAGGACGTCCGGATCGCGCCGCAGGGATTTTTGCTTTGCTTTTTGAAGAGCTTCTTTTTCGCTGCGCGCGACAAAAATCTTTCCTTGCGCGTCGTACCAGGCCGGGATCTGGTGGCCCCACCACAGCTGGCGCGAGATGCACCAGTCCTGGATGTTCTCCAGCCACTGGTTGTAAGTCGAGGCCCAGTGCTCCGGGATGAACCTCACCTCGCCGCTCGCCACCGCCTTCAGCCCGGCCTGCGCCAGGCTTTCCATCTTCACGAACCACTGGTCGGTGAGCATCGGCTCGACGATCGCGCCGGTGCGGCCCGAGCGCGGGATGCGCAGCTTGTAGGGCTTCTCGGAGACCAGAAGATTTTCCTTCTTCAGGTCTGCCAGAACCTGCTTGCGCGCCGCGAATCGCTCCAGGCCGCGATACTTCGCCGGCGCGTTCTCGTTCAGGTGAGCGTCGAGCGTGAAAATGCTGACCGGCTCGAAGCCGTGGCGCTTGCCGACCTGGTAGTCGTTGAAGTCGTGCCCCGGCGTGATCTTCACGCAGCCGGTGCCGAATTCCGGGTCGACATATTCGTCGGCGATGATCGGAATGGTTCTCCCGGTGAGCGGCAGCCGGACGCGTTTGCCCACCAGATTGGAAAACCTTTTGTCTTGAGGATTGACGGCGACGGCGACATCTCCCAGCATCGTCTCGGGGCGCGTGGTGACGACGCTCACCGAGCCGCTGCCGTCCTCGAGGGGATAGCGGATCTCCCAGATCCTGCCGTCCTCTTCTTCGGTCTCGACCTCCAGGTCGGAGACGGCGGTGCCCAGCTCCGGATCCCAGTTGACGAGCCGCTTGCCGCGGTAAATCAAATTCTGCTCGAAAAGAGCGACAAAAACCTCTACGACGGCCCGCGACATCCTGGCATCCATCGTGAAATAGCCGGCCTTCTGGCCCTCGGCGTCGGCGTAGGCCCAGTTGGCCGAAGCGCCGAGGCGGCGCATCTGGCGCGTGATGGCGGCGCCGGATTTCTGCTTCCACTGCCACACGCGCTCGATGAATTTCTCGCGCCCGAGGTCGTGGCGGGTCTTGCCCTCTTCCTCGAGCTGGCGCTCGACCACGATCTGGGTGGCGATGCCGGCGTGGTCGGTGCCGACCACCCAGTTGGCGTTGCAGCCGCGCATGCGGTGGTAGCGGACGAGCGCGTCCATCAGCGTCTGCTGGAACGCATGCCCCATGTGCAGGGTGCCGGTGACGTTGGGCGGCGGCAGCTGGATGCAATAGGGCGGCCGGGGGTCGTCGGCGCGCGCCGAAAAATAGCCGGAGGATTCCCAGCGCTGGTACCAGTGCTGCTCGATCGCCGCGGGGTTGAAGCTCTTGTCCAGCACTTACTTGCGCTCGGTGCGCGACAGCGCGCGCGCCACCGACGCTGCGATCGCCTCGCGCACCATCTGCCTCACCGTGACCGTGATCTCGGCGCGTACGCCGTCCATCCCCTGTCCGAGCACCTGGTTCAGGTTCTTCGCCAGCTTTTCCTCTATGACGCGATCGACTTCGGGCCCGAGGCGCTCGAGGACCGCGCGCTCGAGCTCGCGCGCCAGGGCCTCGAGCGCCGGGCCGTCGACCGCCGGGCGCCGCTGCCCTTCGTCCTCGACCATCTCGGTCAGGACCGGGACGTCTTCGTCGTGATCCGGGCGATCTTTTTCAGGCATCGCCGGCGCCTTCGGCGGCCAGATCGTGGTTCGCGATCTGGTAGCCGCGATCGACGTAGTAGCGGTAGCGGCTGCGCCCGGCCTTGCGCGCGTCGGCGTCGGCGGCGACGATCTCGAGCAGGCGCTCGAAGCGCGCGAAGTGAGGCGGGCATTCCGCCGCAAGATTGAGAAGCAGCTCGCAGCCCGGCGGCGCTTCGTCGCCCGAGGCGATCAGCACCGGGGTTTGCGCGGCGAGCGCGTCGTGCGCCGCGCAGTGCGGCACGAAGCCGATTGCCGGCCAGGTCCACAGCATCTTGTCGATGCGCTGCGCGATCTCGTGCTCGGGCGCGTAGATCAGCATGCGCTGCCCGCGCGCCAGCGCCTTGCCGGCGAGCCGGCACGCGACCTGGAGGCGGTCCTCCGCGTTGAAGTAAAAATCAATGCTGGTCACTTTCTTCCGGCGTGCCGCAGCAGGAATCGCACGAGGAGCGGAACCGGCCGCCCGGTGGAGCCCTTCTCGCGCCCGCTCTTCCAGGCGGTGCCGGCGATATCGATGTGCGCCCAGCGCAGCTTGCGCGTGAACCGCGCGAGAAAGCACGCGGCGGTAACGCTGCCAGCGGGACGGCCGCCGATGTTCGCCATGTCGGCGAAATTGGAGCGCAGCTGCTCCTGGTAGTCCTCCCACAGCGGCATCTGCCAGACGCGGTCCCAGGCGTCGTCGGCGGCCTCGCGGATCTCGTCGGCGAGCGTCTGGTCGTTGGAGAACAGGCCGCTCGCGACATGCCCGAGGGCGACGACGCAGGCGCCAGTGAGCGTGGCGATGTCGACCACGGCCTCCGGCTTGAAGCGCTCCGCATAGGTCAGCGCGTCGCACAGGATCAGCCGGCCCTCGGCGTCGGTGTTCAGGATCTCGACCGTCTGCCCGGAAAGCGTGGTGACCACGTCGCCTGGCCTGCTGGCGTGGCCGCCAGGCATGTTCTCGCAGGCCGGCGCCACGCCGATCACGTTGACCGGCGCCTTCATCGCGGCCAGCGCGCGTACCGTGCCGAGAACGCTCGCGGCGCCCGACATGTCGAACTTCATCTCGTCCATCTCGCTGGAGGGCTTGAGCGAGATGCCGCCGGTATCGAAAGTGATGCCCTTGCCGACCAGAACCACCGGCCTTGCGCTCTTTCCGGCGCCGGAATAGCGCAGCACGATGAACTTCGGCGGCTGGTGCGAGGCCCTCGCCACCGAGAGCATCGCCCCCATGCCGAGCTTTTCCATGTCGCGGCGCTCGAGCACGTCGATGCCGAGCTTGAACTGGCGCGCGATCTTTTTCGCCTCGTCGGCGAGGTAGGTCGGGGTGCAGAGGTTGGCGGGCAGATTTCCCAGGTTGCGCGCGAGCGCCGCGCCGTCGGCGGTCGCAGCCGCCTCGGTCAAGGCCTGTTCGAGCTGGGAATCCGGAGAAAAAGGAAGGATCACCGAGACGAGCGCCGGGTCCGGCGGCTTCTTCTGCGTCTTGAGCTCGTCGAAGCGGTAGAAGGCTTCGCGCGTGGCGAGCACCGCCTGGCGCACGTTCCAGGCGCTCGGGCGCGAGCCGACCTTCAGGTCCGCCAGGAACAGCGCCGCGTCCTTGGCCCCCAGCTCCTTCAGCGCGGCTGCTGCGGCCCGCACCGCGTCGCGGAACGCGGCTTCCGCGAATTCCTCGCGCTCGCCGAGGCCGACCAGCAGAACCCGCTCGGCGGCGATGCCGGGCAGGCCGCGCAGCAGAAGCGTCGACCCGGTCTTGCCCGAAAGGTCGCGCAGCGCCGCGCGCACTGCGCCTTTTGAAGCCTGGTCCACCGCGCGCGCCGCCTGCGTGAGCTCGCCCGCCTGATGGACACCGACCACGATGCAGCCCGCTTTTGCAGTCTCAGGCGCGAGCTTCTTTATGCTAAATTCCATAGCGAAAGTATCGCATGATCTTCCACCGGGCGCTGCTCAGGGAATTCGCGGGTCTCGCAGGCGCGGTGTTCATGACGCTGTTCGCGATCTCGCTCACGACGCGGCTCATCCGCCTGCTTGGCCAGGCGGCCGGCGGCACGATCCCTTCCGATGCGGTGATCGCTTTCCTCGGCTTCTTCGCGCTCGGCGCGCTGCCGGTGCTGCTGTCGCTCACCATGTTCATCTCGGTGCTGCTGACGCTCACCCGGGGCTGGCGCGATTCCGAGATGGTGATCTGGTTCGGCTCGGGCCTGCCGCTGACCGCATGGCTCAGGCCGGTGATGATGTTCGCCCTGCCGCAGATCGCCGTGATCGCGGTGCTGTCGCTGTTCATCTCGCCCTGGGCGGCGCAGATGGGCGAGCAGTACCAGTCCCGCGTGCAGGCGCGCGACGACGTGTCGCGCGTCAGCCCCGGCGTATTCGGCGAGACCGGCAGCAAGGAGCGCGTGTTCTTCGTCGAGTCGGTGTCGGGAGATTCGAGCAGCGTGCAGAACGTATTCGTCGCCTCGGTGCAGCAGGCGCGCATGGGCGTAAGCATGAGCCGCACCGGCCATACGGAGGTCGCGCCGAACGGCGACCGCTTCATCGTGCTCGAGCAGGGCCGGCGCTACGAAGGCTCCCCCGGCGACGACGAGTACCGCGTCACCGAATTCGACCGCTACGCGGCGCGCATCGAGAGCAAGGACAGCTCGGAGCCCGAAATGACGCCGCGGAACCGCTCGACCTGGACGCTGCTCGCCAATCCGAGCAGTCAGAACCTCGGCGAGCTGGTGTGGCGCGTCGGCGTGCCTCTCTCGGCGCTGGTGCTGGTGCTGCTGGCGATCCCGATGAGCTTCGTCAACCCGCGCGCCGGACGCTCCGCCAACCTGCTGTTCGCGCTGTTCACCTATATCGTGTACTCGAACCTGCTCAGCGTGAGCCAGGCGCGAGTCTCGCAGGGTCGGCTCGACTTCGGCGTCGGCTGGTGGCTGGTGCACGCCGGCATGGTGCTGCTGCTGCTGTTCATGTTCGCGCAGCGCATGCAGCTGATCCGTCTGCGGGTAGGCCGCTAAGCGGTGAGAGGCGCACTCAGCCGCACGCTCGAGCGTTACCTGGCGCGGCAGATCTACGCCGCGGTCGGCTTCGTCCTGCTCGGCTTTCTCGCGCTGTTCGCCTTTTTCGACCTGATCAAGGAGCTCGCCGATCTCGGCAGCGGCGAGTACCACCTGCCGCAGGTATTCACTTTCGTGCTGCTGTCGGTCCCGGCGCACGCATACGAGCTGTTCCCGGTGGTGGTGCTGATCGGCACGCTGTATGTCCTCGCGCACCTCGCGAGCAACTCGGAGTACACCGTCATGCGCGGCTCGGGGTTTTCGCCGGCGCGCGCCGGGCTGGTGCTTACCCGCATCGGCCTCGTCTTCGTCGTGGCGACCTTCGTCATCGGCGAATGGATCGCTCCGTTCGCCGAGGAGGCAGCGCAGAAGCTGCGCCTGCGCGCCATGAGCTCGCTGATCGGCGACACGCTGCAGTCGGGGCTATGGTTCAAGGACGAGGGGTCGTTCATCAACGTGCGCGAGGCCCGTCGGGCGGACGTGCTGCAGGGAGTGCGCATCTACGAGTTCGACAGCGCCTACCGGCTGCGCCAGATGACCGCGGCGCAGCGCGCTGAATTCCGCGGGCGCGGGCGCTGGGAGCTGATCGACGTGGTGCAGACGCGCTTCGCGCCGGAGGGTCCGCGCAGCGAGCGCATGCCGAAGTCCGAGTGGCGCTCGGCGGTGAATCCCGACCTGCTGGACGCCCTGCTGGTGAAACCGGAGCGGATGTCGGCCTGGGCGCTCCACAGGTACACCCAGCACCTCGCCGGTAACCGGCAGAAAACCGAGGTATACGAGATCGCGCTGTGGAAGAAGCTGCTTTACCCGCTCGCCACGCTGGTGATGATGGCGCTCGCGCTGCCCTTCGCCTACATGCAGGCGCGCGCCGGCATGGTCGGCGTCAAGGTGTTCTTCGGCATCATGCTCGGCATTTTTTTCCACATGCTGAACAGCCTGTTTTCCCACATCGGCCTGCTGCAGAACTGGCCGCCCTTCGCCGCCGCCTCGGTGCCGAGCGCGGCGTTCCTGCTCTCCGCGATGGCGATGATGTGGTGGGTCGAGAGGCGTTAAGCGAGCTCGAGGCGGGTGCCGGCGAGGCGGTCGTGCAGGAACTGGCGGTCGCGATCGAATAGCGCCCACAGGATGGAGATCGGCAGGAGGAGTGCTGCGAGAATTAGCCGGATGAGCGCCTTGCGAGGCGTAACCTGCACCAGGCGGATGCGCCAGGCTTTCATTGCCAGCGTCTGCCCGCCGCGCAGCCAGCAACTCAGGAAGTAAGCCGCGTACACCGCGGCAATGAGCAGCTGCAGCGCAAGGCGCAGCCAGCCGGCGGTCGCGTCGCGTCCACCGCTCGCGAACAGGAACACCCAGGCGGCGAAAAAGGCGACGGCAAACAGCAGCAGCGCTTCGTACAGGATGCTGGCCAGCCGCCGCGCCAAGCCCGGCGTGTTCACGCCCGCTATTTCTTTTTCCTGGCGGGGGTCTGCGGCGGCGCGAGGTTCTGGCGCTCGCTCGGCGGCAGCGCCTGGTATTCGGCCCACTGCTCGCCCAGCTTGCCGCGCTCCTCTGGCGGCACCTTGGCGATGCGCTTGTAGTTCTCGCGCGCCTGGCGGCGCTGCTCGGGGGTCAGCTTGGCCCAGGCCTGCATGCGCCGCTGCACGCGCTCCTGCTCCTGCGGCTTCATCCCCGGGTAGCGCTTCGCGATGCCGATCCACTTGCGCCGCCGGTCCGGGTCGAGGCTTTCCCAGTCCGCCTTGAGCGGCGCGAGGGTGTGCTGCTGCTCGACGGTCAGCTCGGCCCACGCCGGCTTGCCGCCCTTGACCTTGGATGTCTGGGCCCCCGCCGCGCCTGCAGCCAAGCACAGCGCGAGCACAAGCAACGCGCGGCGCATTACTCCTCCGCCGCGCGTGTTTTCAGATAGTTCTGGAAGCCGCGATCCAGGTAGGCGTCGATCGGCAGGTCGCCGGTCAGCAGCTGGGCGTCGATCTCCTCGACCTCGGCCGCGCGCTGGTTCTGCTGCCACGTGTAGATGGCGCCGAAGCCGATCAACAGCATGGCGACCGGTACGAGCAGACGCAGCGACAGGCCGGTCCAGCCGCCGAAGTCGCCGGCCATGTTGCCCGCCCATACACCGGCCGAGGCCAGGACGCCGACGGGCTCGGGGCGCTTGCGCGCGAGCGCGAGCTCGCGGGCGGCTTGCAGCCTTGCGGCCTTGCGGGAGTCGAGACTCAGCCCCTGATTCAAAATATGGCGGATCTTGTCGCCGAATTGGGATTCATTCATAGCTTGTGCGGGACGCTTGCCGGCCTCATAGCGTTATGCCGCGCGCCCTGAGTGCGGCCGCCAAGGCATGCGCCGCCCGCGAGCAATGCGTTTTCACGCTGCCCTCCGAGCAGCCCATGACTCGGGCGGTTTCGGCCACATCCAACTCCTCCCAGTAACGCATGACAAAAGCCTCGCGTTGACGAGCAGGCAGTCGCGCGAGCTCTTGCTCAATAATTTCAAGCACTTGAGCTCGCTCCAGCTGCTCCGCCGGCGCTTCCTCCCTATTGGACCCGTCAGCGGCCTGCAGGGTTTCCAGCGGATCCTGATCTTCGTCCTCCCCTCGTCCTGGGGCGAGAGAGGACAACGATGTAGTCCACAGCGAGCGCACCTTCTGGCGGCGGAACCAATCGCGGATCGCGTTCTGCACGATGCGGTGAAACAGAAGTGGCAGCTCCTCGGCAGGGCGGTGCCCGTACTTCTCCGAGAGGCGCAGCATGGCATCCTGGACGATGTCGAGCGCAGCTTCTTCATCCCGCACCGCGAACACTGCCTGTTTGAACGCGCGGCGCTCCACGCTCTCCAGGAACGCCGATAGCTCGCTGCGGGATGCCAAGGTGGGCCCTCTGTCGGGGCGGTTGTTTGGCCGCAGATGGTACCAAAAACCCCTGCGCCCAAGCGCGCGGGCTGCTTGACCGCACCGCACCAAGCCTTTAGTGTTCAAAGCTTTTCCGCATCATTCAGGGGAAATGGACCGGGTCAAAACGAGTACCCTCACGGGCGCCGAGATCGTGGTGCGCTGCCTGCAGGCGGAGGGGGTGGAGTACGTCTTCGGCTATCCCGGCGGCGCGGTCCTTTTCATTTACGACGAGCTGTTCAAGCAGGACAGGGTCAAGCACGTCCTGGTGCGCCACGAGCAGGGCGCGGCGCACGCCGCCGACGGCTATTCGCGCGCCTCGCACAAGGTCGGCGTGTGCCTGGTGACTTCGGGGCCCGGCGTGACCAACGCGGTGACCGGCATCGCTACCGCGTACATGGACTCGATCCCGATGGTGATCATCTCGGGACAGGTGCCGACGCACGCGATCGGCCTCGACGCGTTCCAGGAAGTGGACACCGTCGGCGTGACGCGTCCCTGCGTGAAGCACAACATGCTGGTGAAGGATGTCAGGGCGCTCGCCTCGTCGATCAAGAAGGCCTTCCACATCGCGACGACCGGCCGCCCGGGGCCGGTGCTGGTCGACATCCCGAAGGACGTGACCACGCAATCCTGCGAGTTCGACTACCCGCAATCCATATCGATGCGTTCGTACAACCCGGTGCGCAAGGGCCACGCCGGGCAGATCAAGAAGGCGGCGCAATTGCTGCTCGAGGCGAAGCGGCCGATGGTCTATACGGGCGGGGGCGTGATCCTGTCCGACGCGGCGCCGCAGCTGCGCGAGCTGGTGAAGCTGCTCGGCTTCCCGTGCACCAACACGCTGATGGGGCTGGGCGCCTATCCGGCAACCGACAGGCAGTTTCTCGGCATGCCAGGCATGCACGGCACCTACGAAGCCAACATGTCGATGCAGCACTGCGACGTGCTGCTCGCGATCGGCGCGCGCTTCGACGACCGCGTCATCGGCAACCCGGCGCACTTCGCGCAGAACCCGCGCAGGATCATCCACATCGACATCGATCCGTCGTCGATCTCCAAGCGGGTCAAGGTCGACGTGCCGATCGTCGGCAACATTCCCGACGTTCTCGACGAGCTGCTGAAGCTGCTGCGCGATTCGAAACCCCAGGACATCGGGCAGTGGTGGAAGCAGATCGACGAGTGGCGGGCGAAGGACTGCCTCAGGTACGACCGCAACTCGACGATCATCAAGCCGCAGTTCGTGCTCGAAAAATTGTACGAGGTGACCAAAGGCGAAGCCTTCGTGACCTCCGATGTCGGCCAGCACCAGATGTGGGCGGCGCAGTTCTACAAGTTCGACCGGCCGCGGCGCTGGATCAACTCCGGTGGCCTGGGCACGATGGGCTTCGGGCTGCCGGCGGCGATGGGCGTGCAGCTCGCCAACCCCGGCGCGACGGTCGCGTGCGTCACCGGCGAGTCGAGCATCATGATGTGCCTGCAGGAGCTCTCCACCTGCAAGCAGTACCGGCTGCCGATCAAGATCATCAACCTGAACAACAAGTACATGGGCATGGTGCGCCAGTGGCAGCAGTTCTTTCACGGCAACCGCTACTCCGAGTCCTACATGGACGCGCTGCCCGACTTCGTGAAGCTCGCCGAGGGCTACGGCCACCGCGGCGTGCTGATCGAGAAGCCGGCGGACGTGGAGCCTGTATTGAAAGAAAGTTTCAGTCGCAAAGACGAGCTGGTGTTCCTCGACTTCATCACCGACCAGAAGGAAAACGTCTACCCCATGATCCCCGGCGGCAAGGGGATCACCGAGATGATCCTCTACGAGGACCTGTGACGCGGCACATCATCTCGGTCCTTGTGGAGAACGAGGCCGGGGCGCTTTCCAGGATCGCGGGCCTGTTTTCAGCCCGGGGCTACAACATCGAGTCGCTGACGGTCGCGCCGACCGAGGACGCCTCGATGTCGCGCATGACCATCGTCACCAGCGGCTCCGAGGACGTGGTCGAGCAGATCACCAAGCAGCTCAACAAGCTGATCGAGGTGGTGAAGGTGGTCGACCTGTCCGAGGCCGAGCACATCGAGCGCGAGCTGATGCTGATCAAAGTACGCGCCGGCCAGAAGGAGCGCGAGGACATGAAGCGCATGGCCGACATCTTCAGGGGGCGCATCATCGACGTCTCGGACAACACCTACACCATCGAGCTGACCGGCGACGGCCGCAAGCTCGACGCCTTCATCCAGGCGCTCGACCCGGCCAGCATCATGGAAACGGTGCGCACGGGAACGAGCGGAATAGGACGCGGCAACCGCGTTTTAAGAGTTTAGGAATTTTGGGGAGGAACTGCCATGCTGAGAGCCGGCTTTAACGTCTTACTTATTGCTGTCTTCTGGGTGGGTTTTGCGGGAGCGGCACTGGCCGATAGAGGGGAAGGAGAGACGACGGCGCGCCACGGAGTGGTCAGATGCGGCGGAAACAATTTTCTCCGCTTGGGCGGCACCGAGATTCAATTCGCTTCCTACACCCTGCGCAACTTCGATGCGACGCAGCCTATCGCGGTCGATAGAATGCGATTCTTCGATGCGAACGGAAACGTCCTCTTCGACACCGCGGGGGGCGCTCTACCGCGGGCCGAAAACGGCGTCTTGGGCCCGGCGAACAACACGCTCAACCCGAATCAGACCGCGCAGTTCAACACCAACGATATCCTGCCGTTCCTCGCGCAGACCGATCGCCCGATCCAGCTCGAGATCGAATGGTCGGCACCCGGGCGCGCGCTCGGCCTCGATGTCATTACGATAAGGGTTGCGCGGCAACGCGACCCCGCGACCGGCGCGATTTTGGCCGAAAGGGGCAGGCACGCCACCGAGTGCAGGTCTATTCCGTCCAGGTGAAATCATGAAGGTCTATTACGACAAGGACGCCGACCTGTCGCTCGTCAAGGGCAAGAAGGTGACCATCCTCGGCTACGGCTCGCAGGGCCACGCGCACGCGCAGAACCTGCAGGAGTCCGGGGTCAAGGTGACGGTAGGGCTGCGCAAGGGCGGCGCCTCCTGGGACAAGGCGAAGAAGGGCGGCCTCAAGGTGGCAGAGGTCGGCGAGGCGATCAAGGGCGCGGACATCGTCATGATCCTGCTGCCCGACGAGCACCACGCCGAGGTGTACAAGGAACACGTCGAGCCGAACATCAAGAAGGGGGCCTCGCTCGCCTTCGCGCACGGCTTCAACATCCATTACGGCCTGATCCAGCCGCGCGAGGACCTCGACGTCTGGATGGTGGCGCCGAAGGCCCCCGGCCATACGGTGCGCTCGACCTACGCTGCGGGCGGGGGCGTGCCGATGCTGATCGCCGTGCACCGCGACCCGTCGAAGAAGGCGCGCGACGTGGCGCTGTCCTACGCCGCGGCGATCGGCGGCGGCAAGGCGGGCATCATCGAGACCAACTTCAAGGAAGAAACCGAGACCGATCTGTTCGGCGAGCAGACCGTGCTGTGCGGCGGCTGCGTCGAGCTGGTGAAGGCCGGATTCGATACCCTGGTGGAGGCGGGCTACGCCCCCGAGATGGCGTACTTCGAATGCCTGCACGAGCTCAAGCTGATCGTCGACCTGATGTACGAGGGCGGCATCGGCACCATGAACTACTCGATCTCGAACAACGCCGAGTACGGCGAGTACGTCACCGGCCCGAAGATCATCGACGAAGCGACGCGCAAGCGCATGCGCGATGCGCTGCTGCGCATCCAGACGGGCGAGTACGCCAAGGAGTTCGTGCTGGAGAACCGCGCCGGCGCGCCCACCCTGCTCAGCCGGCGGCGCATGACTGCGGAGCTGCCGATCGAGAAGGTCGGCGCGCGGCTGCGCGAGATGATGCCCTGGATCAAGAGGAACCGCCTTGTCGACACGTCGAAGAATTGAGGCGCTGCTCGTCGTTGCATTGCAGGGGTCCGAGCGCCTGAAGGAAGAAGAGCAGAAGTAGCGCGTGCGGCCGCCGTACCCGCATCCGATCATCGCCCGCGAGGGGTGGCCATTCGTTTTTGCTACCCTGATTGCTGCAGCGGCGCTCACCTGGTACTTCGGCTGGTGGTCGATTCCCTTCTGGCTGCTTGTGCTGTTCATGCTGCAATTCTTCCGCGATCCGCCGCGCGAGGTCCCCGACGATCCGCGAGCAGTGCTGTCCCCGGCCGATGGCCGCATCGTCGAGGTGAGCCGCGCGCACGATCCCTACGTGAAGCGCGAGGCCCTCAAGCTGAGCGTGTTCATGAACGTGTTCAACGTGCATTCGAACCGCTCGCCTGTGGACTGCGTCGTGAAGGAGCGCTGGTATTTCCCGGGTGCCTTCGTCAATGCCGCCCTGGACAAGGCATCGCTCGAGAACGAGCGCAACGCGCTGTGGCTGCGAACTCCGGAGGGCGGGGACGTGACCTGCGTGCAGGTCGCGGGGCTCATCGCCAGGCGCATCCTGTGCTATGTTGACGCCGGAGCCGGGCTGAAGCGGGGCGCGCGCTTCGGATTCATCCGCTTCGGCTCGCGCGTAGACGTCTATCTGCCTCTCGACGCGCAGGTCAGGGCGTCGATCGGCGACAAGGTGTACGCAGCCGAAAGCGTGCTCGCATGGGTGAAGACCCCGAATTCGAAGCCGAAGTAGGGACAGCGGCGGAACCCGGCCGTCTGGGGGGCCTGCGGCGGCGCGGCATCTACCTGCTGCCGAACCTGTTCACGACGGGCGTGCTGTTCTGCGGCTTTTTCGCCATCGTGCAGGCGATGAACGGCCGCTTCGAGATCGGCGCGGTCGCCATCTACGTCGCGATGGTGCTCGACGGCATGGACGGGCGCGTCGCGCGCTGGACCAACACGCAGAGCGAGTTCGGCGCGCAGTACGACAGCATCGCCGACATGGTGGCGTTCGGCGCCGCGCCGGCGCTGGTCGCCTACGAATGGACGCTGAAGGACCTCGGCACGGCGGGCTGGATCGCCGCGTTCCTCTACTGCGCAGGCACCGCCATCCGCCTTGCGCGCTTCAACGTGAACATCGGCGTCGTCGACAAGCGCTACTTCCAGGGATTGCCCAGTCCCTCGGGCGCCGCGGTGCTGGCGGGCCTGGTCTGGGTGATGACCGATTTCGGCTTCAGGCCGAGCGACTGGCTGGCGATCGTCACCTGGGTGATCGCGGTGTTCGCCGGCATCACCATGGTCTCGAACCTCCCGTTCTACAGCTTCAAGGAAGTCAACTGGAGGCGGCGCGTGCCGCTCTGGGTGATCCTCGCCTCGGTGCTTGGCATGTCGGTGGTCGCATCCCGGCCCTCGCTGGTGCTGTTCGCCCTGTTCATGTCGTACGCGCTCTCCGGCTACGTCATGTGGGCGAGGGAGCGGCGCGTGCGCTCGGTGCTTCCCGAAGAATGATCAGCCATTCTGCCGCGCGAGTATCAGCGCACGTGCCAGCTCGACCACGCGTGCGGCGTTCTGATCCCATGTGTACAGGCCACGGATTTCTTTTGCGGCCGCTTGGCCCAGACGCTGCCGCAAGGCCGGATCGGCCAGCAGCCGGTCGCAGGCCTCGGTCAGCGCGTCCAATTCGTCCGGCGGGTAGAGCAGCCCGGTTTCGCCGTCGCGCACGATCTCTGCAATCTGCCCAAGCGCCGCCGCGACAACAGGGACCCCACAGGACATGTATTCGAACAGCTTGAGTGGCGAGAAATAAAAAGCGTGCTCGGGTTGAGAATAGGGGGCGAGGGCCACGTCGAACTGCCGGATCAGCCCCGCGACCTCCTCGTGCGGCAGCCATCCCGTGAACACAACGCTCCGTGTGAGCCCTCGTTCCTTCAGCGTGTGCTCCAGCTCGCCGCGCAGGGGGCCATCGCCTGCAATGACCAGGCGTAGTCCCCGGTAGCGGTGGACCAGCTTCTCCAGCAACGTCGGTAGCGCCTCCACGCCGTGCCAGGGCCGGAGCCCGCCCACGAATCCCAGGACCGGCCCGTTGCCCAGGCCCCAGCGCGCCCGGCCCGCTGGGTCAGGCGGGCTCGGCTGAAATAACGTAGCGTCCACACCGTTCGGGACCACGGACACCCGACCCGGCTCCACCCCAAGCGACACCACATAGTCGCGCAGCGGGGCCGACACGGTGAGCACTGCGTCGGCTTGCAACAGCGCCCCACGCTCCGCCTGCGCAACGAGTTCCCCGAGCACGGTGGCGCGATAGGCTGACTGCTCCACTGGAAGCGGGGCGTTCAGCTCGATAAACAGGGGTACCTTCAACTCACGGGCCAGCGCGACGCCGGCGGTCCCGTAGAGGGAGGCACGCTCATAGATGACGTCAGGGGGGGCACTCTCGAACCGCCGTTTGAGCTGCGTCCCGAGCTCTTGGTTGTACAGGATGCGCCGCAGCTCCCCCGGGAGGGAGTTCGTGACGCCCAGCCCTTCGTTGAAGGCTTTCAGCGCGAGGACCGCATTCAAGGTGTCGGCGCTGGGCGGCAGATGCAAGAGCGGCACATTCAAGCTCGCTGGCTCCTCCCATGGTGTCTTATTGAGGAGCGGGGCCGCCAGGACCACGAAGTGCCCAGCCCGGACGAACGCAGAAACGAGGCCGCGCACGTGCACAGATGCGCCCTTTCGACCGAGGACCGGAATTCCGAGATCAGAAGAGAGGTAGAGGATCTTCATCACCTTTGCAGCCTCGTCACGTTCCGAACCAGCGCAAAAGGAGAGTCTCTATTACCAGAGCCTCCGGTCGAGGGAATCCCTCGCCTCTTTCACCAGGGCGGCGATCTTCTCGGTCCAGCGGGGCTCCTGGCGTCGGAAGAAGCCAACCGCCGCCTTCAGGGTAGCGCCCGCGTAATGCAGGGGGAGTCTGCCGCGCCAAGCCCGAGGGACGTGGGAGAAGTACTCCTCGGCGAAGGCCCGCGCGGCCAGTTGTACCCGGTCGTGGGTCACGGGGAACCGCAACGGCATGCTGCAAAGATGAGCCAAGAAGGTGGCGGCATCGAGGACCGGGTCGGCTTCAGCAAAGAAGTCGAGATCAATGAGGGCAATGCGGTCACCCTCCAGCAGGATGTGATCAGGGTTCAAATCCCGATGGGTCGGGCCTGACGGGACCTCTTCGACGCCTGCGACGACGGCGCCAATGATTCGGTCTACCTCTGCTGCCAGATGGGGACAGGCCCACTGGAGAAGCTCCCCCGCCCACTTCAGTTCGGAGATCTCGTCCTCTCGCGAGTGGCGCCGTGTCGTGGCCACGCCATCTTGATTGAAGATCGCCAAGGCTCGGGCGATCCGGCGCGCAGCCAAGGACGTTGTGCGGTTTTGCAGAAGGAGCTCCCCGAGCGTGGTCCCGGGGGACTCCTCTTGCAAGAGGGCGTGAAGGCCAGGCAGATAGGCGATCGGCCTGCCGACAGTGAATCCGTCTCCTCCAGCCTCAGCCCTTTTCCACAGCGCCTGGAGGACTTGATATGTTTGTTCCCCTTCTTCCCTGCGGTACACCTTCACGTAGAAGCGCTTCTTCTCTCTTCTCCCTGTCATGGCATCCTGGATCTCCGTCTCGTACCGGAGGACCGCTCTCGCTCCAGCCCGGTACCGGATCGGTTGGATGTTCCAGTCCACGGGATGCCAATCACCTGGCCCCAACCAGGCGAAGAACTGATGTTCGAGGGCGGTCGACGGCCTGGTCATGACGAGCGGAAGGGTTGGAAGTCGCCGGTCGTAGGGGAACACCTGCACGACCATGTTCAGGTCTGGGATAAAGGAGACTGGTTCGAACGTCTCGAAAGCCCGCGGATCCTCCTGCCCTGCATGCGCGGCTCGAAGCTTTCGCCAGATCCGCTCGGCCCGATCCTCCGCATAGATCACGCCGCTCACCCATTGATTCTGCGTGCGACCCGTCCCGGACTCCACGAGGCGCAGGGTGTATTGAAGCGTGCAGCGGACGCCCGGGAGATAGCGAACCCAGGAGAGAAGGCAATCTTGGATGTGGTGGACGCTGCCAGGGAGCGGAGAGAGGTATTCTCGGAACACCTCTCGCATCAGCCCAGGATCGCTAGCGATCTTGAGCTGAGGGAGGCCGGGATCCGCCGGGAAGGCCTCAAGGTTCACTATTTAAGCTCAGAGGTAGATGACACGGTAGCGCAGGCTCCCCTCCAGCCGTCCCACGCGTTGACCGAGCCTGCGTACCCAGCGCATCCAGTCCGACTTGTCCCGAATGTAAGGGAGGCGCCGTATGAGCCTCAGCCAGTCCCTCAGCCCATCCCCGATCGAGCGCCCCGGCATACCGGCCTCTCGGTACCGGCGGTACAGCAAAGCGTCGCCCCTGCCTGCAAGGCGCGCCTGTTTGTATATGTGGGGGAGCCTCTGGCGGAACCGGTACTGCACAGTCGCTTCCGGCACCAAGTGCAGCGGTATCCCCGCGAGCTGCACCCGCCAACAGAAGTCGACATCCTCGCCTCTCAGGAGGTCCTCGTCGAAGCCGCCCACGGACTCGAATATTGAGCGCCCGACGCCGATCCTGTACCCGCCCGCATGGGGCAAGAAGCCGTAGAAGTTCCGGAACCCCTCGCACCGGTGTGCGCGCCGACTCAACCGGACCCACCCCGTGTTGAGCGACTCACTATCGCGGTAGGCGGCGATGAAGTCGTGATGCGCCAGCGCACCGGCCATCGCGGGCAGGTAGCCCGGCGCAATCCGATCGTCGGCGTCGAGGAACAGGAACGCTTCGCCAGAGGCCGAACGCGCCCCGACGTTACGAGCATACGATGCCCCCCGCCGCGCGGAGGCGTCAACGACGAGCAGGCGTGGTAGACGATCCTTAAACTCCTCGGCGACCTCGCGGGTCCCGTCCGTTGAACCGTTATCGGCGATCACCACCTCACACCAGCCTCGCCACTTCTCGCGAGCTAGCGCCCAGAGCTGCACGGGGAGTTGATCGGCCGAGTTAAGACAGGGGATGACGACGCTGACCCTCATCCCTGTCGTTTGGATCTCACCCATAGGGAGCCCTTGTCCCACCCTTAGGCCTGTTCCATGGAAATAGCCCGTGACGGGTTCTGGCCGATCTTGAGCTCGTAGAGCTGGCGGTACTGCCGGCTCCTGGCCATGAGGTCGCTGTGCCCTCCTCGCTCCACGATCCGACCCTCTTGCAGAACCAAAACAAGATCTGCCCCGGCCACCGCCTGGAGGTCATGAGTGATCAAGAGGCAGGTCTTCCCGGCCATGAGTCTCTTCAAAGCCTCCCGGACGGCCATCTCGCTCTCGACATCAAGGCCTCTCATCGGCTCGTCCAGGATCAGAATGGGGGCATTTCGGATGAGGGCCCTGGCAATGGCGATCCGCTGCCGCTGGCCACCCGATAGGGTGTCGCCCCGCTCGCCAATGATGCTGTCGTACCCGTGTTCAAGCTCGAGGATGAAGTCGTGGGCTCTGGCTGCCTTGGTCGCAGCAATGATTTCCTCCATGGTGGCATCCAGCTTCCCATAGGCGATGTTTTCCTTGATGGTGGTGCAGAAGAGGACCGACGTCTGAAGAACCACGGCGATCTGTTCCCTTAACGAGGCGAGCTTGTACTGGCGGATATCGGTCCCATCGATGAGGATCCGGCCCTGGTGGGGGTCGTAGAAACGCAGGAGGAGGTTCGCGATCGTCGACTTCCCCGCCCCGCTCGGCCCTACCAGGGCCACCGTTTGACCGGGAGAAACGGTAAACGAGACAGCGTTCAAGACGCTCTTGCCGTTCCCGTAATCAAACGAAACATCCTCGAAGATGATTTCGCCCTTCAGGCCAGACGCCTCCACAGCCTGAGCGTTGTCCTGAATTTCTGGCTCTTTCTCCAAGATCTCAGCAATCCGCTCGGCGCTGACCATCGCCTTGGAGGCCTTGACAGACAGCCTGGCCAGGCCGCGGATCGGCTTATAGAGGCTGGTCACGTAGGAGACAAAGATCAGGATGTCGCCGGGCGTCATCCGGCCATCGAGCACCTGCAGGGAGCCCAAAAGGATGACGGCCCAGGTACCGATGGCTGTGATCATCTCCACGATCCGCGTGGAGGAGGCTTCCATCCGGGCTGTCCGGATGCTCTCTTCCAGGGTCTGACCGCTCTCGGTCTCAAACCGTTCCTCCTCGTATCGTTCCCGACCAAAGGCCTGCACCACGGAGACCGCCGTGAGGATCTCGCTGATGCGCGAAGTGATCCTCCCCTCGCTTCTCCGCTGGCGCTTGGCCGAGGCCTTGATTTTGCGATAGAGATAAGAAAGCGCGTAGAACAGGACCGGAAACGTCGCCAAGACAATCAGGCTCAAGCGCCAGTTCATGGCAAACATGACCGCAAACATCCCGAAGAGGGTTAGCAGATAGCCGGTGACGGTCAGCGCTGACTCCGCAAAGACATCTTTCAGGTTGTTCGTATCGCCGGTGAGCTTGCTCAGGAGCTCGCCGAACCGAGCCCGGTTATGAAAGGAGAGCGAAAGCCGCTGGAGGTGGACGAAGAGCTGCCGCCGGAGCGCGTAGACCATCTGATAGCCGACGCGTGACGTGATGTAAAGTTGGGCGTAGGAGAACACCCCCTTGAGGAGGGCGATCAGGACAATGGCGAGGGAGATCAGAGCCAGGGCAGGGAACCTTCCGCGTTGCAGCACGTCCCCTAAAAACGAGAGAGAAGAGGGGAGGCGTTCGTCCAGTAAAACGTAGTCGAAGATAATTTTGAGCGGCCAGGGAGCCAGGAGTCCCGTCAGAGTAAAGCCGAGCATGCAAAGGGCGGCGAGAAGGAGGCTCGCCTTTACCTGAAGCAGATGATTGATGACAAACTGCTTGAATCGGCTTCGTCGCTGTTTTCGCATCGCGGTTCTCAGGCAAAAGGTTCGCGCGAGCCTTTATCGGACGTGCGCTCTAGGCGCTGTCTCTCAACTGAGTACAGCGGTCGCCTCCCTGCCCGGACCTGCGCGGCAAGCACCTCCTGCAGCAGCTCGGGCAGCCTCCGCACGCCGCTGAAATCCATCACCTCCTCGGCGGCCATGGGGCGCTCGGCCTTCGCCTCCAGCCACGCGGAGATCGCCTCGCAGGTCAGGTCGGAAGGGTGCAGCATGTCCACCAGCCCAAGCATGGCAAAGCGCTTTGCGCGGATGAGCTGCTCGGTCCGCGGCTCGGTCCTGGGAACCACCAGCGCGGGCTTGCGGTACGCCAGGATCTCGCAGATCGTGTTATATCCGGCCATCGCCACCACGCGGTCGGCCCGCTCAAGAAGAGGGCAGGGATCGGTCACGAACTCAAGGACGTGCGTGCGCGGATGCTTCGCTGCAAGCGACCTGAGTGAAACTCTCGACTCCGCGGGCATGAGGGGGCCCGTTACCACCAGGCCGGTCCCAGGTTTCTCTGCGCGCAGGAACGCTTCGGCGAGCGGCAATCCGTCCCTTCCGCCCCCGACCAGACACAGGGTAATCGGTCGTGAGCCACCATCCGGCAACAGCGCATCGAACAGCCAGCGGTCGGCCTCCCGCTCGGGGTCGGCCACGTCCAGCGGATTCAGGTACCCGGTGAAGCGCACCCGCTGGGCGATATCCTCCGGGAAGCCGTACTCCCTGACCGTATCGTACACGCTGCGGTCGCCGTACACCCAGATGCGGTCGTAGTAGGCGCGGATGGCGGAAGCGTAACCGCCCGCGTCCCACTCGCGGCGCACAGCCTCCGCATCGTCGAGGATCTCGCGGAGTCCCAGTACTATGCGGGCCCGCCCGCGCGCGCGCAGTGCTCCCAGACCAGGCAGGAGCTCGTCGAAGACGCCCTGCGGGACCTTGTCGACAACCAGCATGTCCGCATCAAACGAACGCAGCACGGCCGTGATCCCGCTGCTGCGGACGTTGATCAGGTCAGCCATGGGGACATCCAGCGACCGGGGAAAGTACCGCCCGTCAACGCCCTTGCCCAGCGACGGCAACGTCACGCAGTCAACACCCGGCGGCATAGAAAACGCCGCCGCCTCGCGCACGCCCGAAAGCAGCAGAATGACGGGCGACTCCCCCCGCGCACAAAGCGCCCGCGCGACGAGAAGGTTGCGCCTGATATGGCCCAGGCCCTGCGTGTCGTGCGAGTAGAGGGCGATCCTGGGCCGGCGGCGGACGTCCCCGACCGGCCAGTCCGGCAGGGAAGCCTTCGTGAAACTCGTCGGCTTCGACCCGGCGAACCCCACGTGTCGCGTGACGCCAAGCCGCGCCTCGCACAGCTCGATCAAGGACGGGGTGAACGGACGGTGTTCGGGGAACAGCGTGCTCAGGTAGATGTGCCGGACGAGCGTAAGCGTCGCGTAAGCTCGGACCGCGGCGGTCGCCACTCCGGACAGTTCCACGAACCGTTCCTCCATGGCGCCCTCCAGGTCCGCGAGAGCACCGGCGCCGCTGAGGGTTCGAAGACCCTGTTCCGTGACGTGACCCAGAAAGTTGCCGATATCGAGGGCCGGATCGCCCTCGCAGTAGAGGTCGAAGTCGAGCAGGAAAAGGCGCTCGCCGTCCACGATGACCTGGTCGGCGTAGAAGTCCCGGTGGATCCCGCAGAGCGCAGGCTCCGGCGTCGCCGCACCGAGCCGCGTGCACGCGTCGAGGATGCGCTCGATGCGCCCCGCCCACCGAGATTCCAGCCGCGCCACGGTAGGCAGGCATTCGTGCAGGATGCGCAGTTCGTCGGCCATCGTGTGGCGCCGTGGGGCCGCGATCCCCGCTCGGTGGACCTTGCACGCCGCCTCCGCGATCTTCCGGGCCAGCGCGACACCTGCGGGCGCCGCCAGGAGGTCGGTCGCAAGACGGCCGGGGACCTTGCGTTGGAGCCACATCTGGAATGCCGGGACAGTGCCGGCTGGCTCAGGGACTGAGATCCCATCCGGACTGTCGGATTGAAAGCCGGCATTCCAGAACGCGTCGAGAAGCCGATAGCCGCTCTTGCCGTAGCGCCGGACCCTCACCTTGCCGATCAGCAGTACCGTCTCCGGCGGCGCGTCCGGCCGCTCCACGTCAACCTCGTATTCGATCACGCAGCGGCGCCCGGGCTTGTACCGAGTGACACGGATCGTGCGCAGGTGGACGCACCCATGTTGCCCAGCCAGCCGCGATAGCCGGCGCTCGAACTGCCGCTGGACCTCGCTTGGGTCGAGCGCCAGCGCGAGGGAGGGCATTGCAGGGTCCGCGGCGACGCCGAATGTGTCGATGACCGGAATGTTCACCGTCTTGCCCCCACGCCTGCCAGCTCTGCCCACAGTGCGAGCAAGCCATCCACCTGGCGCGTGAGCGAAAAACGCTCCTCCGCCCGCCGCCGGGCCGCCGCGCCGAGCCGCGCCACCAAATCCGGATCGCGAAGGAGCCGCTCGAGCGCCGCAGCGAACCTGCCGGCGTCTCCGGGCGCTGTCAGGAAACCGGTGACGCCATCCTCGATGAGTTCCGGGATGCCGCCGACGGCCGTCGCCACCGCTGGCACACCACATGCCGCCGCTTCCATCAGACACACTGGCATCCCCTCGCTGGTGCTCGTCAGCGCGGCTATCGTCGCCCCCCGCCACCATGCGAGGACCCCATCCTGCTTGGTCGCACCCGTCAGTTCAAGCACCTGTCCCAGCCCGAGCCGCGCCCGCATCGCCTCCAGATCGTCGCGACACGGTCCCTCCCCCACGAGCACGCAACGGAATTCCACCCCCCGTGCCTGGAGGGCAGCGCACGCCTCCAGCAGGAGCCCAAGGTTCTTGACCGGCTTCAACCGAGCGACGCAGACAACGTGGGGCGGCTCCAAGCGCTCCCCCCGTGGCGAGAAACGCTCCCCGTCCACCCCACACGGGATCACATGGATGTGGGCGGCTGGCACGCCGAAGGTCTTGGCGATGTAGCGTGCGTTCGCCTCTGAAACCGTGATGACGGCACTCGCCGCACCTGCCCGATGGGCGAAGTCCGCAGGTGGCTTCCGATAGATGTCATAGCCATGGGCCGTGAATGTGAATGGCACTTGAAGTTCAGCAGCCAGTTCCCGGGCGGCAGCAGCAGGTTCGGTCGCGAAGTGGGCGTGCAGCAGTTCCGGCTGGAACTCCCGCAGGGCGGCCCGAAACTCCCTCGGGTCATAGACCACGCGCTCTCCCAGGCTGGCCTCCGTAACGATCTCCTGGCGCAACTGTTCGGTAGGTTGGCGTAACGAAAGAATGCGCACCTCGACGCCGCGCCGTTGCAGCTCCGCGAGCTCCCATGCGATGAAGGTCTCCGAGAGCTTGGGGAAGACATTGACCACATAGGCGACGCGGCTCAGGCGGTGTTCTGATCCCAGACGCTGCCGAGGGGCGGCGAAGGCCGCCGCCCCCCGTCCGATTGCCGGTTCCACCGACTATTCGGGATGAAGCTGCAGGTTTCCGCCCGTCAAGGTTCCGTGCCGCGAATACGAGACTCCGGGTCCCGAGACGGAGATGTCGAAGGTATCGTGCCCGACTCCCGGCTCGCCGTTGTCGCACGCCTGGTTCACCGTGAAGCTGTACCCGTCAGCGTTATTCACGCGCGCGCTGCCGGAGAAGGTCACGCAGGTGGTCCCGGTGATCAGCTCGAACGAGTCGATCGACAGGCTGTGCACGTTTAAGCTTTGGGCGTGGTCAGTGTATTGGAGCTGGCCGTGGAGCCCACTGCTCCCCCGCGAGCCCGCATTGAACCCGAAGGTGGCGATATCGCGGCCGGTCCCCAGCTTGCCGCCACCGGTCATGAACGCGTTGCCCGCCTTGGGGGCCGGGACGAAGTTCACGTCGCTGTGGGCCGAGGAAACGACGATGTCCGCCGTGATCGCCCCCGTCATCGGGTCGTTGAGCATGACGTGGATCATGTTCACCGTGAGGGCGCTCGTATGCACGCCGTCGCCGCTCCTGATCTGCTCATTGAGGGTCACGGTCCCGAAGGGAATGGCGATCTGCGTGTTCGGCGGGGGCGTCACGTCCACTGGTCCGCTGCCATTTATGGAAAGGCCGAGGATGGTCGAACCCTCGGCCGTGCTCGTCGCCGTGGAGCCGTCGGCAGTGCTGGTCGACATCGCGACCACGAGCCGGGCCGCGACGACACCGTTGAGGAGGTTCGCCTGCTCCACCGTCGCGCTGCTCTGGGCAGTGGCGCTGCCGGCACAGATCGATCCCGTGGTGACGACCTCCAGGGTGCTCGATGCCGCGGCATTGGGCACAGCGATGCGCAACAGCCGATCGCTGACCATGCCGCCGTCGGGCGGAAGCACTACATGGGGGGTCGGCCCCACCCTGACACCCGCCGCATTGACCGAGACCCCGAACGCCTCGCCGCTGACGCTATTTGCGTGTGAGTTCGTTGTCGCTGCGCCCGCCAGCAGCCCGATCGCTGCGAGGCTCACTGCATATTGCCGCATTCGTTGATTCATTGACCGTCTCCTTTAGTAGGATGTTGCGCAGGAGACTTCGCAAGGCCCGTGCCAACAGGACTAATCAATGAAATCCGGCG
>VBBY01000023.1:0-18651 GCA_005881595.1 Betaproteobacteria bacterium | reverse complement strand
TGAAAGTAGACAGCCTGTAGTTGAATGACGAGGCGCATTGATTTTCTTATCGCTCTCGTTTCTGAGAACGTTATAAGCGCGGTTTCGCCAAGGTGAGAAGCTTGCGATAGAGGGAGGCCAGGCTGATTCCCAGCCGGCGGGCCGCCTCCTTCTTGTCGAACTGGGTCTGCGCCAGAACGGCCATGATGTGCTGGCGCTCGAAGCGGCGGGTCACGTCACGAAGCACATCGCTTGCGACCAATTCTCCGGTCGCGCTCACCAGGTAGTCCGGGAGATCGGGCAGGGAGATCGTATCCCCCTCGCCCAGGATCATCGCGCTTTCGAGCACGTGCTCCAGCTCGCGGACGTTGCCCTTCCAGGGGTGGTTCATCAGGACGCTGAGCGCCTCCGGGTCGACGCCCAGAAACTGCGTCGACAGCTTCAGGTTGAGCGCGCGGACGAAGTGCTCCAGCAGGAGCGCGACGTCCTCCCGCCGTTCCCGCAGGGGAGTCAGGGCGATATGGACCACGTTCAGGCGGTAGAAGAGGTCTTCCCGGAACCGCCCGCCCTCGATCTCCTTCACCAGATCCCGATTGGTGCTGGCGATGATCCGCGCGTCGATCAGGACCGGCCTGGTGCTGCCCACGGCCCAGACGATTTTCTCTTCGATCACCCGCAGGAGCTTCACCTGCATGTGGAGCGGCAGGTCGCCGATTTCGTCCAGGTAGATGGTGCCGCGATCGGCCGCGGCGAACAGTCCCGGACTGGCCTGCACCGCGGTCGTGAAGGCTCCCCGGACGTGCCCGAACAGCTGGCTCTCGAGCAGCGCCTCCGGAATCGCCCCGCAGTTGATGGGAACGAATGCGTGCGCGTGTCGCGGGCTGGCCGCGTGGATGGCGCGGGCGACAATCTCCTTGCCTGTCCCGCTCTCTCCCGTGATGAGGACGTTGCTGGGCGTCGAGCTGATCTTGGCGACCTGCGCCCGCACGCTGCGCATGGCCGCGCTCTCCCCCAGCAGGCGCTGTTCAGGCACCGCGGGTTCGATGGTGAAGCCAGACACGCTCATAAGGATCTCTCCGACGGCTCCGCTAGCAGGCAGACTTGATTTTCTGTCTTGGAAGGAAAAGGCAAGAGTGCAATAGTCACGGAAGCTGCTGTCCGACGCACTTTGCTGAGGGCCCCGACCGAAGCGGGAAAAGTTGCTTTCGTCCGGCTCTTCGGGCTATAGTCCCCGCCATGCAACAGGCCGAGCTTCTCAGCCCCCTCCTCACCGCCGCGCTCCTCGCGCTGGCGGGCCTGCTGCTGCGCCCCGCGCGCTAAATACTCCTGCCCACAATCCGAGTGCCTAATTGCCGCCTAGCGAGGCGGACAGGGATCATTCCATGAGCAACAACCGACTCATCATCTTCGACACCACCATGCGCGACGGCGAGCAGAGCCCGGGCGCGTCGATGACCAAGGACCAGAAGCTGCGCATTGCGCGAGCGCTCGAGCGCATGCGCGTCGACGTGATCGAGGCCGGCTTTCCGGCGGCGTCCAACGGCGACTTCGAGGCCGTGCGGGCGATTGCCGGCGTGATCAAGGACTCGACGGTGTGCGGCCTGTGCCGCGCCAACGACCGCGACGTCCAGCGCGGCATCGATGCGCTGCACGGCGCGAAGGCCTGGCGCGTGCACACCTTCATCGCCACCAGCCCGATCCACATGGAGAAGAAGCTGCGCATGACGCCGCAGCAGGTGCTCGAGCAGGCGAAGCTGGCGGTGCGCTACGCGCGCAACGCCTGCCCCGACGTCGAGTTCTCGCCCGAGGACGGCTCGCGCTCCGAGCCGGATTTTCTCTGCCGGGTGCTGGAGTCGGTCATCAAGGAGGGTGCCACCACCATCAACATTCCAGACACCGTCGGCTATGCGGTGCCGCAGCAATTCGGAGAATTCATCAGACACCTCCGGGAGAAAATTCCCAACTCCGACAAGGCGGTATGGAGCGTGCATTGCCACAACGACCTGGGCATGGCGGTCGCCAACTCGCTCGCCGCGGTGATGATCGGCGGCGCGCGGCAGATCGAATGCACCATCAACGGCCTGGGCGAGCGCGCCGGCAACACCTCGCTCGAGGAGGTGGTGATGGCGGTGAAGACCCGCAGCGATTTCTTCGGGCTGGATTCCGGGATCGACACCACGCACATCGTGCCGACCTCGCGCCTGGTGTCGCAGATCACCGGCTTCGTGGTGCAGCCGAACAAGGCGGTGGTCGGCGCCAACGCCTTCGCGCACGCCTCGGGCATCCACCAGGACGGCGTGCTGAAATCCCGCCAGACCTACGAGATCATGCGCGCCGAGGACGTGGGCTGGAGCACCAACAAGATCGTGCTCGGCAAGCTCTCGGGCCGCAACGCCTTCAGGCAGCGGCTGAAGGAGCTCGGCGTAGAGCTGGAGGGCGAGGACGCCTACAACAAGGCTTTCCAGCGCTTCAAGGATCTCGCCGACAAGAAGGCCGACATTTTCGACGAGGATCTGCTCGCGCTGGTCGCCCAGGAGGCCGGCAGGTCCTCCGACGAGCACTGGAAGCTGGTCACCATGAACCAGGCGAGCGGCATGGGGGAACGCCCGCACGCCAGGGTAGTCCTTCTTCAGGCTGATGCGGAAGTTGCTGCCGAGGCGCAGGGCGACGGGCCCGTCGATGCGACCTTCAAGGCGATCGAAAGCATCGCCAGGAGCGGCGCCGACCTGCTGCTCTACTCGGTGAACGCCGTGACGACCGGCACCGAGTCGCAGGGCGAGGTGACAGTTCGGCTGGCGAAAGGCGGGCGCATCGTGAACGGGGTCGGCGCCGATACCGACATCGTGGTAGCTTCGGCGAAAGCCTACATCAGCGCGCTCAACAAGCTTGAGAGTAAGATCGAGAGATTGAATCCACAACACCAGCTATGAGAACACTTGCCCTGACCGTCCTGCTGCTGGCCTGCGCTCCGGCGTACGCGCAGATGTACAAATGCGTCGACTCGCGCGGCGTAACGCACTACTCGGACAAGCCGCTGCCGCCGAGCTGCAAGGGCGGAGCGGTGAAAATCCGCGCCACGCCGCCCACGGGGACGAGCGCGCCGAGCGTCCCGCCCGCGGCCGGAACGGCCGCCGAGATCAACCGCCGCTGCGCGCGCACGGCGCAGGAGTACACGAGGATCCAGTCCGCGCGGCGCGACGGCAAGCCGGACGAGAACCGCGACCAGCGGCTCGAGGAGTTGCGCGAGCAGGCTCGCGGTTGTGCGTGACGCGCCGCACGTGGCTATGCCGCGGCTAAGCGCCTGCTCGAGTCCGCCGCGCGTAGCTCACCGCCGCGGCGAAAAAAATCGCGCTGAGAAGAATTTCTGCGAGCGCAAGGGATTGGGAGATGCCGCGCTCGGCCCAGGCGCGGGTCACGCCTTCGGCGAAGTAGCCGAGCACCAGCATGCCCGACCACTGGTAGGTGTAGCGCCTGCCGCCCAGGATTCCCGGCGCCGCCAGGACGAGCGGCAGCATCTTCAGCGCCATGAACGATCCGCCCGGACGAAGGGGCGCGAGCCATAGCTCCCAGGCGAGGCACAGGACGATCAGCGCGATCAGCGCGCAGGATGCTGTGAGTCTTACCGGTTGAGCTCCTCGAGGTGAAAGCGGTGAAACAGCCGGTGCACGACCGGTGCGAGAAGGATGCTGCCGGTCACCAGGAAGACGAGGCCTGCATACAGCGCGTAGCAGCCCGCGAACAGCTTGCCGCCCGGTGTCTTCGGCGCGTCCACCGGGCCCATGCCGCCCAGAAGCATCGCCGAGTTAAGAAACGCGTCTATCCAGCCAAGCCTCTCGAAATACGCATAACCCGCCATGCCGGCGCCGAGGGAGACGAGCACCACGGCGGCGGCGAGGACGGCGTGCCGCGCCAGCCTTATGTAATAGAGGCGAACCGGCAGCAGTGGCGAGCGTCGATGTTCGTACATGCGCTAGTCGGCGAAGCGCACGCAGTAGATCGGCGGCAGCAGGTTTGAGGTGAAGACTACGCGCGGCATAGCTTGAGCGAAATCCCGGCAAGGCGCCTGCCCTGCGCGATGCACAGCGTGCGCTCATCATCGCTCACCGGCTGGTCGTCGGCGAGGCCGGCGAAATGGCTCGCGCCGTAAGGCGTGCCGCCGGCTCGCGTCGCGTTGAGCTCGGCCTGCGTATAGGGCAGGCCGATCACCAGCATGCCGTGGTGCAGGAGCGGCAGCATCATCGACAGGAGCGTCGTTTCCTGTCCGCCGTGCAGGCTGGCGGTGGAAGTAAACACGCAAGCCGGCTTGCCGGCCAGCGTGCCGCGCTGCCAGAGCAGCCCGGTGCCGTCGAGGAAGTGCTTGAGCGGCGCCGCCATGTTGCCGAAGCGCGTCGGGCTGCCGAGCGCGAGGCCGGCGCATTCCTCGAGGTCGCCGAGCTCGCAGTAGGGCGGTCCGGATTCCGGGATCGCGGCATTCACATTGGCAATGTTCGCCGAGACTCGCGGCACGGTGCGCAGGCGCGCCGCGGCGCCGGGGACGCGCTCGATGCCCTCGGCGACGAGCTCGGCCATGCGCCGTACCGAGCCGCCGACGCTGTAGTACAGGACGAGGATGTCCGCCACCGCGCTATGATAAAAGGATAATGGAGAAGAATGGGTGGCGCACCGCGGTCGATTTCTTCCACGCCGTCGCGCGCCGCTTCCACGAGGAGCGCGGCCTGCAGACCTCGGGCAGCCTCGCTTACACTACGCTGCTCGCGCTGGTCCCCCTGCTCACCGCGGCGCTCGCCGTCGCCACCGCGTTCCCGGCGTTCGATGAAGCGGTCGACGCGCTGCAGCTCTTCATCCTCGAGAACGTGCTGCCGGATGCCCCCGGCGTAAGCGCGATCCCCGAGCTGTTCGGCTCGTTCTCGCGCAACGCCGGGCGGCTGACCGCGATCGGCCTGGCGGCGTTTCTCGTCACGGGCGTGATGCTGATGCTCACCATCGACAACGCCCTCAACCGCATCTTCCGCGTCGAGCGGCGCCGCGCGCTCGCGCAGCGGGTTCTGACTTACTGGGCGGTGCTCACGCTCGGCCCGGTGCTGATCGGCGCCAGCCTGTCGATGACCTCGTTCGCCGTCGCCGCCTCGCTCGGCAAGCTCGATCTGAACCTGGTCGCCGACGCGGTGCTGCGGATGCTGCCTTTCCTGTTCACCTGCGCGGCGCTCACGATGCTGTACGCGGTGGTGCCGTACCGGCGGATCGAGCTGCAGCACGCGCTCGCGGGCGGCATCCTTGCCGGGATCGCGTTCGAGCTGGCGAAGCGCGGCTTTGCCATCTACCTCGCGCGCTTTCCCACCTACGCGCTGATCTACGGCGCGTTCGCCACCGCGCCGATCTTCCTCGCCTGGCTGTACCTGTCCTGGCTGGTGGTGCTCGCCGGCGCGACGATCACCGCCATGCTGCCCGGCTACAGCTTCGCCGGCACCGAGCGCCGGCGCCCTCCCGGGATCGAGTTCGCCGAGGCGCTGGGCGCGCTCTCGGTCCTCGCGCGCGCCCACCAGGATGGGCGCGTCGTGTCGCTGAAGCGCATCTACTGTCACCTGCGGATCCTGCCGTACCGCTGCGAGCACGTGCTGGAGCGCGCCGCGCGGCTCGGCTGGGCGGCGCGCACTGCGCGGGACGGCTGGGTTCTCGCGCGCGACCCCGAGACCCTTCGCGTGGCCGACGTCTTCCGCGCCTTCGTTTACGATGCCGGGGCGATCGGCATTCCCGAGACTGATTTTGCACTAACCTTGCGGGAGTATTCTCAGAAGGAAAAATCATGATGCAGATCCCGCGCGCCGAGCGGCTGATCGTGGCGCTGGACGTCGCTACACCGAACGAGGCCAAGGCGCTGGTGGAGCGGCTGGGCGACGCGGCGCGTTTCTACAAGCTCGGCCTGGAGCTGTTCATGGCGGGCGGCTACTTCGAGCTGCTCGAATGGCTGGTGAAGCGCGGCAGCAAGGTATTCGTCGATCTCAAGTTCTTCGACGTGCCGGAGACGGTGCGCCGCGCCGTCGCCAGCTTGCGCGGACGCGGCGTGAGCTTCACCACCGTGCACGGCAACCAGGCCATGATGGAGGCGGCGGCCCGGGAAAAGGGCGAAGTGAAAATCCTCGCCGTCACCGCGCTGACCAGCCTCGACCGCGGCGACCTGGACGATCTCGGCTTCTCCTGCGATCTCGAGCGCCTGGTGCTGTCCCGCGCGCGGCGCGCGCTGCAGGCCGGCTGCGATGGGGTAGTTTCTTCCGGGCTCGAAGCGCAGAAGCTGAAAGCCGAATTCCAGGACAGGCTGCTGGTCGTCACACCGGGCATCCGCCCGGTGAAAAATGAGGACGACCAGAAGCGCACCGTGGACGCAGCGCAGGCGTTCGCGAACGGCGCCGACTACATCGTCGTCGGGCGGCCGATCCGCTCGGCCGCCGACCCGAGGGCGGCAGCGCAAGCGATCCAGCGCAGCATCGCGGCTATCTTTCCCTGAGCAGCTCCTCCAGCAGGCGCCTCAGGAGGTCGTGGGAAGGCGGCTGCGGGCCGCAGAAAAGCGTCTGCGCGCCGCGCCTGACCAGGATGGTCGGGAAGTTCTCGATCTCCAGGTCGCCCACCTGGTCGGCGTCGTCCTCGGTATCGAGCCAGGCGAAGCGGGCCTGTGGAAAGCGCCCGGCCAGCTCGAAAAACCCCGGCCGGTATTGTGTGCACAGATCGCACCACTCGGCGCAGATGCATGTCACCTCGAATTCGCGGCCGCTCATGGTCTTCATTAGACTGCGGCCATGCCTGATTTGCTCCATGCCCTGGTGGGAATCGTCGGGCTCGTCGCGCTCGCCTGGCTGCTGAGCGAGAACCGCCGCGCCGTGCCCTGGCGGGCGATCGCCGCGGGGCTGGCACTGCAGATTTTACTGGGGATTATCTTTCTCAGGTTTTCCCCGGCGAAAACTGCGTTCCTGAAAATCAACGACGGCCTGCTGGTTCTCGAGCGCGCCACGCAGGCCGGCACCAGCCTGGTGTTCGGCTATCTCGGCGGCGGGCCGGCCCCTTTCGCGGTCAGCGACGCTGCATCGAACTTCGTGCTCGCCTTCCGCGCGCTGCCGATCGTGCTCCTCATCAGCGCGCTCTCGGCGCTGCTGTTCTACTGGGGCGTGCTGCCGGCGGTGGTGCGCGGCATCTCCTGGCTGCTCGAGCGCTCGATGCGCGTCGGCGGCGTGGTCGGGCTGTCCACGGCGGCGAATGTCTTCGTCGGCATGGTCGAGGCGCCGCTCCTCGTGCGCCCTTACCTGGGGGCCGTATCGCGCGGCGAGCTGTTCGCCATCATGGTCGGCGGCATGGCGTCGATCGCCGGCACGGTGCTGTTCCTCTACGGCAGCATCCTCCGGCCGACGCTGCCCGACGCGGTGGCGCATCTGCTGATCGCCTCGATCCTGTCGGCGCCGGCGGCGCTGGTGGTGGCGTTCGTGATGGTGCCGCCGCAGGGCGCAGCGACCGGCGCTCGGCTCGAGCTCAAGTCGGAGGCGACCGGCAGCATGGACGCGGTCACGCGCGGGACGCTGGAAGGCGCGCAGCTGCTGCTCAACATCGTCGCCATGCTGGTGGTGTTCGTGGCGCTGGTCTCGCTCGTGAATTTCGTCATCGCCCCTTATACTCTGCAGGGGATTCTCGGCTGGGCGCTCGCGCCGCTCGCCTGGCTGGCCGGGATTTCATGGCATGATGCGCCGGCCGCAGGCGCCTTGCTGGGAACCAAAACAATCATCAACGAACTGGTCGCGTACATCGATTTGGCGAAAAGCACCGCGCTGTCCGAGCGCAGCCGGCTGCTGCTGACGTATGCGCTGTGCGGTTTCGCCAACTTCGGCAGCCTCGGCATCATGATCGGCGGCCTGGGCACGATGTGCCCGGAGCGCCGCGGCGAGGTCGTCGCGCTCGGCATCAAATCCATCATCGCAGGGACCCTTGCAACATGCCTGACCGCGGCTACTGTAGCTTTGCTCGTTTAATCTTTTTATCGCTGCCATTTCTCGCGGCGAGCGAGGCGCGCGCCTTCGGCTTCGACGACGTCGACGCGCGGGCGAAAGAGCTCGCCGCCGCGCCCTTCAGCCGCGCGAGCAGCGCGCTTCCGCGCGAGCTGCAGGGCATCAGCTACGACCAGTACCGCGATATCCGCTTCCGCCGCAACCGCTTCCTGTGGAACCGCGCCAGGCTGCCGTTCGAGGTGGCCTTCTTCCACCCGGGCTGGCTCTACGACCAGCCGGTGAAGATCAGCGAGATCGTCGACGACAAGGTGCGCGAGATCAAGTTCGATCCCGAGTCGTTCGAATACGGCTCGAACAAGATCGATCCGGCGAAGCTGCGCGAGCTCGGCTTCGCCGGCTTTCGCGTGCATTACTCGCTCAACACGCCGCGCTTCAAGGACGAGGTGCTGGTGTTCCTCGGCGCGAGCTATTTGCGCGCCCTGGGCAAGTCGCAGCTCTACGGCCTGTCGGCGCGCGGCCTGGCCATCGACCCCGTTTCGCCGGCCGGCGAGGAGTTCCCGCGCTTTACCGAGTTCTGGATCGAAAGGCCGGCGGCGGGCGCCGAGGAGCTGACCATTTACGCGCTGCTCGACTCCCGGCGCGCGAGCGGCGCCTACCGCTTCGTCCTGCAGCCGGGCGAGGAGACGGTGCTCGAGGTGAAAGCCCGGCTCTACCTGCGCGAGAAGGTCGGCAAGCTCGGCATCGCGCCGCTCACCAGCATGTTCTCCTTCGGCGAGAACCAGCGCGCGCAGCGTGAAGACTATCGCCCCGAGGTGCACGATTCCGACGGTCTCGCGCTGCAGGCCGGCGGCGGCGAGTGGCTGTGGCGGCCCCTCGTCAACCCGCGGCGGCCGCTGTTTAGCGCCTTCCCCACCACCAGCCCGCGGGGCTTCGGCCTGATGCAGCGCGACCGCGACTTCGGCCATTACGAGGACCTGGAAGCGCGCTACGAGCTGCGGCCGAGCGCGTGGATCGAGCCGAAGGGCAAGTGGGGCGCCGGGCGGGTGGAGCTGGTGCAGTCCCCGGCGCCGGACGAGACCAGCGATAACATCGTCGCCTACTGGGTGCCGGAAAACCTGCCGGCGCCCAGGGAGCCCTACGACTTCGAGTACCGCATGCGCTGGCAGAAGGACAGCGACGCGCGCCCGCCGCATGCCTGGGTGGTGCAGACGCGCCGCGGCCATGGCCTCCTGCGCAAGGGCGACACCTCGATCGCCCTATTCGTCGACTTCGCCGGCCCCGCGCTGCGCAAGCTCGGCCGCGATGCCAAGGTGGAGGCGGTGGTGAGCGCGGATTCGAACGCCCAGATCATCGAGCGCGAGATTTACCGGCACGACGTGACTGGCGGCTGGCGCATGGCGTTGCGCGTGCGCCGCCTCGACGAGGGCAAGGCGGTGGAACTACGCGGTTTCCTGCGCAGCGGAAACCGGACCCTCTCTGAAACCTGGAGCTATCTGCTGCCCCCGAACTAGCCGATCCCGCTGTTACGGGATCGGGACGGCAGACAGGAGCTGGGCGCCGACGTCGATGCGGCGCGCGGAGTCGTGCGCGGGGCGCAGGCGGTGAGCGGCGACGCCGGCGAGGATCGCCTGGACGTCCTCGGGAATCACCTTGTCGCGGCCCTCGAGCAGCGCCCAGGCGCGCGCCGAATGCACCAGCGCGAGCGCGGCGCGCGGCGACAGGCCGGCGACGTAATGCGGCGAGCGCCGCGTGTACTCGACGATCGCCTGCACGTAGTCGAGCAGCGCGGGCGCGACGTGGATGCGCTGCACGCTGGACTGCAGCTCCCTCAGCTCGGCGGGCGACATGCACGGGTCGAGCGTCGCGAGCAGGTCGCGGCGGTCGGTTCCCGAGAGCAGCGCGCGCTCGGCGTCGCGGTCGGGATAGCCGAGCTCGATGCGCATCATGAAGCGGTCGAGCTGCGACTCGGGCAGCGGGAAGGTGCCGACCTGCTCGGAGGGATTCTGCGTGGCGATGACGTAGAACGGCTCGGGCAGCTTGCGCGTCTCGCCCTCGGCGGTGACCTGGTGCTCTTCCATCGCCTCGAGCAGCGCCGACTGCGTCTTCGGCGTGGCGCGGTTGACTTCGTCGGCGAGGATCACCTGCGCGAAGATCGGGCCGGGGTGGAACTTGAAGCCGCCGCTGTCGCGCTCGTAGATCGACACGCCGAGGATGTCGGCGGGCAGCATGTCGCTGGTGAACTGGATGCGCTGGAACTGCAGGCCGAGCGATCTCGCGAGCACGTGCGCCAGCGTGGTCTTGCCGACCCCCGGCAGGTCCTCGATCAGCAGGTGGCCGCGCGCGAGCAGGCAGGCCAGCGCCAGCCTGACCTGTGTTTCCTTGCCGAGAATGATCTGGCCGGCCGCCTCGATCGCGCGATCGATCGGCGCCCGGGCAGCGCTTTGCGGCTGGAACTCGGCCTTCAGGAGCATGCGCTGAGTGTACACGCGATGAGATATGATGAATCGCCATGCGCGCGGCATTTGTCACACACGCCGATTGTCTCAAGCATGAGATGGGCGCCAGTCACCCGGAGCGCCCGGCGCGGCTCGCGGCGATCGAGGACCAGCTGATCGCCTCCGGCATCGGCCAGCACCTGGAGCGCTACGATGCGCCGCTCGCGACCGACGAGCAGCTCGCGCGCGTGCATCCCATCGAATACGTGAAGGCGATCCGCGAGGTCGCGCCGCGCGAGGGAACGATCCACCTCGACCCGGACACGGCGATGAACCGCTGGAGCCTGCAGGCGGCGCTGCGCGCGGCGGGCGCCGCGGTCCTCGCCACGGATCTGGTTCTGCAGAAAAAGGCCGCTTCCGCTTTCTGCAGCGTGCGGCCCCCCGGGCATCACGCCTGCCGCGCGCGGCCGATGGGATTCTGCATCTTCAACAACGTCGCGATCGCCGCGAGGCACGCAGTCCGGGCGCACGGCCTGCAGCGGGTGGCGATCGTCGACTTCGACGTGCATCACGGCAACGGCACCGAGGACATCTTCGAGGACGACGAGCACGTGCTGATGGTCTCGACCTTCCAGCACCCGTTCTATCCGTACAGCGGCACCGAGAGCCCGGCGCCGAACATGGTCAACATCCCGCTCGCCGCCGGCGCGGGCTCGAGGCAGTTCCGCGACGCGGTGCGGGAAGCCTGGATTCCGGCCCTGAACGAGTTCCGGCCCGAGCTAATCCTGTTTTCCGCCGGTTTCGACGCGCACGCCGAGGACGAGATGGCGATGCTGCGCTTCAGCGACGCCGACTACGCCTGGGTGACCGAGCAGGTAAAGGAAGTGGCCGAGCGCCACGCCGGCGGCAAGATGGTCTCGATGCTGGAGGGCGGCTACGCGCTCGGGGCGCTCGGCCGCAGCGTGGTGCAGCACCTGCGGGTGATGGCAGGGCTGAACTCCTAGCCCGATTTCAGACGCTTGCCTTGCAGCAATTCCCAGATCTTCGGCGGTGAGAGCGGCAGCGCGCGCGGCACGGCGCCGAGCGGCGCGAGCGCCGCTGCCACCGCGTTCGCCACGACCCCGCCCACCGGCACGATGCCGCCTTCGCCGCCGCCTTTCGCGCCGAGCGGGTTGTGCGGCGAGGGCGAGTCGCCGGTGATGATGGCGCGGATGTTCGGAAAGTCGCTCGCCAGCGGCAGCAGGTAATCGGCGAGCGACCCGGTGAGGAACTGGCCGTTCTCGTCGTACTGCAGGTGCTCGAGGAACACGCCGCCCAGGCCCTGCACCACCGCGCCGAGCGCCTGGCCGTTGGCGGTGAGCGGGTTGATAACGCGGCCGATGTCCTCGACCATCAGATAGTCAATGAGTTTGACCTCACCCGTTCTTGCATCGACTGCAACATGAGCGGCTGCAGCGCCGTAGGCGTACGTGTGGTGGTGGTTCGCGAAGGTCCCTTCCGCGGAACGGCCGCCTTTCTCCTTTAAATTTTTTGCCGCGTCGAGGATCGCCGATCCGCCCATCACAACGGAACGCGAATGGAACGCACCGAAGCCTTCCTTGAGATAAGGCGTCGAGCCGTGGAACACGCGGATCTTCTCGATCGGAAGCTGCAAGGCATCCGCGGCGATCTGAGCGCACACGGTTTCCAGTCCTTGCCCGACGCTCGCCGAACCTACATACACTGAAATAAAACCATCTTCATGGACGACCATGCGAGCATTCTCCCGCGGGCCCGCTGCGCCGCCCTCGATGAAGCAACCGACGGCGACGCCGTGGTAGCGGCCCGCGACGAGTTTTCCCTGCAGTTTTTGCTTTTCACCCCAACCGAATTCCAATAAGCATCTGTCCAGCGCGGCTTGATAATTCCCGCTGTCGAGCTCCTCCTTCTTTTCCGGCGGACTCACGGTGGCGAGGGGATAGGGCATCTCTGCGGGCTTGGGCAGGTTGCGCCGGCGGAACTCGACCGGGTCGATGCCGAGGTCCTTCGCCGCCATGTCGAACAGGCGCTCGCGGAAGAAGTCGGCCTCGAAGCGCCCGGGGCCGCGGTAAGTGCCCACCGGCGTCTTGTTGGTGAGGACCGCGTGGGCCTCCATGTGGATGTTGGGGACGCGGTACGGGCCCGAGAGGAACTGCGCGACGTTGCGCGGCGGGATCGAGCCGTTGGCGCGGAAGTAGGCGCCCATATCGACCCAGGCGCGGCCGCGCAGCGCGAGGAGGGTGCCGTCGGCATGGCAGGCGATCTCGATCTCGCAGTCCATCTCGCGCGAGTGGTTGGAGGCGAGCAGGTTCTCGCGCCGGTCCTCGGTCCATTTCACCGGTCGGCCGAGCTTGCGCGCGGCAAAGGGGATCAGGAAGTCCTCGGGGTAGAACTCGCCGCGCACGCCGAAGCCGCCGCCGACGTCCTGCTCGATCATGTCGATGCAGTCCTCGGGCAGGTCCATGTTCTTCGCCAGCATCCGGCGCGTCGAGAAAGGCACCTTGGCCGCGCCCGCGACGGTCATCTTGGTCTTCGCCCCGTCCCAGTCCGCGAGCAGGCCGCGCGGCTCCAGGCAAACCGCGGTATGGCGCTGCACGGCGAAGCGCTCCTTGCGCACGTAAGGCGCCTTGATCGAAAGCGCGTCGCCTTTCGTCGCCGTGTAGACGATCGCGAGCTCGCCGCCGTGGCGGTCCGCGGCGGCGGGCAGCGGCTCGATGTCGAGCTCGATCGCCTCGAGCGCGTCCTCGGCCTGCGCGAGGCTCTCGGCGACGACCAGCGCGACCGGCTCGCCGACGTAGCGCACTTTCCTGTCCGCGATCACCGGCTGCTCGAAGGGGACCAGCTCGGGCAGCGGCGCCAGGCGCAATGGGATCGTCGGTACTACGGCTCCGACATCCGCGGCAGTGAAGACCGCGTGAACGCCAGGCAATTTCTTCGCCTCTAAGGTATTTATGGACCTAATGAGGCCATGTGCAAGCGGGCTGCGAAGAATGGCTGCGTGCAGCATGCCATCGCGGTGCAAATCGTCGACGTATTCGCCTCGCCCGCGCAGCAGGCGCAGGTCCTCGATCCGCTCTACGGGTTTGCCGATGAAGCTCATGTGCGGTAGGCCGAGCGGGCCTCGTAAACGGCTTCGATGATCGCGACGTAGCCGGTGCAGCGGCAGATATTCCCCGAGAGAACCTCGCGGATGCGCTCGCGGTCGGCCTCCGGCTCCTCGCTGAGGAGCGCATGCGCGGTGGTGAGCATGCCCGGCGTGCAGAAACCGCATTGCAGCGCGTGGTGCTTGCGAAACGCTTTCTGCAAAGCTGTCAAATCATCGTCGGTGGACAAGCCTTCTACCGTCGTGACCTTGGTGCCCTCCGCCTGCGCGGCGAGCATCAGGCAGGAGCGCACTGCTTCGCCGTCGACGATCACCGTGCATGCGCCGCAGACTCCGTGCTCGCAGCCTACATGGGTGCCGGTCTGCATGAGGTGGTGGCGCAGGCAGTCGGCGAGCGTGGTACGCGGCGGAACGTTCACCTCTATGGTGCTTCCGTTCAATTCGAACTTCACTGCTCGATCTTGATTCTCGCGGCCTGGACCAGCTCGCGCCATTTCCGGGTGTCCTTTTGTACGAAAGCGCTGAACTCGGCGGGCGCATTGGCGACCGGCGTCGCGCCGAGCTCGCGCATGCGCTGCGCGATTTCAGGCAGTTGAAGGATTCTGCGGGTTTCGGACTGAATGCGATTGGTGATCTCACCCGGGGTTCGGGCCGGGGAAAAAATCCCGACCCAGGCCGTGGCTTCGAAACCCGGCAGCACCTCGGCGATCGCCGGCACGTCGGGCAGCGCCGGATTGCGCTCGAGGCTCGCAACACCAAGCGCGCGCATCTTGCCCGCCTGCACCGCCGACATCACCGCGGTGATCTGGTCGAACGCGAACGAGACGTGCCCGGCCATCAGGTCGTTGAGCAGCGGCCCGGTGCCCTTGTACGGGATGTGGTTGATGTCGGTCTGCGTCATCAGCTTGAACAGCTCGCCGGTGAGATGGGTCGAGCTGCCGGCGCCCGAGCTGCCGAAGTTGTACTTGCCGGGGTTCGCTTTCAGCCGGGCGATCAGCTCCGGCAGCGACGACGCGGTCGACGGGTGCGCCACCAGCACGTTGGGAAACGTCGCGACCAGCGTGACCGCAGTGAAGTCTGCGAGGTTGTCGTAGGGCAGCTTCGGATTGATCGCCGGGTTCACGGCGTGCGTCGAGGTGGTCCCCATCAGGATCGTGTAGCCGTCGGGCGCGGCCTTCGCTACCGCCTCCGAGCCGATCGCGCCCGCCGCCCCGGCGCGGTTCTCCACCACCACCGCCACGCCCCAGGACTCGGTCATCTTCTGCGCCACGATGCGCGCGAGGATGTCGGTCGCGCCGCCGGGCGGGAACGGCACGATCCAGCGCACCGGGCGGGAGGGATAGGTTTGCCCCGCCGCCGTCGATGCGAAAAATACTAACAACAGGAAAATTCTCTTCATCGAGCCCCTCCGAGCGCGCGTTCCAGCAGCGTCCCCACCAGCGAGCGGCGGTAAGCCGAGCTCGCGTGCAAATCTCCCGGCGGCTCGACCGCCTTCTCCGCCGCCCTGGCGGCGCCCTGGATCGCCGCTGCGTTCGCTGCGCGGCCGTTCAGCGCGGCCTCGGCCTGCGCGATGCGATGCGGCCGCGTGCAGGCACCGATCACGCCGATGTGCGCGTTGCTTGCCTTTCCCTCTCCATCCACATCGTAGAAAGCGGCGACTCCGGCGATGGCGAAATCGCCGCGGCGCCGCGCGAGCTCCTCGAAGCCCCAGCGGCGGTTCGCCGGCCAGGCGGGCAGTCGAACTTCGGTGATCAGCTCGTCCTCGGCCAATAGCGTCGAAAGGGGTCCGGTGAAGAATTCTCCTGCAGGGATGATCCTTTCCCCGCTGGATCCTGCAACCAGGATTTCGGCGTCACACGTTACCGCTATTCCCGGCATCTCCGCGGCGGGATCGGCGTGCGCGAGGCTACCCCCCACCGTGCCTCGATTGCGGATCTGGTAGTGCGCGACCTGAGCGATCGCCGCGACCAGCAGCGGATGCGCGCTCTTCAGCCGCGCGTCGCGCTCGATATCTCGCCAGCGAACCCGCGAACCGATATGAATTGCCTTGGCAGTGATCTTGATTTCACCCAGGCCCTGAATTCTTCGCAAGTCGACCAGCAAAGCGGGAGCAGCCAGACGAAAAGCCATGGTGGGGATGAGGCTCTGCCCGCCCGCGAGCGCCTTGGCATTGCCTTGCGCGAGCAGCGCAATCGCTTCGGCGAGCGTCGCCGGCGCCGCGTACTCGAAACGTGGGAGCTTCATTACTCCGGTTTTATCCCGGCCGCCTTGACCACCCGCGTCCAGCGCTCGAGCTCGGCGCGCACATGGGCCGCCAGGGCCTCGGGCGTGCTGCCGATCGGCGTCGTGCCGAGGCCTTTCAGACGGTCGCGCAAATCGGTCTCGTTGACTGCTTTCGCAATTTCCGCGCTGAGCCTGCCGGTGACTTCCGCCGGCATTCCGGCCGGACCGAAGATCGCGTACCAGGAGGTGACTTCGAAGCCGGGGTAGCCGGATTCGCCCACCGTCGGCAGCGACATGCCGGGCACGCGCTCGGCGGTGGCGGTGGCGAGCGCCTTCAGCTTGCCGGACTTCATGTAAGGCTCGGCGGCCGTCAGCTCCACCGAGATGAACTGGATCTGTCCGCTCATCAGATCCGCGAGGGCAGGTCCAGAGCCCTTGTACGGCACGTGCACCGCCTGGATGCCCGACATCGACTTGAACAGCTCCGCGGCCAGATGGTGCGGCGAGCCGTTGCCCGCCGAGCCGTAGTTGAGCGGGTGGCCCGATCTTGCGTACTTCACCAGGTCCTGCACCGAGTTGACCGGCAGCGAGGGATTGACGACCAGCGCGTGCGGAATCGTCGCCACCAGGCTGACCGGCGTGAAGTCCCTGACCGGGTCGTACGACAGCTTCGGATTCAGCGCGGGATTCACGCCGTGCGTAGTCGTAGCGCCGAGGAGCAGCGTGTAGCCGTCGGGCGCCGATCTCGCCACCGCCTCCGAGCCGATCGCGCCCGAAGCGCCGGCGCGGTTCTCGACCACCACCGGCTGGCCCATGCTCTCGGCGAGCTTCGCCCCGACGCCGCGCGCGATCAGGTCGAGCGCGCCGCCCGCGGCGAACGGCGCGATCAGCCGGATCGGCTTACTGGGAAAGGATTGCGCCGATACGCCTTGCCCGAACAGAACCAGTGCAAAGGCGGCAAAGACCCTACGCATCACTTCTCCTGGAGATGTGCGTCGCGCCGCTGGTACAGCTTGTCGTCGGCGTAGCCCATCGTCTCCGGCCGCGGCTTGCCGAGCATAACCTGAAAGTAAACCGGCTCCAGGCTCTCGTTCACATAGCCGTGGATCACGCCGGGCGGGCAGGCGATGCATTCCCACGGCCCGAGCTTGATGTCGATGCGCCTGCCGCTTTCGTCCTGGAGGAAGGCGGTGAGCATGCCCTGCAGCACGAAGAACACTTCCTCCACCTCGTGCGTGTGCGCCGCGTTCCCCTGCCCGGGCTCGACGTACATGATGGAGAGCGTGAAGCCGCGCGGCGGAATCGCGGCTGCGTCGCCGTGCTTGCCCGAGCCGCCGGCGCCGATGAAGCGGTGCTGCGCGCGCCTGTAGCCCTCGATGCTTGCGTCCTCGAACGCCGCCCAGTCGGCCTTGCGATCGCGGAAGCGCGCGACGAACTTCTGCGCGATCTCCTCAAGCGGCATGTCCGCGAGCTCGGGCGGACGTGGGTGGCGGGCGACGGTCATTTTTTCTCCATGCGCGATTTCGGCGGCGGGTCGCGGAACCCGATCTGCCAATGCGTGCCGTCGCAGAACGGTTTGTTCTTCGAAGCGCCGCAGCGGCACAGCGTGTAATGCTCCTTCGATGCGCCGTCGCCGAAGGTGACGCCCATCAGCTCGATCCCGCCGGTGATCGCGTACGGGCCGTCGTTGGTCACCGTGACCGCTGGCTCGCGCTCCTGGTCCCGGTGCTCGACCTTGCCGATCGAGTAGCTCAGCGCACCCGAGGGGCACTTCTTGATCGTCTCGATGATTTCTTCGGCGCTCGCGCCGTCGGCGTCGATCCAGGGCTCCGTGCCCATCCGGAATACCGACTTCAGGCGGTCGGTGCAGAAGCCGGCGTGGGAGCAGATGCCGCGGTTGTCGTGGACGGTGATGCGCTTCCCGGCGTAGCTCTCGCGGCGGTTTGGAGTCGCGTTCGCGCTCCCCTGATCCTTGAACCCGATCAGGCTGTGCGTCCCGTCGCAGAACGGCTTGTTCCTGGAGCCGCCGCAGCGGCACAACGCCACGCCCCGCACCGTCGCGCACGGCTCGCCGTTGGCGCGGCGCAGGTTCGGCACCGGCGCCGCGGTCATGTCATTCAGAAGGTAATACGGCCCGTTGGGGAGGCAGGCGATCTTTGGAGTCTGATTCATAAGGGCCGTCGTCGGAAACGTCATTCTCCATCAGATCTGATCGGTTAGGTCTGCAGCTTTTGCTCGTAGGCAATTAGGTTTCCGTCGGGGTCGCGAACGACGAACCATCGCGTTCCCCAATGCGTTTCTTCCGGTGCAACGACCACTGCCCCCGAAGCGGCCAACTGCCGATATCGGCGATCTAGATCGTCGACGAAAAGATGCGTCGTCGGTCGGGTGCCGTTAAAGCCGTGAGACCAGGAATGATCCACGGTCGCGTGCTGCTCCGCGATGACCAAACTGACTTCGCCACCCGAAAGCGCCGTCCCACGCGGTTCTCCGCCGCCGCCCCACTCATACACGACTCGCCAGCCGAGAGTCTCGCGGTAGAACCGAAGCGACGCGTCATACGACCCAGGAGCGATGAACAGATGGTCGAATCGGTCGGCTGCCATTTTGCAGAAGAGCGACCAAACGTCGCGTTCAGCGGCGCGCGGTTTTGCGCGTCCGCTGCAGTGGCTTGTCGGATCGCGCTTTGCTCACTAGGGGAAACCTGTCTGGATGATCGATGGATTCCACTGCTATATCCACATCTAGCTCAGGCCAATATAAGTGGTGGGGGCTCGGCAATTCGACGTTTGTTAACGCCTTGATAGACGCGTCACGAAACCAGGGAAAGTATTCGAAGGCCAAAAATCGCTCTTTGCCTCCAATAAGGAGCCAAAAGCCATGCGAAGACACGTTAGTGACTTCAACT
>VBBY01000130.1 GCA_005881595.1 Betaproteobacteria bacterium | reverse complement strand
GGCAACGTGGATGTTGCCTTCGAGGTGATCGGCGGTTAGTCACCTTGACTTGAGGCGCTCGATCAGCCAGCGCCCGGCCGGGCCCGGCGGCCGGTCGGTGCGGAACACCGCCGCCATCGCCATGACGAGGTGGCCCTCGGGGACATCCTCGAGCCGGATTTTCACCAGCGATCGATTTGCCAGATCGCGTTTGATCGCCTCCACCGGCATGCCGCCCCAGCCCAGGCCTGCGCGCAGGAAGGCGTGCTTCGCGCCAAGGTCGGCAAGCCGCCAGGTGTTCGCGGTGAAAACGCCGAACTCCTTTCCCTGCGAAAGCTCCGAACGGTCCGTGAGGACGAGCTGCCGGTGCTGCGCCAGGACGCGCGCCGGAATCGCTCCCTTGATTGACGCCAGCGGATGCTTCGGGGATGCGACAAACGCCCATCCGATGTTGAGCAGGTGCTCGCGCGTGAGCTCTGCAGGGGCGGTGGGCAGAGAGCCCATCACCCCGAGGGCGCAGCGCCCATCAAGCACCGGTTGCAAAACGGCACCCAACGCTTCCACATAGAGCCTGAGCGGCACGGCCGGGAATTCCTCTTGAAACGCCGCCACGGCAGTGGTGAGCCGTTCAAGAGGGAACACCACATCCACCACGGCGCACAGCTCCGGCTCGAGGCCATCCGACAGGCCCTTCGCGCGGGCCTTGAACACATCCATCCCGCCGACCACCGCACGCGCTTCTGCCAGAAGCGCCACGCCCTCCCTGGTCAAGACCGGTGCGCGGCGCGACCGATCGAACAATTTGACGCCGACCTGGGCCTCGAGATTCGCCAGCGTTTGACTGACGACAGACTGCGCTCTGCGCAATTGGCGTGCGCCTGCCGAGAAGCTGCCGGCATCGGCCGCGGCGATGAAGGTGCGCAGTTGATCGAGTGAAACGCCGTCGAGCATCTATCGTCCGGGCCGATGGTTTAAATCGATAAATATAGGCTACCAAGATAAGTGGCGCAGCGATAGCCTGCGCACGTCTGGCTGCGGCGCGATCAGCTCGCATGGGCGGCCCAGCGCAATGAAAATGCCTAGAGCGATTACCTACCGTACCCGCGGACATTCGCATGGGCCGATCACGCGGCTCGTCAGTCCGTCGGACGTCGGCCAGATGATCAAGCCGTTTGTGTTCCTGGATTACGTCGACATCGATCCGCAGCGCTCGCCGGATATCGGCTTTCATCCGCATTCGGGCATCGCGACGGTCACGGTGATTCTCGAGGGACAGATCTCCTACGCGGAAACTTCCGGCACCACTGGCGTCATCGATCCCGGTGGCGTCGAATGGATGCGCGCGGGCGGCGGAGTCTGGCACAACGGTGGCGCGACCGGAGCCGTGCGCGTCAAGGGTTATCAGCTCTGGATCGCGCTTCCAGCCGACATGGAAAGCGCCGACGCCGAGGCGCAGTATCTCGGCCCTCAACACTTCGAGAGGTCCGGGCCGGCACGCGTCATCCTCGGCCGCTACGGCAAGGCGGCGAGCAAGCTCCCCGCACCGTCGACGATCAACTACCTCGAGGTCGCGCTGAAGAAAGGCGAGAAATGGCGTTACGAACCGCCGCGCGATCACACGGTCGCGTGGATCGCCGTGCACCAGGGAAAGCTCGCTACGCCGGAGATCGTGGATAAGGGCGAGCTGGCCGTATTCGAAGAGTCGAATGGCGCCCTCGAATTTGAAGCCCCTGAAGACGCGGGTTTCATCCTCGGTTCGGCCGTCAAGCATCCCCACGACCTGGTGCTCGGCACCTATTCCGTGCATACGAGCAGGGAGGCACTCAACCGAGGCGAAGCGAAAATCCGGGAAATCGGCAAGCGGCTTCGCGCGGAAGGGCGACTTGAGACGAGGAATGCCTATCCGGCTTGAGAACCAGTAACAACGTATAGCATTCCCATACCAACCCAACTGAAGGAAACCGCCATGACCACCGCAAAGGTCGGCCTCGACGCATTGCTGACGCCTGAAAGCAGCGTTCTCGTCCTCATCGACCATCAGCCGTTCCAGTTCGCCAACCTGCACAGCCACGAACCGACGATGATCGTGAACAACGTGATTGGTTTGGCCAAGGCCGCCAAGGTGTTTGGCGTGCCGACGATCCTGACCACGGTCCTGGAGGAACGGGGCGGATTGCTGATCAAGGGACTGCAGGACGTCTTTCCCGAGCAGAAGCCGATCAACCGGACGTGGATCAACACCTGGCAAGATCCGCGGGTCGTCGAAGCCGTGAAGAGGACCCGGCGCAAGAAAGTGGTCATGGCCGCGCTGTGGACGGAGATCTGCCTCGCCATGCCCGCGATCCAGGCACAGGGCGAGGGCTACGAGGTCTACGTGGTCACGGATGCCTCGGGCGGCGTATCGGTCGAGGCCCACGACATGGCAGTCCGGCGCATGGTCCAGGCCGGAATTGTGCCGATGACCTGGCTCGCCGTGGCTTCGGAATGGCAGCGCGACTGGGCCCGCGAAGCGACCTTGCCGGCGCTCTCCGAAATGCTGGCCGCGCATGGCGGCGCCAGCGGCGTGGCTTACGCTTGGGAGGTGCAGCTCCTGACAAGTGCTGCCGGGTCCAGGAAACAGGCAGCTTCAGTGGCCGCAGCTTGAGGAGGGAGAGATGGCGCAAACGCTGAACATCAACGGCAAAGCCCGCAGCGTCGATGTCGACGACGACACGCCGTTGCTCTGGGTGCTTCGCGATGTGCTCGGTATGACCGGCACGAAATTCGGTTGCGGCCTCGCTTTGTGCGGCGCGTGCACCATCCACCTCGACGGCAAGCCGGTGCGCTCTTGCATCACGCCGGTCTCTGCCGCGGCCGGCAGGCGCATCACGACGATCGAGGGCATTGGTGCCACCCCCGCCGGCAGAAGGATCCAGCAGGCCTGGATCGCGCTGGAGGTGCCGCAATGCGGCTACTGCCAGTCCGGCCAGATCATGTCCGCCACCGCCTTGCTCGCCGCAAACCCTAATCCGACCGATGGCGATATCGACGCCGCCATGTCGGGGAACATCTGCCGCTGCGGCACGTATGTCCGGATCCGCGAGGGAATCAAGCACGCCGCCAAGAAAGGGACCTGACATGAGCGTAGATCTTTCACGTCGACAGTTCCTGAGCGCCAGCGCGGCGCTGGGCGGAGGGCTCCTGATCGGCTTCCGCACCGGTGCTGCTCATGCAGCCGAAGGCGCCGCGGGCGCGGCGTTCACGCCCAATGCCTTCATCCGCATCGGAGCCGATGGGCAAATCGTCCTGACCATGCCCTACGTCGAGATGGGCCAGGGCACCTACACCTCCATCCCGATGCTGATCGCCGAGGAGCTGGAGGTCGACCTGAAGCAGGTGCGGCTGGAACATGCTCCGCCCAACGAAAAGCTTTACGGCAATCCTCTGCTGGGCGGCATCCAGGCCACGGGCAACTCGAACGCGATACGCGCGTCCTGGCAGCCCCTGCGCCAGGCCGGTGCGACCGCGAGAACCATGCT
>VBBY01000186.1 GCA_005881595.1 Betaproteobacteria bacterium | reverse complement strand
TGCGCGCCGCGGCAGCAGGAGGCGCCCCGATCACGATCGTGGGCGAGTCCCGGATGCCGGCCAGCGACGACGCGATTACGACTGCAACGAGCGCGACGATCACCCCGCCCTCCGGCATGCAGGCGAACGATGTGATTCTCCTGTTCGTCAACGCCAACGTGGCTTCTTTCACCTCGATCACAAACACCGTGTCGGGCGGGCAAACGTGGGGGTGGAGCTCTAGCGGGATTGGCACCAATCCATCCCAGAAGGTGTTCAGGACCATATTCAACGGGACATGGACAGCTAATCCGACCTTTAGCTTTGGGTCGACGGCCGTTACGTACCAAATGTGGATGGTCGTACTGCGGGGCTCCGATACGACAGGTGTGGGCACACAACCCCCGCTCGACGGTAACTTCGGCGGCGCTCGTGACGACCCGACAAACACTTTTGCCGCCCCCGCGTCGCCGTTCGATGTAACCATCCCAGCGAGCACCATGACCACGAGTACCGATAACGCCATGGTGTTCGCGCAGTGGATGTCGGCGGACGACAATACGTGGGCCCTCCAGAGCGGCGGATGGTCACAGCCGGGGGGACAGCCGCAATGGCGAACCATGGCTGCGGCAGGCGGTGCGGGCGCTGACACATCGATGTCGATCGCCTACTTTACGCAAGCCACCGCGGGTCCGGTCCCAGCCGTCACTAACCGCCAGACCTCAGCGACCTCGACCTCACCGAGCATAATTGGTGATGCCGGTCAATACCATATCTTCGCTGTGCGACCTGCGGGCATCAGGAAGCCGCCCGGTACGGTGGCCGGCGACGTGATGATCGCCTCCATCGCCTTCGGCCTGGACACGCCCACCATCACGCCACCGGCGGGCTGGACGCTCGTTCGACGTGTCACCAGCAGCTCGAAAACCACCGGTTATGACTCGATGGCCGTCTACTGGCGCGCTGCCGACGCGAGCGATGCCAGCGTTTCGAGTTACACCTTTACCATCTCCAACGCGACTAACGGCTGGGTCGGCGGCATTCAATCGTTCTCCGGCGTGGACACCACGACCCCCATCGACGTGGAGAACGGTCAGGTCACCGCGAACGGTTTGACCCATGCGACGCCGAGCGTGACTACAACGGGGGCCAATAGACTGCTCGTAACCACCCACATGATCTATCAGGGGAACCTGACATGGACCCCGCCCGCAGGGATGACCGAGACTCTCGACTTCCACACCGGGAGGAGTTTGGGCCCATCGGTCGAGACGAGCACTGTGCTGCAAGCGACGGCGGGGGCCACCGGCACAAAGACGGCGACCGCATCCGGCGCGGGCACATATGGGGGCCTCACCCATATCCTCGCGCTACGTCCCGCGTCGGGAGGCGGCGGGTCGAACACGCTGACGATCACGAAGCCCGCGGGCGTGGTGCAGGACGACGTGATGATCGCGTCGATCGCCGTCGGGCCGAGCACCGTGACCATCACCCCGCCTGCGGGCTGGGGGCTGGTACGGCGCACGGACAACGCCAGTGGGACCACCAACTCGCTTGCGGTCTACAAGCTGCTCGCCGGCGCAGCCGAGCCGGCGAGCTACGACTGGACGTTCTCGGCCGGCCATACCGGCGCGGCCGGGGGCATCCAGGCGTTCTCTGGCGCCGATCCCACCATCGACGCAGAGAACGGCCAAACCACCACATCGGGCACTGCGCACGCGACACCGAGCGTGAACACGACTTATAGCAACACCATGATCATCACCTCGTACGGCGTGGGCGCCACGAGTACCTGGACCTATCCGGCGGGCATGAACGAAACGGCCGACGCGCAGGGCGGCAGCCAGGCCTTCGAAATGAACTGGGTGCTGCAAGCGGCCCCAGCCTCGAATATCAGCAAGACCGCTACCTCGTCGAGCACAGGCTACGGCAACGCCCACATCCTCGCGCTGCGGCGTGTGCTGGGAAGCTTCAATGCGTTTGAGACCTCCACCGTCGCGGGCGCTACTCTCGGCGTGATCAAGACGAAGCTCGCCGGCACACCGGTGAGCCTCGCGACCATCTCCAAAAATGCACCGAACAATGCCGTTGCGACGACTTTCGTCGGAACGGTGAAAATCGAGGTGCTCAATGCGAGCGATAACTCCGCAGCGCTCGATGCCAATGGCTGCCGCTCCACGTGGACGCTGATTCAGGCGCTCACACCTGATACCACCTTTGCGGCCGCCGACAACGGACGCAAGAACATAAGCTTCTCGGTGCCCAACTCCTATCGCGATGTGCGCCTGCGCATGACTTCCCCGCCCGCCGGCGGGCCCGACGTGATCATCGGTTGCTCGAGCGACAATTTCTCGATCCGGCCGCTGGCGTTTTCGAGCGTGACTTCGAACATGACCAACAGCGGGACGACGGGCGCGCCGGTGACCAGCGCGGGCGGCAGCTTCAGCATCACAGGGGTCGCGAGCGCGGGCTACAACGGCACGCCCGCCATAGACAACACCAAGATCACGGCGCACGCTGGCGCGGTCCAGACCGGCAGCGTGGCGGGCTCCTTCGGCGCCGCGGATCCCGCGACCGGCACCGCGACCGGCTCGACATTCACTTACAGCGAGGTCGGCAATTTCACCATCGGCGTGAACGGCGTGTACGACAGCACGTTCACCGCCGTGGACCCGCCGGGCACCGAATGCAGCAACGATTTCTCCAACACGCTGGTCGGCGGGAGCTACGGCTGCAGCTTTGGCAACAGCGCGGCTTCCGCCGCGGTCGGCCGCTTCAGGCCCGACCACTTCATCGTCACGTTGGGCACGTTGACCAACCGGCAAGCGCTCAGTTGTGCGCCGGCCTC
>VBBY01000185.1 GCA_005881595.1 Betaproteobacteria bacterium | reverse complement strand
ATCGTGAGTGGCCTTTCCGACAGGAAAGTGTCGGTTTTACAGCAGGTCAGGTGACAGCACCGCTCTGACGGCGACCGGCGCCTCGCCGGAGAGCCACCAGAAGCCGCCCTTTTCGATGTGCCACTCGCTGCGTACGCCGGCTACAAGGTGCGCGACCGCACGACCGAGATCGGGCTGGTGGCCGACGATCACTACGGTGCCCCTCTGCCGCGGCCACCCGGCGGCCTTGAGAATGGCGTCGACGGATGCTCCCGGAGAGAGAATTTTTGAACTATCGGCTTTTACCTTCAACGCGCCCGCGGTCTGCTGAGCGCGGACTGCCGGGCTGGCGACGACGGAAAACTTCGACGGCAGCCGCGCAAGCAGCCACTCTGCGACACGCGTCGCGTCCTCGCGTCCTTTCGCCGTCAGCGGGCGCGCGAGATCGTCGCCGCCTGCCTCGGCATCCGCATGGCGCCACAGGATCAGGTCCATCCGCTTAGTATAAAATTCTCCGCTCCAGGCGCGTAGCTCAGCTGGTTAGAGCACTACCTTGACATGGTAGGGGTCGTTGGTTCGAGTCCAATCGCGCCTACCAATCTCTCAGAGCGAGCGGTCAGGCAGCCGTCAACGCACCGATTCCAATAAGCATTAACAGGCAGCCTATTAGGCGTTCGGTAACGTGTCCCTCGCTAAATAGCTTTGCGCCGATAAGCGCGCCAATGAGCATTGACAGTTCGCGGGCGGGCGCGATGTAGCTTACTGGCGCGAGTCTCATCGCATAAAGCGCAAGGATGTAGGAAATCGGCACGAGGAAACCAACGCCGAGCGCCAGACGCCAGGTCCTTTTCAGCTCCGATGCAAATGCCGCCTTTCTCAGCGCGACCGGTGCCAGAACTATGACGCGGGTCGAATTCTCCAAATACTGAAAGACGATCGGCGAGATGAGAAGGGATTTAACGGCATACGCGTCATTGATGGTGTACGCAGATATGCACAACCCTGTGAGCACCCCATAGAAAACGCCGCGAGCGGTACGCGGATTGTTGGAGCGCAAGATCGACGTACCTCCGGCAATCAAAACAATGCCCCCAATAATGAGGGCGATGCCAAGACCGCCAAACACACTTGGGACTTCGTTGAACACAGCCATTGCGCCGATGCTCGAGACGAGAGGCCCTGTCCCTCGCGCGACAGGATACACGACCGATATATCGGCCACGTTGTAGCCCTTCTGCAGAGCGATTGCGTAAAGCAGATGCAACACCCCGCTCGACAAGACCAACGTCCAACCCAACGTACTTAAATGAGGCGGGTAAACCGCAACGATGTACAAAACGAGTGGGGCGTACAGCAGAAAGTCAGCAAGGGAATAGAGCCAGACGAAGATCACACCACTCGCAGACCGCTTGGCGAGCAGGTTCCACGCAGCGTGAATGAATGATGCAAGTACAACGAGAGAGAGGGCAGACAGCGTCACATTGCCTCCAGAGACGAAGAATCAGCTCAACGTCTCCGCCTCTGGGTTTTTATCCCTCGGGTGCAGGCCGGCTCATCACCGGCTTTCCGTGACGCTCGGACCAGACGTGGCGAGGGGCCACCGGAACCCAAGTCACACCTCAGTTGATCCCGCAATGTTACGCCGACGTCCCGCCGACTGCCACGCGCGAATAGCGAAGCGCGCGCATATTGCTAATGAGGACCAGCGTGGGCTGCCGTGGGACCGCTCAAGTCATATTCTGGCATCTGCAGTCGCTCGGGCGCGGAGCCGAGTAGCGTAAGTTATTGACGCCGAACGTCCGCATTGCCACACGGCAGCATTGAGCAGAGCAAGGGCACTTGCTGATCCGGCAGAGTAAAATATGACTTGCCATGAACCTATCAGACCTCTACGAAATAAGCCGTAAGCCCCGCAAGGCAAAGAGTCTGTTTGACCGCGCGCGGAAGTATATTGGCGCGGTAAAGGGACCCCTCAAGGTAAAAAACACTGGGGCGCAGGCGAAGGCCTTGGTTCGTGGAATCGCCGCCGCGAAACGTCCTCGCTGATACCGGCCCGCTTTTCTCCCTGCTTCACGTAGGGGACGCCGATCACGCGCGGGCTGCGCAGTTCTCCCGTGCCTTCACGGGCCTGCTCATTACGACTTGGCCCGTGATTACTGAAGTTTGCTACCTGCTGGGGCAATCGAACCGCCGTGGGACTGGAGTGCTCCTCGGCATGATCCAGGACGAGCACTTGGCTGTTGCGGACCTCGATCCTCAAGATGTCGGGTATGTGCGAACGCTCATGGCGAAGTACGACACCATGGACCTCGCGGATGCATCGCTTGTGGCGGTCGGTGAGCGGCTAAGTGTCCTGGACGTCATTACGCTCGACCGGCGCGACTTTTCCCGATATCGCACGCGTGCGCGCCAAGCCTTTACGAATCATTTTCCGCCGCGGTCCTAGCTGTGGTTCGGGAGTGGGCCAACAGTGGGACCACTCCGGTCATGTCCCGGCGCCTGCGGGCGCTCGGACGCGGAGCCGAGTAGCGTAAGTAATTGACGCGGAACAACCGCTTCGCCACACTGCGCGATTGACATGGTAGGGGTCGTTGGTTCGAGTCCCTACCACCTGCACATGAAAGCGCTGTTCAGATCGCTCTTTTCCCGGGGCGCGAAACGAAACGAGCGCGCGGCAGGCGCGCTCGCTCTTGCCAGGGACCTGCA
>VBBY01000184.1 GCA_005881595.1 Betaproteobacteria bacterium | reverse complement strand
ACGTGGATGGCCTACGTCGCGCCGCCGGGCACACCGGCCGACATCGCGAACAAGCTGTCAGCCGGAATCGCGCGGGCCGTGCAGGAGCCCGACTTCAGGCGCCTGCTCACCGAGATGCAGGCCGACCCGGTCGGCAACACGCCACGCGAGATGGCCGAGGTGCTGCGGCAGGAAAGCGAGCGCTGGAGCGCCGTCATCCGCTCGGCGAACATCACGATCCAGTGAAGGTCATGGAGTGCGTGAGCTCACCGATGCCTTCGATCCACAGGCGCAAGCGCTCGCCGGGCTGCAGGAAGCGCTTGCGGCCCATGCCGACGCCGGCGGGGGTGCCGGTGAGGACGAGGTCGCCGGGCTGCAGCGTGACGCGCGAAGAAAGCATCGCGATCTGCTCGGCGGTGTCGAAGATCATCTGGCCGGTATTCGAGTCCTGCATCAGCTCGTCACCGATCCAGAGCTTGATGCCGAGGTTGTGCGGGTCCCTGATCTCGCTCGCCGGCACGATCCACGGCCCGAGCGGGCAGGCGCCGTCGAAGCACTTCTGGCTAACCCAGTCGTAGTGGAACGGCGAGGTCGGCGGATTCCCCTCGCGGCGCATCACATCGCGCGCCGATAGGTCGTTGGCGATGGTGTAGCCCGCGACGCAGTCGAGCGCCTTGTCCACCGATACGTCCTTCGCGCGCTTGCCGATCACCGCGGCGAGCTCGACTTCCCAGTCGACCGCCTTTGAAAATGCGGGCAGCTTCACCTTCGCGCCTGGCCCGACGACCGAGCTCTTGGAGGTCTTGACGAAGTGCCACGGCTTCTCGCCGCGGTCCTTCATCGTCGGCCCCGGCTCGCGGCCCTGCGCCCGATCCATCTCGGCGACATGGTCCTTGTAGTTGGCGCCGGCGCAGTAGATGTTGCCCGGGTACAGGATGGGCGCGAGCAGCTTTGTTTTTGCGAGGGGCAACCCCTTCGCACGCGTCGCTTTTGCCGCCTTCGCCAGCGCGGCCTTCGCCTTCGGCCAGTCGTTTAGAACGGCGAGCACGCTCGACCAGGCCGCGTTCCGCGTCGCAGCAGCGAGGTCGTAGACGGCTTCGTTCACCAGCAGCCCGGCGCGCGGCTGCCCCTTCGAAACATAGGAGAGGAGTCGATAGCTCATGGTCGAGGCTCCTTATATCATCGCCAGCGTGAGGCGGCTCATCCTGTCTTTGTTGATGGCGCTATGCCCCGTGGTGGGGATGGCGCAGGACGCGTATCCGAGCCGCAGCGTCCGCATGGTCATCGATACCTCGCCCGGCGGGGTGACCGATCTCTTCGGCCGCCTGATGGCTGAAGCTCTCGCGCAGAAGCTCGGGCAGACGGTGTTCGTCGACAACAAGCCGGGCGCCTCCGGCAACCTGGCGATCGATTTCCTCGTGCGCGCGGCCCCCGACGGGTACACGCTGATGATCGCTTCCGGCGGCGGCCTGGTGGTGAAGCCCTTCCTCGAGCACGGCCTAACCTTCGACGTGATGAACGATCTCGCGCCGGTATTCAACGTCGCCGAGACCGCGCACATCCTGGTCGTGCCCCCGGCCGTGCCGGTGAAGGACATCGCCGAGTTCATCGCCTACGCAAAGGCGCAGCCGAAACCGTTGCACTACGGCTCCGCGGGGTTCGGCAGCCCGCCGCACCTGTCGATGGAACTCTTTGCGCGCGCGGCGGGACTCAAGATGGTGCACGTGCCGTACAAGGGCGTGGGCGGCGCGATGCCCGACCTCCTCGCCGGGCGCGTGCAGGCGATGTCGATGGCGCTCGGCTCGGCGCGCGCCTACCTCAAGAACGGCCAGCTGCGCCCGCTCGCCACCGGCGCAAAGCGGCGCATCGCGGGGCTGCCGGACCTGCCGACCTCGGCCGAAGCCGGCCTGCCGCGCTGGGAGATGAGCGCATGGTTCGGCATCTTCGCGCCGCGCGGCACGCCGCCCGCGATCGTGCGGCTTCTGAACGCGAAGATGCAGGAGGTGCTCGACGAGCCAAAGCTGCGCGAGCGGTTCTTCGACGCCGGCGCCGAGCCGATCGGCGGCTCGGTCGAATCGTTCGCCGAGCGCTACCGAGCCGATCACAGGATGTGGGGCGACTTCATCAGGGAAACCGGCATCAAGCAGGAGTGACCATGGCAGCGTTGAAAACCACTTTCCTCTCGCACGGCACGCTCGGCTCCAAGGACCTCGAGGCGACGCGGCGGTTCTACGAGGAGTTCCTCGGCCTCGAAGTCGTGCGCACGAGCCCAGTATCGCTGATGATTCGCCTGGGCGGCCACCACGTCTATGCGGTCGTGTACACCAAGAACAAGGAGAAGATGCCGCGCTGCTACCACAACGGCCTCGACGTCGACACCGAAGCGGACGTCGACGCGGCGTGGAGGCTCTGCACGGAGCAGGCGGAGAAATGGGGCCTGCACGACGTCGCCAAGCCGAGCGAGCGCCACGGCACGTACAGCTTCCTCTTCTGGGACGCCGACGACAACGCGTGGGAAATCCTCTCCAACCCCAAGGGCGGCTACACCTGGATCTTCGAGCAGGGCGACCTCGAGGGCCGCGGCCACTTCACCAAGGGCTTCAAGGACAAGCGTCCCGACATTTGATGCCCCTCGTCGGCGCGTTCACCACCTCCCACGCGTACACCTGTCCATCGAGTCTACGGGGACTTTTGCGGGGACTCGACAGAGCAAAACGGATCAAAACGGCGCAAGAGCATCGGAACGGGCGGCGCCGTGATAGTGTTCCATCAACTAGTTGCGCTTCGCGGATTACCTACGAACCAGGGGGTCGTGGGTTCAA
>VBBY01000072.1 GCA_005881595.1 Betaproteobacteria bacterium | reverse complement strand
TCGGCTTGCCGGCGGTCATGTCGGCGATCACCGCCTCGATCGCCGCCGCCTGGTCGGGCGTCGCCTCGTAGCCGAAGCCCTCGGCGAAGGCCTCGAGGTCGCGCTGCTTGATGCCGAAGGCGTGGCCGTGGCGCGCGGCGCGCCGCGCGTACAGGGCGAGCAGCTCGGCGGCGGTGTCGCGCACCTGCTTCGCGGCGCGCGCCTTGGCCTTGTCCCATTCGTCGCTTCCAAGCTTGTGCAGCGGCGCCTCCTCGGGCTGCGCGCCGCTGTAGCGGCCGATCACGCCGAGCTGCGAAACGGGCACATAGAGCTTGTCGCCGCCCTGGTACTCCAGGAGAAGGAATTCGCCCTGGCCGTCCTCCAGCTCGAGATTGAGCAATCCCTGGTAGCGGCCGATGCCGTGCTGCTCGTGCACCACCGGGTCGCCGACCTTCAGCTCCGACAGGTCGCGCAGCATCCCCTCGATCGAGCTGCGCGTCTCGCCTTTGCGCGCGCGGTGGCGGACCAGGCCCGCGTAGAGCTCGGCCTCGGTGACGATCGCCCAGCCTTCGGCGGGCACCACGAAGCCGCTTGCCAAGGGAGACACAGCAAGCACAAAAGACCTGTCGCCCGACTGGAATTCCTGGAAGTCCCGGCACAAGCCGGGCTTCAGGCCGTACTCGGAAAAGTAGCCTGCCATCGTCTCGCGCCGCCCTGGCGACTCCGCGGCTACCATCACGCGCAGATTCGATGTGTCGAGGAAGCGCTTGAGCGCGGCAAGCGGATCCTGCGCGCGGCGGTCCACGGCGACGCCTGGCGGCGGCAGCGCGACCAGGCCGTCGTCCTGGTCCTCCTCCTTGTCTTGAAAATCGATGCGCGGGTGCTCGCGCAGCCGCAGGTGGAATTCTTCCGCCGGCACGAAGAGTTGCGGCGGCGGCAGCAGCGGCCGGTTGGGGTCGCCGCCCTGCAGCTTGAACCGCGAGCTCGCCTCGCGCCAGAAGTCCTGGATCGCGCCCGACACGTCGTGGTGCAGCGCGACGCTGCAGCCCTGCGGAAGATAGTCGAACAGCGTCGCAGCCGCTTCGAAGAACAGCGGCAGGTAGTACTCGATGCCGGCGGCCGGCACGCCGTTGGAAACGTCCCGGTACAGGGATTTCTTCGACGGATCGCCTTCGAACAGCTCGCGCCAGCGGCTGCGGAAGCGCGCGCGGCCTGCCTCGTCGAGCGGAAACTCGCGCGCCGGCAGCAGCCGGATTTCCTTCACCGCGTAGAGCGTGCGCTGCGTGTCGACGTCGAACGTCTTGATCGCCTCGATGAGCTCGTCATCCAGGTCGAGGCGGTAGGGCAGCGCGCTGCCCGCCGGAAACAGGTCGATCAGCCCGCCGCGGAAGCAGAATTCTCCCGGCGCTACGACCTGGGTGACCTGCTGGTAGCCGGCGACGACAAGCTGTCCCTTCAGGGAATCTAACGGAAGTTTTTCTCCCGTTTTGAGGAAAAACGTGTGCGCTGCGATATAGGCGGGCGGGCAAAGCCGCACCAGCGCGGTCGGCGCCGGCACGACGGCCACATCGAACTCGCCGCGCTGGATGCGGTACAGCGTCGCCAGCCGCTCCGACACCAGGTCCTGATGGGGTGAGAACTGGTCATATGGCAGCGTCTCCCAGTCGGGCAGGAGGCAGACCCGCAGCTCGGGCGAGAACCACGCGACCTCGTCGACCAGGCGCTGCGCATCGAGCGCGGTGGCGCTGATCACCGCCAGAGGCTTTTCCGAGCTCGCCAGGCGAGACAGGGCGAGAGCGTCCGAAGAGCCGCTCAGCCGGGTGTAGCGCCTGTGCGCGGGAAGTGAATCGCGATGCATCGGCGGGCAAACCGTGTAATTATATCGTCCTGAATTTACAAGAACTTTGACTTGCCTCTGTTCGCCTTGATCCCGGCTGCGGGTAGCGGCACGCGCCTCGCCGGCGAGCGGCCCAAGCAGTACGCGGCGCTGGCCGGCAAGCCGATGCTCTGGCACGCGGTGCGCGCGATCTGCGTGCCGCCGGTCGAGCACGTCTTCGTGGTGCTCGCGCCGGAAGACAGGGCATTCTCCCGCCATGACTGGAGCGCCTTCGCCGGCAAGCTGGAGCCCCTTTACTGCGGCGGCGCAACGCGGCGCGACTCGGTCTACAACGGCCTGGTCGCCGCCATGGCTGCGGTCGACGCCGACGACTGGATGCTAGTGCACGACGCAGCGCGGCCTTGCCTCCCCGAGAAGGACCTGGAGAGCCTGATCAGGGAAACCGAAGCCGACGAGGTGGGAGGGATCCTGGCGCTGCCGGTGGCGGAAACCGTGAAAGCGGTTGCAAAAGACGAGGCCGGGGTACAGCGTATCGATCGCAGCGAGGATCGCGCGCAGCTCTGGCTCGCGCAGACGCCGCAGATGTTTCGCGCCGGGCTGCTCGCGCAGGCGCTCCAGCGAGCGAAACACCCGGTGACCGACGAGGCCGGCGCGATCGAGCAAATGGGGCTCAAGCCGCGCCTGGTCGCGGGCAGCCGGGAGAACCTGAAGGTGACCTACGCGGAAGATCTGGCGATCGCAGCAGCCATCCTGGCGAGGCGCCGATGAGAATCGGGCAGGGCTTCGATGTGCATCCTTTCGCCGAGGGGCGCAAGCTCGTCATCGGCGGCGTCGAGATCCCGCATCACAAGGGCTTGCTGGGGCATTCCGACGCCGACGTGCTTACGCACGCGATCTGCGACGCGCTGCTCGGCGCCGCGGGCCTTGGCGACATCGGGCGGCATTATCCCGACAGCGATGCCAGCTACGCCGGCGTTGACAGCCGCAGGCTGCTGCGCGACGTTGCGAGGAAACTGAAAGAGCTCGACCTGAAGATCGTCAACCTCGACGCCACGATCATCGCCCAGGAGCCGCGCATGGCGCCGCACATGCCGCGCATGATCGCCAACATCGCCGCGGACCTCGGCGTGCCGCCGGCGGCCGTCAACATCAAGGCGACCACCACCGAGGAGCTAGGCTTCATCGGCCGCGGCGAAGGCATCGCGGCGCAGGCCGTGGCGCTCATCGACTGAATGTATTCGCCGCCGTACAACCGCATCGAGGACCGGGCCGAGCTGCTGGCGTTCCTGCGCGCGAACAGCTTTGCGGTTCTGGTTACGCGCGGGCTGCGCGCTTCCCACCTTCCGGTACAGGTCAGGGAGACGGAAAGCGAGCTGATCCTCGACATGCACATGGCGCGGGCCAACCCGCAATGGCAGGACTTCTTCGGCGACGAGGCGCTGGTCGTGTTTTCCGGGCCGCACGCCTATGTCTCGCCGCGGTGGTACGAGGAGCAGGAGCGCGTGCCGACCTGGAACTACGCGGCGGTCCATGCCTACGGGGTGCCCAAGGTCATTCAGGATCGAAGCGCGAAGCACGCATCGCAGCGCCGGCTCGTGACGGCCCTCGACCCGCAGTGGCTGGCGAAGTTCGACGCCCTGCGCCGCGAATACGTAGACCGCATGCTCGAGGGGATCGTCAACTTCGAGATCGCCGTGACGCGGCTCGAGACGCGCTGGAAGCTGTCGCAGAACCGCGGGCGGCGCGAGCAGGAGCTGGTCGCCGCCGCGCTGCACAAGTCGGCGGATTCAGCCGAGCGCGCGCTCGCCGAATTGATGCGCAAGCACCTCGCCGAGGAGTAATGCGCCTGTTCTTCGCCGTCTGGCCGCCGCCCGCGGCCGCGCGCGCCTTGGCAGACTGGGCGCGCCAGGCGGCGCTGGAGTCGGGCGGCCGCGCCACCGCCGAGGAAAAGATCCATCTGACGCTCGCCTTTCTCGGCGAAGCGGAGCCTGAAAAAGCGATCGCCGGCGCACGCCGGGTACGCGGGCTGGCGCACTCGCTTCCCGTTCAGCAGGCAGCCTACTGGAAACACAACGGCATCATCTGGGCGGGACCGCACGCCACGCCGCCTGAAATGCTGAAGCTCGCCGAAAATCTGCAGATGCAGCTCTACCTGCAGGAATTCATCCTGGAGCGGCGGGCGTTCGCCGCGCACATCACGCTGGTGCGCAAGGCGCGCGAGCCCGGGCAGCTTCCCGGGCTGCCGCGCATCGAGTGGCCGGTGGAGGAGTTCCTGCTGGTCCGCTCGATCTCCGGCCGCTACGAGCCGCTCGAGCGCTTTCCTATCGCGTAGCCATGGCGAGCACCAGCCTGGCGAGAAGCCCCCCGCCATCGCGCGGCAGCAGCTGCAGCGCGCCGGCGTGCGCGCGCGCCACGCGCTCGACGATGGCGAGCCCCAGCCCGGCGCCGCCGGGGCCGGCGCGCGAGCCATCGAGCCGCGTGAACGGGCGCTTGAGGCGCTCGGCTTCGCCTGCGGGAATGCCCGGGCCGCGGTCGAGGACTTCGATGCAGATCTTCCCCTCCGCAATCGAGGTGCGAATCTCGACCGGCTCGCCGGCATAGCGCAGCGCGTTGTCGACCAGGTTGGCGACGGCGCGCCGCACTGCCATCCGCGCGAACGCGAAAGTCGGCATCGGCTGATGCCTGAACGACACCTTTCTCCCCAGGCGCGCGTAGTGCCCTGCGAGATCGTCGAGCAGCTCGTTCAGGTCGTTGTCCGACTTGTCCCCGGTCTCGCTGCGCGCGAAATCCAGGAACTGGCCGATCACGGCGTCGATCTCGTCGATGTCGGTGATCATGGCATCGGAGGCGGTGCTCTCCGCGCCGCTCATCTCGAGCATCAGGCGCAGGCGCGACAGCGGCGTGCGCAGATCGTGCGAAATGCCGGCAAGCACCATGGCGCGCTCGCGCTCCATGCCGGCGAGGTCGCTCGCCATGCGGTTGAAGGCGGCGGCGAGCGCGAGCAGCTCGCGCGCGCCTTCCTCGGGCACCGGCTGATGAGGCTCGCCGCGGCCGAGGCGCCCGGCGGCGCGCGTCAGCCCGGCGAGCGGCCGGGCGATGCCGAAGGCGATGAGCCAGGCGCCGGCGAGCGCCAGGGCGAGCAGCCCCAGCCCCCAGCCGAGCCACTGCAGACCGAGCGCCGGCGCGAAGCGCTCAAGCGGCAGCATCGCCCAGAACTCGTCGCTGTCGATGAAGAAGCTGACCCAGAAGCCTTCCTCGCCGTCGCGGGCATAGGCGAAGCGCGTGTTTTCGCCCAGCGCGGCGCGCACGCGCTGCGCGACGCGGGTAAGCAAAGGATCGCCGGGCAGCGGCGCCAGCCGCTCGCTCAGGGTCGCCGGGTAGACGCGCAGGCCCTCGCTCTCGTTGAGGTCGATCAGCAGCTGGCGGCGGCGGAACGGGTCGGCGCTCACCAGCGCCGCGCGGGTCAGGTTGATCACGCTCACCGTCTGCTGCGCAAGCTCGCGCGAGCGCGGCTCGCGCTCGTAGACCAGGTAGATCTGGAAGGAGGCGAGCACCGCGGTGACGATCAGCAGCGCGATCAGCAGGAACGACCGGGCGAACAGCGTCACTTAGGTTCGTTGTCCGGCACGAAAACGTAGCCGAAGCCCCACACCGTCTGGATATGCTTCGGATGCGACGGATCGTCCTCGACGATCTTCCTCAGCCGCGAGATCTGCACGTCGATCGAGCGGTCGAACACCTCGTACTCGCGGCCCCGGGCGAGCTCCATCAGCTTGTCGCGCGACAGCGGCTCCCGCGGGTGCTGCACCAGGACCTTGAGCACGGAGAATTCGCCGGTGGTGAGAGGCAGCGCCTTGCCCTCGCGCGTCAGGCTGCGCGTGGCGAGGCTGAGCTCGAAGCGGCCGAAACGGTGGGTCTCGGTGCCCGAGGCCGGCGCGCCGGGCGGCCCCAGGGGGGCCCGCCGCCGCAGCACGGCATTGATGCGGGCCAGCAGCTCCCGCGGATTGAACGGCTTGGGCAGGTAGTCGTCGGCGCCCATCTCCAGGCCGACGATGCGATCGACGTCGTCGCCCTTCGCGGTCAGCATGATGATCGCCGGCGCGCTGTTCTGGGCGCGCAGCCGCCGGCAGATGGCGAGGCCGTCCTCGCCGGGCAGCATCAGGTCGAGCACCACCAGGTCGTAGCGCTCGCGGGCGAGCTGCTTGTCCATGCCGGGGGCGTCGGGAACGGCCTTGACCTCGTAGCCCTCGCCGCCGAGGTAGCGCACCAGCAGGTCGCGCAGGCGCTGGTCGTCGTCGACGACGAGGATCCGGGTCTTGAGCTCGGGCATCGGGCAATACATTGTTACAAATTTCGGCAACGGCGACACGCCTTCGAAAGCGAACCCGCGTAACATTCCCGCAGCCATGAAAGGCCTCCTCCTTGCGCTGATCCTTTCGCTCGCCGCGGGAACGGCGGCCGCGCAGTCCGGAAAGAGGAACGAAGGCAAGCTCAAGGCGCAGAACATGAGCCGCGAGGAGCGCCAGCGCATGCGCGAGGACATGCGCGGCGTCTACCGCGATCGCGGCGGCCGGCCCGCGGAGAAGCAGCGCCAGATGTCGCCCGAGGAGCGCGAGAAGCTGCGCCGCGACCTCGAGGACGCGAACCGCGACCTGCGCCGCGGCCGCCCATGATCAAAGCCACAAAGGCGCTTGTCATCGCTGGCGCGCTCGCCTTGGGCGCACCGGCATTCGCCGCGGCGCCGGCGCCGGCGTATGTGCAGTTCTCGGGCGCCGCGAAAGGCGCGCTGTACTGGCCGGACGCCGCGAAGTATCCGAGCCCGCATGTCGGTGTGATCGCCATGCACCGCAATTCGAATTTCCTCTCGCACATCAGCACGAAGGAGCTTCCCGCGCGCGGGTTCGTCGTGCTGGGCATGAACCCGCGCTGTGACAACAACGAAGCGGCGTGTGCGCCGTGGGAAAACAATGCGCTTGACGTGAAGCAGGGCGTGAACTACCTGCGCAGCCAGCCGGGGATCACCAAGGTCGTCCTGCTCGGCCACAGCGGCGGCGGGCCGACGATGACCTTTTACCAGGCGGTCGCCGAGAAGGGCGTGGCCTTCTGCCAGCAGCCTGGCAAGCTCATCAGGTGCAGCAGCGCCCTCGCCGGGTTGCCGCGCGCCGATGGCGTCATTCTCATGGACGCGCATCCGGGCAACGGCATCAACGCGGTGCGAAGCCTCAGCGCCAATGTGACGAACGACCCGGCGGTCCTCAACCAGAGCCGCCAGCCGAGCACGAACCCTCAGCTCGATCCGTTTGACGCGAGGAACGGTTACCTGCCCGGAGGTCTCGCGCGCTACTCGGATGCCTTCAAGGATCGCTACTTCAAGGCCCAATCGGAGCGCATGAACTACCTCATCAGCCAGGCTTTGGCGCGCCTGGACGAGATCGAAGCGAGTGGATCGGGCGACGCGCCCTTCATCGTGCCTCTCGGTGACAACGCCCGGCTGAGCCAGATCGACCTCAGCATCCACCACAGCACGCTGCTGCCGCGCAAGCTCGTCAAGAACGACGGCACCGTTGAGGACCGCTTCCCCGTGGAGAGCGTCCGCGTGGCGAGCCTCGCGCCGGGAGACGAGAAAGGCTTCGGCTCAACGATGTTTCTGACCGTCAAGTCGTTCCTGAGCGTGCGCGCGGTACGTTCGAGCGATTCGATGGATGGCATTGCCTGGTGCTCTAGCAACAACTCGACCCCCTGCAACCTTCAGCAGATGACCATCCCGCTGCTGGTTACGGCCATGGGCGGGCATTACTTCATCCGTGACGCAGAACAGTATTTCGACATGGCCGCGAGCCCGGACAAGGACTTCTACGTGATCGAGGGGGCAACGCACGGCGGCACCGAATGCACCGCGTGCGAAACGACGCCCAGGCAGTATTCGAACGCGACGAAGAACCTGTTCGATCTCATGCAGCACTGGATGGAGGCGAGGTTCTAATCGCGAGCCGAAGAAAACGCTACGCCGCGCGCGGGCTGGTGCGCTCGTAGGTGGCTTCGCCGGCCGGCTCGACTGGGTAGAACCGGTAGGAATTCTTCCCCGCCTGTTTCGCCGCGTACATCGCCATGTCGGCGTGCTTCATGAGGGTCTGGGCATCGCCGGCATCGTCCGGGAAAACGCTCACGCCGAGGCTGGCGGTGATCTGCGCGCGCTTGCCGCCGGTGAGCTCGTAGGGCTCGAGCAGCTCGGAAAGGAGCTTGCGGGCGATGCCGTCCACCGCCGGCACGTCGTGCACTTCCTCGATCACCACGAAGAACTCGTCGCCCCCGAGCCGCGCCACGAAGTCGCTCGCGCGCAGGACCGTGCGCAGCCGGCGCCCGACGTCGACCAGCAGCCCGTCGCCGATATCGTGGCCGTGCGCGTCGTTGATCTGCTTGAAGCCGTCGAGGTCCATGAACACGCCGGCCAGCTTGGCGCCGCGCCGGCGGGCGCGCTCGACCGCCTGCTCGAGCGCCGGAGAAAGGCTGGTGCGGTTCGCCAGGCCGGTCAGCGGATCGCTGTAGGCGAGCGAGGCGATGCGCTCGCGCGCCAGCGCG
>VBBY01000022.1 GCA_005881595.1 Betaproteobacteria bacterium | reverse complement strand
CGTTCGCTTTCGGCAACGAGGCGGTCTACCTGCCGCTCGCGCATGAATACCCCGCGGCGCCGCAACAGCTCGATTTCGACACCGCGCTCGAATTGCTGAAACCCTGGCTGGAGGGCGCCGGCTTCCGCAAGGTCGGCCAGAACGTCAAGTTCGACTGCCATGTGCTCGCCAACCAGGGCCTCGGGCTCGCCGGCTGCGCGCACGACACGCTGCTCGAGTCGTACGTCCTCGAGGTGCACGAGCGTCATGATCTGGGCGCGCTCGCCTTGCGCCATTGCGGCTGGCAGACCCTCAGCTATGACGAAGTCACCGGCAAGGGCGCGACGCGCATCGAATTTTCCGCGGTCGAGATCGGCCGCGCCACCGAGTACGCTGCGGAAGACGCCGATTGCACGCTCGCGCTCCACGAGATCCTTCACCCCAAGATAGAACAGGATAAAAAACTCCAGTTCGTCTATGAAGAGATCGAGATGCGCGTCCTCCCGGTGCTCTTCAGGATGGAGCGCAACGGCGTGCTCCTCGACGCCGCCAAGCTCGAGGCGCAGAGCCACGAGCTCGGCAAGGAGATGCTGGCGATCGAGCAGAAGGCCTACGAGGCCGCGGGACAGCCTTTCAACCTCGGCTCGCCCAAGCAGATCCAGGAGATCCTGTTCGAGCGGCAGAAGCTGCCGGTGAGGAAGAAAACCCCGTCGGGACAGCCCTCAACCGACGAAGACGTGCTCGCCGAGCTCGCGCTGGAGCACCCCCTGCCCAAGCGCATCCTGGAGTACCGCGCCCTCTCGAAGCTGAAATCGACGTACACCGACAAGCTGCCGAAGAGCGTCGACGCTCGCACGGGGCGCGTCCACACCACCTACTCGCAGACCACCGCGGTGACCGGCCGACTTGCCTCCAACGAGCCCAACCTGCAGAACATTCCCATCCGCACGCCGGCCGGGCGCCGCATCCGCGAGGCGTTCATCGCGCCGGCGCGCTCGAAGCTCGTGTCGGCCGACTATTCGCAGATCGAGCTGCGCATCATGGCGCACCTCTCCGGCGACGAGAGCCTGAAGCGCGCGTTCGCGCGCGGCGACGACGTGCACCGCGCCACGGCCGCGGAGGTATTCGGCCTGCCGCTCGAGCAGGTCACCCACGACGAGCGGCGCACCGCGAAGGTGATCAACTTCGGGCTCATCTACGGCATGTCGAGCTTCGGCCTGGCGCAGAACCTCGGCATCGAGCGCGCGACGGCGCAAGCCTACATCGAGTCGTATTTCGCCCGCTATCCTGGTGTAAAGCGCTACATGGACCAGACGCGCAGCCGCGCCCGCACGCAAGGCTACGTCGAAACGGTGTTCGGCCGGCGCCTCTGGCTGCCGGAGATGAAGAGCGGCAGCCCCATGCGCCGCCAGGCGGCCGAGCGCGCCGCGATCAACGCGCCGATGCAGGGCACTGCGGCGGATCTCATCAAACTGGCGATGATTTCCGTACAAGGGTGGTTGGATGAGAAAAATTCAAAAACAAAGCTCATCATGCAGGTCCACGACGAGCTGGTGCTGGAAGTGCCGGAGAACGAGCTGGAAGAGGTGAAAGCCAGACTGCGGGAGCTGATGCAATCCGTGGCGAAGCTCGATGTTCCGCTGCTGGTCGACGTCGGCGTCGGCGACAACTGGGATCAAGCGCACTAGAGCAGAGCGCCGAAAACCTTCTTGATGATGTCGCTGCCGGCCCGCACCGGATCCTTGCGGATTTTCTTCTCTTCCTCGGCGACCATGAAGTAAAGGCCGTCGAGCGCCTTCTGCGTCACGTACTCGTCGAGGTCGGCGTCCTGCTTCCCCACCAGGCCGAGCGCGACGCCTTTCTCGGCGTATTCGTTGTACTTGCGGGCGAGGTTTACCTTCGCCGTCGCCCGCTTCACGACCGGCAGGAAGCGGCCGTGCAGCGGGTCGCGCGTGGTGCGGCGGAAATACGCGGTTCCGGCGGTGTCGCCGCCGGCCAGGATGCCCTTGGCATCGCGAATCGTCATCTTCCTGATCGAATCGACGAGGAGCTGCCGCGCCTCGGGCACCGCCGCTTCCGCGGCGCGGTTCATGGTGAGGACCAGCTCGTCGGCGTACCTGCCCATGCCGACTCTGCGCAGCATCTTCTCGGTGCGGGTCAGAGAATCAGGCAGCGGGATCTTCACCTGCGGATTGCCGAAGAAGCCGTCGGTGCGACCGAGCTGCGCCACGGCGGCGTGGGAGCCCTTCTCGAGAGCGGTCCTGAGGCCGGAAACCGCTTCCTGTCGCGTGATCCGTTCCAGTTGGCCGAGCGCGGAGGATGTCCACAGCATGACCGCCGCGGCGAATAAAGCGAGAACGGGTAAAGCGCTCAGCGACCTGGCCTAGCCCAGCTATGTATCCATGAGAATGCCGGGCGCGGGCTGGCGCGAACGGGCGCGGCGGTTCCCTTAGACCCGGCGGCTGCCGCAGCGGCTTTTGGTCCGGCAGGTGCGGCGAGCTCGATGACCTTTGCATCGGCCCGGGGTTTTTGCTCGCCGTCGACCCACTCGACGATCGGCATGAACGCCTGGCGCTCGGCGGCGGACATCGAGGCGTCCAGCTCGAAGATCCCCACCCCTGTCTCGGCGGCTTTGACGTAGAGGTCCGAATCGCCGAGGCGCGTGAGGAACGCGAGGCTGAGCGAGCTGAGAAACCGCTCGAGCGGCTGATACACCGGCATCGAGCTGCGGACCCGGTTGGCGACCACTGCCAGCCGGGCATTGCGCGCCCGGATCTTGCCCGCGAGGAGCAGGTCGCGGATGAAGTTCGCCGTGGCGTGGATGTCGATCACCGATGGCGCCACCGGAATGAGGATGCAATGCGCCCTGGCCAGCATCTCCTGCAACAGCAGCCCCGACGCGCCGGCCGGCGCGTCGATGATCAACTGCCGGGTCTCCGCGGGGACATGCATTTCCACGCTGCGTAACCGTCCGCCCCTCTGGTGCGCGGCATTGGCGCCGTGAATCCGCGTTGCGTGCGCCGGGCGCAGCCGCAGCCAGTTCAGGCAGGACCCCTGCGGGTCGTAGTCCATGATGGTGGTCGGGATGTTCCTTGCGGCAAAGTAACTGGCAAGGTTGGTCGTGAGGGTGGTTTTTCCCGACCCGCCCTTCGAGTTGATCACCAGCGTGGTGTTTATCCTCATGTCCGACCCCCTGCCCGGCTAACGACCCGGACGCAGACATTGAGAGGGTAATCAGAAAATCCCGGGTTCGCGTGTTAACTACTTCTCCGGCCCGCGAATAACCCGCCTAGTACCGGGTCCGTCAGGCGATCCCGGCTCCGCGGGCCTGCTGGTCCGCGTGGTACGACGAGCGCACCAGGGGGCCGATCGCAGCGTGTTGGAAACCCGACAGGTCTGCCTGTCTTCGGTATTCCTCGAACGCCGCAGGGTCAACGTAGCGCTCCACCGGCAGATGATGCGGCGAGGGCCGCAGGTACTGTCCGATCGTCAGCATGTCGACGCCGTGCGCACGCAGATCGCGCATCACCGCGAGGATCTCGTCGTCGGTCTCGCCCAAGCCGACCATCAGGCCGGATTTCGTCGGTAGCGCGGGATGCAGTCTTTTGAACTGCCTCAGCAAATCCAGCGAATGCGCATAGTCACCGCCCGGACGCGCCTGGCGGTACAGCCGCGGCACCGTTTCGAGGTTGTGATTCATGACGTCCGGCGGCGCCTTGGCGAGGATTTCCAAGGCGAGCTGCGCGCGCCCCCTGAAATCGGGGACGAGAATTTCCAGCAGGGTATTAGGAGAAACCTTGCGAATGGCACGGATGCAGTCCACAAAATGCTGCGCGCCGCCGTCGCGCAGATCATCGCGATCCACGCTCGTGATCACGACATAGGACAAATTCAGCCTTGAAATCGTTTCCGCGAGGTGCCGCGGCTCTTCCGCATCGGGCGCAAGCGGCCGCCCGTGCGCGACGTCGCAGAACGGGCAGCGCCGCGTGCAAATGTCGCCTAGGATCATGAAGGTCGCGGTGCCCTTGCCGAAGCACTCAGCGATGTTCGGGCAGGAGGCTTCCTCGCACACCGTGTGCAGGTTCTGCTCGCGCAGGATGTGCTTGATCGCGTGAAAGCGCGAATTCGGCGCCGGGGCGCGCACGCGGATCCAGGCTGGCTTGGCGAGCGGCTCGCGCGGCACGATCTTGATCGGGATGCGCTCGGTCTTGGCGCGGCCTTTCTCCTTGATCCCGGCCTCACGCATGCTCGAGCTTCCCTGTCAGGCTCGCCGCGAGCTCGGCGCCGATCTCATCGGTCGATTTCTCGATTCCAAGGTCGCGCGTCTGCGTCACCGCCAGCCCGGGACAGCCGCAGGGGTCGATCGCTCGAAACGGCGCGAGGTCCATGTCGACGTTCAGCGCGAGACCGTGATAAGTCCTGCCGCGGGACACGCGGATGCCGAGCGCGGCGATCTTGGCGCCGCCAACGTAGACACCCGGCGCTCCGGGCTTGCGTTCGCCGCGGCCGGCGAGAAGCTCGATCACCGAGCTTTCGAGCATCGCGACAAATTGCTTCACCTTGATGCCGCGCCGCGCCAGGTCCACCAGCGCGTAGAGGACCACCTGGCCCGGCCCATGGTAGGTGATCTCGCCGCCGCGATCGGCCTGGACGAGCGGAATGCCGTTATCGACGCTCGGCCTTTCGGCGCCCTGTCCCAGGGTGTAGACCGGCGGATGTTCGAGCAGCCAGATCTCGTCCGCTGTGGCCTCGCTTCTGCGCGCGGTGAAGACGCGCATCGCCTCGAGCGTCGACAGATACTCGACCCGCCCCAGCTGCTTCACCAGGATTTCCTCGACCAGCGTCACAGCACCATCACTACCGAGGGGTGATCGCATAACTCCCGGTACAGGGCGTCGAGCTGGTCGCGCGAGGTTGCGCGCACTATGCAGGTGAGGCTCAGGTAGCGTCCCTGCCGGCTCGGACGCATCTCCATCGTCGCCGCGTCGAAATCCGGTGCGTGCTTGAGAACGATCTCCATCACGGTCTGCGCGAAGCGCGGCTCCTTGCGTCCCATCACCTTGATCGGGAAGTCGCAAGGAAAAGCGAGCGCTGAGCCATCCGCTACCACCGGCATGAGTCGCCGCCCTTCAGACCGACGCTGCCTCGCGTTTGCCCGCGCGCATCACCTTCAGCTTGAACTCCTGGTAGAGCTGGTACATCCGCCGGAAAACGGGGCCGGGCTGGCCGTCGCCGATCCTCTTGCCGTCCAGCATGACGATCGCCAGTACTTCCTTCGACGAGGACGTGACCCACAGCTCATCGGCGCCGCGCACCTCCGCCTCACGGACCTCCCTGAATTCGAGCGGCATGCCGTTCGCGCGTGCCAGTTCGACGATCACGTCGTAGGTGATTCCCGGCAGGATCAGGTTTCCCTTCGGCGGCGACTCGATGACGCCTCGCCGGACGATGAAGACGTTCGAAGCCGAGGCCTCGGTCAGCTTGCCGTCGCGAAACAGGATCGTCTCGGCGCCGTCCGCCTCGGCGGAAAGCTGGCGCAGCAGCACGTTGCCAACGAGCGAAATCGACTTGATGTCGCAGCGCAGCCAACGATAGTCCGGGGCGCTCACCGCGGAGGCCCCCTTCTCCACCTGCTCCATAGATGGGTTGACGAGCGGATTGGACATCATGAACACCGTCGGCTCCGCGTTTTTCGGAAAGGCGTGATCGCGCTTGGCCACGCCGCGCGTCACCTGGAAGTACACGCCCTGGTCGTCGAACGGCTGCGCATCGATCAGGCGGTAGATGAACTCGCGCCATTGCGCCGGCGAGTACGGGTTGCGGATGCGCACTGCCGCAAGGCTGCGCTCGAGGCGGAGCAGATGCTCCTCGAGCCGGAACGGCACCCGCGAGTACACCGGCACCAGTTCGTAGACCCCGTCGCCGAAGATGAACCCCCGGTCGAGCACCGAAACCTTCGCGTCCTCGATCGGGAGAATCCTGCCGTTCAGAAAAACCATGTGCGCCTCGCTACTTGAACCACAGCCTGAGTGTATCCCAGGCCCGCCCGAAAATCCCGGCGACAGCCACCGGCTCGAGAGCGACGACGGGGTATTCGCCGACCGGCCTGCCATCGTGCGTGACGCGCAGCGTGCCGACGCGCTGGCCCTGTGCCACCGGCGCGACGAGCGGCTGCTGCGACAGCAGCTCGGCCTTCAGCTTGCCCGCCTCGCCTTTCGGCACGGTGATCATCAGGTCGCCCATGAAGCCTGCCTTGACCGCGTTTTCCGCCCCCTTCCAGACCTGGAGCGATTTCACGGCGTCACCGCCGGCGTAGAGCTTCACGCTGTCGAAGAACTGGAAGCCCCAATTGAGCAGCTTCTGCGACTCCTGCGCGCGCGTTGTTTCCGACGTCGAGCCGAGCAGGACCGAGAGCAGGCGCCTGCCGCCGCGTCGCGACGACGCGATCAGGCAGAAGCCCGCCGCCTCGGTATGGCCGGTCTTGACACCGTCCACCGTCGGATCAAGCCACAGCAGCCGGTTGCGGTTCGGCTGGGTGATGCTGTTGTAGCGGAATTCCTTCTGCGAATAGTACTGGCCGTACTCGGCCGGGAAGTCGCGGATCAGCGCCGCGGCGAGCAGGTACAGGTCCCGCGCGGTGCTGTAATGCTGCGCGTCGGGCAAGCCGGTGGAATTCATGAAGTGGGTATTCTTCATGCCGAGACGCGCCGCCTCGCGGTTCATCATCTGCGCAAAAACCTCTTCCGAGCCCGCAGTCGCCTCGGCGAGCGCGATGCAGGCGTCGTTGCCCGACTGCACGACCATGCCCCGGATCAGCTCATCGACTACGACCGGCCGCCTTGGCTCGACGAACATGCGCGAGCCCGGCGCGCGCCAGGCGCGCGCCGAGACCGTCACCTGCTGCTCGGGTGAAATTCTCTTCTCGCGCAGCGCCGCGAACACGAGATAAGCGGTCATCAGCTTGGTGAGGGAGGCGGGCTCGATGCGCTCGTCGGGCTTTTGCGAAGCGAGGATCTGGTCGCTCGAGAGGTCGCCGATGACCCATGACCGGCCGATGACGGGAGGCGGCTGCAGCGCGGCGGCCTGCGCAAGGGAGCCTACAAAAAACAGGACAAGGAGGACGCTTCGCATGAGTGACCATGAAAAAAGGGCGAATTATAAGACCGGGCTAGCGCACGACGAGAAGCGGCTTTATGCTCAGCTGGCTCTCGATGCGCTCCGCCACCGAGCGCGCGTCGTCCTGCGTGCGGTATGGCCCAAGGTGCAGCCGCCACAGGTTGCCGATGGCGAGCACTTGGACTGTATCCTTGAGCCAGCCAAATTCGTCTTCCAACCTCGAGCGAAGGTTTTCTGCGTTGGCGCGCGACGAAAACGCCCCCACCTGCACGTAAACGGCCACGGCCTGCTCTGGCGCTGGTAAAGCCTGCTCAGTCGTCGCTGCAGCCGGCAGGGTTGTCGTTGCGCCCGGCGGAGTCGCCGCTGCAGCCGGCGGGGTCGTCGTTGCAGCCTGCTGGGTCGGCGTTACAGCCTGTCCCGGTTCAATGCTTTCCAGCTCCACCTCCGCGCTGCCGAGGTGAGCAAAACCCAGCTTCAGCGCGGCGGCATACGAAAGATCGATCATCCGCCCCTGGTGAAACGGCCCGCGATCGTTGATGCGCACGATGACGCTGCGCCCGGTTGCGACGCGGGTGACGCGTGCATAGCTCGGGATCGGCAGCGTCGGATGCGCCGCGGTCATCGCATACATGTCGTAAGGCTCCCCGCTCGCCGTTCTCTGCCCGTGAAACTTCTTGCCGTACCAGCTCGCCGTGCCGCGCTGGCGGTACGGCTGCACGAAGGCGAGCGGGACGTACTCCCTGCCGAACACCTGATACGGCCGATTGGCGTAGCGGTGCAGCGGCTCGGCCTTCGGCTGGGCGTCGGCAACCTGGTCGAGGTTCGCCGGCGGCCCCTCGCCGGGGCCGTCATCCTTGTAATAGCCCCCGGACCGGGATGGCTGAACCTCCGGCTGGCGTTGTTCCCCTGGAATTGGCGCGGCGGCGCATGCGCTCAAAGCGAGAACGACAAAGGCGAGAAGCGGCTTCATCCTTCGTACACCACGTTGCCGGCCACCACTGTGTAACGCACCCGGCCCGCAAACTCGTAGCCGAGGAACGGCGTGTTCTTGCCCTGGCTCTTCAGCGACTCGGCCGTCACGCGCACTGCTGCGCCCGGATCGAAGATTGCAAGATCCGCCGGCGCGCCGGTGACAATGCGTCCCGTCGCGACCCCGAGGATCCGCGCCGGGTCCGACGTCATGCGCGCTAGCGTGACGGCGAGCGGCAGCTTATGTGCTGCGCCCCACTTCAGCGTAAGCGGCAGCAGCAGCTCCAGGCCGGTCGCGCCGGGCTCGGCTTCGGCGAACGGCAGGTGCTTGCCGTCCTCATCCACCGGCGTATGGTCCGAGCACAGGCAGTCGACAGCGCCCTCGGCCAGACCGCGCGCGAGCGCGTCGCGATCGCGCTGGCTTCTGAGGGGCGGCTCGAGCCGGCAATGCGAATCGAAGTAGCCGAGATCCATGTCGCACAGATGCAGGTGGTGGATCGCGACGTCGCAGCTCACCGGCAGGCCTTCCTGCTTGGCATGCCGCATCATCTCCACCGCGCCGGCCGTCGACAGCCGGCATACATGGACCCGTGCCCGCGTGGCGCGGACCAGCTCCAGAATAGTACCGAGGGCGATGGTTTCCGCGAACGAGGGGATGCCGGCCAGCCCGAGTCGCGTCGCAACCTCGCCGTCGTGCGACACGCCGTCCTTCGCAAGCCAGGCATCTTCCGCGCGCAGCCATACCGGGTATCCAAACGTGGCCGCATACTGCAGCGCGCGCCACAGCAGCTGCGTGTCGCGCAGCGGCACGTTGCCTTGCGAAAACGCGACACAACCGGCCTCGCCGAGCTCGGCCATCTCGGTGAGCGCCTCGCCCCGCAGCTTTACCGTCAGCGCTCCCAGCGGATAGACGCGCGCGCGGGAAAGCGCCTTGGCGCGCCGACGCAGCATGTCGACGAGTCCAGGCTCGTCGAGCGGCGGATCGGTGTCCGGCGGGCAGGCAAGAGAGGTAACGCCGCCCGCCACCGCTGCATCCATCTCGGACTCCAGCGTGGCTTTGTACTCGTAGCCCGGCTCCCGCAGCCGCGCCGAAAGATCGATGAAGCCGGGCGCAACGACCAGTCCCTTCGCGTCGATCACGCGGTCGGCTCTTGAAAACTCCTCCGCGATTTTTCCGTCGGCCGCGTAGACGTCGCCGACCGCGTCGCGTGCGCTCGCCGGATCGACCACGCGTCCACCCTTGATATGCAGGCGCATCAATTGCCCGCGACGATGCTCATCACCGCCATCCGGACTGCGATGCCGAAAGTCACCTGCGGCAGGATCACCGCGTGCGGGCCGTCGGCGACCGTCGAGTCGATCTCGACGCCGCGGTTCATGGGGCCCGGGTGCATGACGATGGCGTCGGGCTTCGCCAGCGAGAGCTTCGCACCGGTGAGGCCGTAGTGCTTGAAGAATTCCTGCGCCGAGGGCAGCAGCGTGCCGTCCATGCGTTCGTTCTGCAGCCGCAGCATGACGATCACGTCGCAGTCCTTCAGCCCGGCGCGCATGTCGTGGAACACGCGCACTCCCAGCGCCTCGACGCCGCTCGGCAGGAGCGTCTGCGGGCCGATGACCCTCACTTCCGGCGCGCCGAGCGTCGTCAGGCCGTGGATCAGCGAGCGCGCCACGCGCGAATGCAGGATGTCGCCGACGATCGCCACGGTGAGCCGCGTGAACTCCTTCTTGTAGTGCCGGATCGTGTAGAGATCGAGCAGGCCCTGAGTGGGGTGGGCATGGCGACCGTCGCCGGCGTTCACAACATGCTCGTGCGGCTTGACGTTGCGCGCGATCAGGTAGGGGGCGCCAGAGGAGTTGTGGCGCACCACGAAGATGTCGGCCTGCATCGCGGAGAGGTTGGCCACCGTGTCGAGCAGCGATTCGCCCTTGGTCTGCGAAGAAAGCGCGATGTTGAGGTTGATCACGTCGGCCGAGAGGCGCTTGGCCGCGATCTCGAAGGTGGTGCGGGTGCGCGTCGAGGGCTCGAAGAACAGATTGAACACGCTCTTGCCGCGCAGCAACGGTACTTTCTTCACCTCGCGCTCGGTGACACCGACGAAGGATTCCGCCGTGTCGAGGATCTGCACCAGCACCTCGCGCGGCAGGCCTTCGATGGACAGCAGGTGCTGCAGCTCGCCGTGGGCGTTGAGTTGCGGGTTACGCTGCACGCTCGGGCTCGAGGGCGAGGGTCAGCCTGTCGCCGGCGTCGCGCTTCAGACGCAGGCGCATGCCGGAAGGCACCTCGACGCGCGCGCCGCAGTGCTGGGCGCAGATCGGCAGCTGCCTGCCGCCGCGGTCGGCGAGGACCACCAGCGAAATGCTCGCCGGGCGGCCGTAGTCGAACAGCTCGTTCATCGCAGCGCGCACCGTGCGGCCGGTGTAAAGCACGTCATCGACCAGCAGCAGATCCCGGCCGTTGATGTCGAACGGAATCTTGGTGCGCTTCGGGTCGTGATGCAGCCCGCGGGCGTGATAGTCGTCGCGGTAGAACGCGATGTCCATCAGGCCGAGCGGCTCGGGCAGCCGCAGCATCGCGTGCAGCCGCTCCGCGAGCCAGGCGCCGCCCGTATAGAGGCCGATCATGGCGGTCTGCGGGCCGATCCGCGCCTTGAGCTCGCCGACCAGTTGCGCGCACAGCTGTTCGGCTTCAGGCAGCTTCATGAAAGTATTGCTCGAGGATGAGCTGCGCGGCCACTGAATCGATCGACTTGTGCTTGATGCCGCGAAGACGACTTTCCGCCTCCACCGAGGTGAACCGCTCGTCGACTCGCGCCACGGGCAGCTTGAACCTCCCCTCCAGCCGCCGCGCGAATCTTTCAACGCGCCGGGCAAGCGGATGCACGCCGTGCTCGCGCACCGGAAGGCCGACGACCAGCCGCGCCGGGCGCCATTCGGCAACGAGCTTTTCTATCTCGGCAAAACCTGCGATGACCGGCAGCGGATGCGCGGTGGCGAGCTCGGGCTCGCCGACTGCGACGCCAATGCGCTTTAGACCGAAATCGAAGGCAAGGACGGTGCGGGCGGCCCGCTCAGGCATGTCCCGCTTCGTCCTGCAGCCTCGCGTAGTCGAGGCCGAGGAGCTCCATCGCCGCCGGCAGGCGTTCTTCGGCCGGCGTGTCGAAGATGATGGCGTCGCGTGCTTCCACGGTGAGCCACGCGTTCTGCGACAGCTCGTGCTCGAGCTGGCCGGGCGACCAGCCGGCGTAGCCGAGGGTGACCAGCATGCGCTTGGGACCTTCGCCGCGGCCTACTGCCTCGAGGATGTCCTTGGACGTGGTGAGGCCGATCACGTCGCGCACGCGCAATGTCGACTGCCAGTTGCCCGCCGGCTCGTGCAGCACGAAGCCGCGATCGGTCTGCACGGGGCCGCCGAAATAGATCGGCGCTGCGGCAAGATAACCGTCGCGCAAAGTGAGCGAAAGGCGCTCGAACAGCGCCTGCAGCGTCATATCGATCGGGCGGTTGACGACCAGGCCGAGCGCGCCCTGGTCGTTGTGCTCGCAGATGTAAGTCAGGGTCCTCGAGAAGTACGGGTCCGCCATGTTCGGCATGGCGATCAGGAAGTGATGCGTCAGATTGATCGAGGACATGCTCGCCGCCCTATTTTACCGCATCGGGGTTAGAGCCCCCTCTCGACGGAAAGTTTTTCAGATCTCGACCATCTCGAAGTCGTCCTTCCTAGCGCCGCACTCCGGGCAGGTCCAGTTCATCGGCAAGTCCTCCCAACGCGTGCCCGGTGCGATGCCCTCCTCGGGCAGCCCCGCCGCCTCGTCATAGACGAAGCCGCAGATGAGGCACATCCAGGTCTTGAATTGGACTTGGTTCTCGGTCATTGAAAGCGAGGCAGTAAAATGGGTCGGATATTAAATCATGTCCCATTCGCCTCCGATCGTGCTTACTTTCGCGGCGTCCGATCCTACCGGGGGCGCGGGGCTGCAGGCGGATCTGCTGACGCTTGCGAGCATGGGATGCCATCCGCTTTCGGTCGTGACCGCACTCACCATGCAGGACACGCGCGGCGTGGAAGGCATCCTCGCCGTGGAAGCCGACTGGGTCGCAGGCCAGGCGAAGCACCTGCTCGAGGACATGCGCGTCGCCGCCTTCAAGCTCGGCGTGCTCGGGTCGCTGGAAAACATCCACAGCATCGCCGACGTGATCTCCGATTATCCCGAGGTGCCGGTGATTCTGGATCCGGTGCTCGCCTCGGGGCGCGGCGACGCGCTCGCCAGCGACGAGATGATCGGGGCCCTGCGCGAGCTCATCGTGCCGCAGTGCACGGTGGTGACGCCGAACAGTCTCGAGGCGCGCCAGCTCGCCGCGAGCGGCGACGACGAAGACGAGATCGAGCTCGCCGAATGCGCGCGGCGGCTGCTCCAGCTTGGTTGCGAGTACGTCCTGGTGACCGGTACCCATGAAGCGGGAGTGGAAGTCGTCAATACTCTGTATGCCGGCGGTGCCGTGGTACGCGAAGATCGCTGGCAGCGTCTTCCGGGCAGCTATCACGGCTCGGGCTGCACGCTGGCTTCGGCGATCGCCGCGGCGCTCGCCAACGGGCTCGAAGTCGCGGAAGCGGTGCGCGACGCTCAGGAATACACCTGGCAAGCGCTCGCCGGGGGCTTCCGTCCCGGCATGGGCCAGCTCCTTCCCGACCGCTTTTTCTGGGCGCGCGAGGGCGAAGGCAGGAAGTGAAGCTGCGAGGCCTGTACGCCATCACCCCCGAAGCGGCGGAGAGCGTCGCGCTGCTCGCGATGCTGCAAGACGCGCTCGAGGGCGGCGCCGCGCTTGTGCAATACCGCAGGAAGAAGCGCGACGTTTTGGAGGCAAAGGAAGTCGTGCGCCTTGCCAGACGCCACGGCGTGCCGGTCATCGTGAACGACGATATCGAGCTCGCGCTGGAGGTGAGTGCCGACGGGGCCCACCTCGGGCGCGAAGACGGCGATTTGCGCGCCGCGCGCGCCAGGCTGGCGGGCAGGATTCTCGGGGCGTCGTGCTACGACCGCCTGGAGCTTGCCCAAGCCGCCGTCGCGGCGGGCGTAGATTACGTGGCCTTTGGCAGCGTGTTCGCGTCGCCCACCAAGCCTGGAGCAGTGCAGGCAGCGCATTCCCTGTTTACCAGAGCGAGGCATCTCGGCGTGCCGCTGGCTGCGATCGGCGGAATCACGCTCGAGAACGCGCCGCGGCTCATCAGCGCCGGCGCTGACCTGCTTGCGGTGATTTCCGATCTTTTCGAGGCGCCCGATATCAGTCTGCGCGCCCGCCAATACGGGAAGCTGTTCACATGAAAAGCGAATCGCTGTTCGAGCGTGCGCAGCGCGTCATCCCGGCCGGCGTCAACTCTCCGGTGCGCGCCTTTCGTGCCGTCGGCGGCGTGCCGCTGTTCTTCGAGCGCGCCTCGGGCGCCTACCTGTGGGACGCGGATCGCCGCCGCTACATCGACTATGTCGGATCCTGGGGTCCGATGGTGGCCGGCCACTCGCACCCCGCCGTGGTCGAAGCAGTCCAGGAAGCTGCTTCGCGCGCGCTTTCCTTCGGCGCGCCGACTGAAGCCGAAGTCGAGCTCGCCGAGATGCTGTGCCGGCTCGTGCCCTCGCTGGATCAGGTGCGTCTCGTTTCTTCGGGCACCGAGGCAACGATGACTGCGATTCGCCTTGCGCGCGGCTTCACCGGGCGCAGCGTGATCGTCAAGTTCGAAGGCTGCTATCACGGCCACGCAGATGCGCTGCTGGTCAAGGCCGGGTCCGGCGCCCTCACCTACGGCCATCCGAGCTCGGCCGGCGTGCCGGCCGAGACGGCCGCCCATACGATGGTGATGGACTACAACGATAGCTCCGGCCTGAAAGCCCTGTTTCAAGAGAAGGCTGGCCAGATCGCGGCGGTGATCGTCGAACCCGTGGCCGGCAATATGAACCTCGTTCTGCCAGCGCCGGGATTTCTCGAGGGACTGCGCGAGCAATGCACGCGCAGCGGCGCAGTGCTGATCTTCGACGAGGTGATGACCGGTTTTCGCGTCGCGCTCGGCGGGGCCCAGGCTCGCTACGGCATCCGGCCCGACCTCACCACGCTCGGCAAGGTAATCGGCGGCGGCTTGCCGGTGGGCGCCGTCGGCGGACGGCGCGACATCATGCAGAAGATCGCGCCGCTCGGGCCGGTGTACCAGGCCGGGACGCTGTCGGGAAATCCGGTGGCGGTCGCAGCCGGCCTCGCCACGCTGAAGCTCGTGAGCCAGCCTGGTTTTCAACACAGGATCGAATCGATCACTCAGCAGCTCGTCACGGGTCTTGCCGCCGAAGCGCGTAAGGCAGGCGTCATCTTTTCGGCGCAATCCATCGGCAGCATGTTCGGCATCTATTTCCGCGATGCGCCGCCGCGCAGCTTCGCCGAGGTGATGCAGTGCGACCGCGAGCGTTTCAATCGTTTCTTCCACGCCATGCTCGACCACGGCGTCTACTTCGCGCCTTCTGCTTACGAAACGGGCTTCGTGTCGGCCGCGCACGACAGGCCGGAGATCGAGACGACGCTGGTCGCGGCGCGCGACTGTTTCGAGCGCCTGTCATAAAAACCGGCGCAAACTTCGCGTAGCCTGCCGTGTCGAACAAGGCAGACCATGGACATGCACGTCAGGCAGCTCTCAAGGCTGGAGCAGCTCCCGCTCGAGCGCCATTTCCTCGCGCTCGGCAGCGAGGATCGACGACTGCGCTTCGGTACCGGCATGAACGATTTCGCAGTGCGGACCTATGTGAAGCGCATCGATTTCGAGAACGACGCGGTGTTCGGCGTGCTCGACGACGAATTGCAGCTCGTCGGCGCGGCGCATCTGGCGCGTGGCGGTGGGCACGCCGAGCTCGGCGTGTCGGTGCTCCCCGGCCATCGTCGCCGCGGCGTCGGCGGCGCGCTGCTCGCTCGCGCGCACATGCATGCCCGCAACTGGGGCGTGCGCGCGCTTTTCATGCACTGCCTTACCGAGAACGCCACGAACGGCGCATCGCGCGCGCCCTCAAACCAGGAACAGCGTCGCGAGCCCTAGAAAAATAAAAAACCCGCCGGAGTCGGTGCAGGCGGTAATCAGCACCGACGAGCCGACGGCGGGATCCTTGCCGAAGCGCGCGCGCACCCAGGGGATCGCCACTCCCATCGTCGCGGCGAGCACCAGGTTGAGAAGCATGGCGAGCGCCATCACGCCGGCGAGCGCCACATTGCCGTAGAACGCGTAGGCGATCGCGCCGAGCAGTGTTCCCCATACCACGCCATTCAGCAGCGCGACGCCCATCTCCTTGGCGAGCAGCTTCGCCCAGTAGGTGCCCTGGATCTGGCCCAGCGCCAGCGCGCGCACGATCATGGTGATCGTCTGGTTGCCGGAATTGCCGCCGATGCCGGCGACGATCGGCATCAGCGCCGCGAGAGCCACCAGCCGCGCGATCGACTCCTCGAATGCGCCGATCACACGCGAGGCGATGAATGCGGTGACCAGGTTGATGGCAAGCCAGGCCCAGCGGTTCTTGAAGCTGTCGAGCACCGGCGCGAAGACGTCCTCCTCGTGACGCAGGCCGGCCTCGGCCAACTGCGACTCCGCGCTCTTCTGGCGAATGTAGTCCACCACAGCATCAACCGTGAGACGCCCGATCAGGCGGCCGCTGGCATCGACCACCGGCGCGGACACCAGGTCGTAGCGCTCGAAGGCATTGGCCGCGTCTTCGGCGCGGTCCTCGGGATAGAGCTTGACGCTCTCGTGCACCATGATGCCGGCGACGCCGAGCTCCAGGTCGGATACGATCAGGCGCGCGAGCGGCAGCGTGCCCTTGAGCGCCTGCTCGCGATCGACGACGAACAGCTGGTCCGTATGGTCCGGAAGCACGTCCATGCGGCGCAGGTAGCGGGTTACCGCTTCCAGGGTGACGTCGTCGCGCACCGCCACGTGGTCGAAATCCATCAGCGCGCCGACCGAGCCCTCCGGATAAGACAGCGCCGCACGCAGCCGCTCGCGCTCCTCTGCAGGGAGCGACTGCACCACCTCCTCGATGACGCTCGCGGGGAGATCCGCGGCGATGTCGGCAAGCTCATCGGCCTCGAGAGTCTCGGCGGCCGCGACCAGCTCTTCCGAGTCCATGCTCGCGATGAGCGTCTCGCGCACCGCATCGGACACTTCGAGCAGGATCTCGCCGTCGCGGTCGGCCTTGACCAGGTCCCACACGACGAGCCGCTCCTCGAGCGGCAGGGCTTCGAGAACGTAGGCGATGTCCGCCGCGTGCAGAGCGTCGAGCCTGCCGCGCAGCTCCACCAGGTACTGCCGCGCAAGCGGCTTCTCGTGGCCCAGGAGCTCCTGCACTACGCGCAGGTTCTCCTGCAGCTCCTCGACTTCCAGGCGCGTTGGCGCTTCCTGCATGCCCGAAGCGTATCAGGGGATCTGCGCGTCTCCCATCCGCGCATAGATCGTGACGATTCGTTCGGCGAGGTAAGGCGTGGTGCGGCCGCGCTGGTAGCGCCGCGGGCTGGGCAGAATCGCTGCGAGCCACGCCGCCTGGTCCTGGGAGAGCGCCGACGCCGGAACGCCGAAGTGGTAGCGGGCCGCCGCCTCGACGCCGAACACGCCGCCATCGCCCCATTCCGCGACATTCAGATACAGCTCGAGGATCCGGCGCTTGGACAGCGTATGCTCCAGCATCCACGTGATGGCCGCCTCCTCGGCCTTGCGGATCCAGGAACGTTCTCCCGACAGGAACAGGTTCTTTGCCAGCTGCTGGCTGATGGTCGAAGCTCCCGCGACCAGCTTCCCGCGCTCCTCGTTCTTCGCCATCGCGAGCTGGATCGCCTGCCAGTCGAAACCGTCATGGTCCAGAAAGCGCGCGTCCTCGGCGGCCACCACTGCGCGCTTGAGGTGCACCGAAATGCGCCCGTAGGGGACCCATTGCTGCTGCACCTGCACGGCTTGGCGTTCCATGAAGGCCGTGGAGGCCGGGTCGTACCAGCTCCAATACACGACGTGGCCGAAGAACCACAATTGGACCAGCAGGACGCCGGCCACGAGCGTCCCCAGGCTGTAACAGAAGATCTTCCACGCCGTCACGAGGCCGCGCAGCAAGCCCGAGTGCCTCCTAGATGACAGCGTGACGCCCGGTCATTCGGTCCAGATCTTGTCGCCTCGGCCGAAGAACCAGGTCCGCGTGATGACGAGAAGATCGGTGTCGCGCCGGATGTCGGGCGGGAAGGCCGCGAAAGGCGTCGCCATGCGCACGATCTTGAACGCAGCGGCGTCGAGCACTTTCAGGCCCGAGGAGCGGTCGAGTTCGATCGACTCGACGTTGCCGTCCGGCCGGATGGTGACGGTAAGGCGCAGGTTGCCGTACATCCTGCCACGCGCCTCGGCAGGGTAGTTCAGCGTGCCGACGCGCTCGACCTTCACGCGCCAGTCCTCCTCGTACTGCGCGAACCGGTATTCGGTGGCGCGCGCGCCGATGAATTTCTTGCGAGGGCGCTTCTGGTATTCCTCGATCTGCTTGTCGATCTGCGCCTGGAGCCGCATCGCGGCCAGCGACAAGTCGGCAAGGTCGCGCCCCGCCGGGTGCGGGCTCGGCTGGTCGGCGCGCTCGGCACGGGGGTTTTCGACGGGCACGCGGCTGGGAGCCTCCTGCGCCTGTGCAAGCAGCCTTTGCTGCCGCACCTCCAGCTGCTGCACCCGCCGCTGCGCATCGGCAAGGTCCTTGCCAGGGCGCTGCGGCTCAATCACCGGCAGCGGGGTCTTTGCGTGGCGCCGCTCATCGACATTGCCGCCGCGGTCGAGGTTCGCCTGAGCGAGCATATCGGCCTTGGCGGGTTTTTCCCGCGTCGTCGCATTCACCAGGACCACTTCGAGCGGCTGGTTAGCGGCTTTCCATTGCAGGGGGTCGGAGAACTTGAAATGCACCGAAAGCATCGCCGCATGAAGCAGGATCGAGAGTCCCAGCGCTGCGCCGAGCACCCGGTCATCGCTGCTGATGGTCAAGTGCGATCTCACCTCGGTTCGACAAGCCTTTCATATTCTAGGCTTTTTAGCCTGGATCTGCCGTGTCGTCCTCGACCACCGCCGCGCTTCCATGGAGCGTTTCACGGTAGACCGCTGACACCGAGCGTTCGAGTAGATCGACCGCTTTCAGTTCCAGCCGAACGCGGGCTCCAGGAGCGGCCTCGGGGAGCGAAGGCACGCGCGTAACGAGCGGCACACCCAGGAAGCGCACCAGGTTTTCGCGCAATACCACCGCTTCGATTGACTCGATCCCCTCCTGCAGCAGCCAGCGCAGGCTCCAGAACGTTTCCATTGCGCGTTGGTGTTCGTCATAGCGCGCCGCCGTGACCTCGAAGGCGCGCAACGCAGCAAGCAGCGCGTCGGAGTTGCGCGCAAACGGGGGCCGGCGGCCCTCCAAAGCAGCGACGAGCTGCCACTGATTCAAGAGATCGACGTAGCGCCGCAGCGGCGACGTCATCCAGGCGTAACACGCCACGCCGAGACCCTCGTGCGTCTCCGGATGGACGCTGAGGCGAACCTTGCCGGTCGATTGCACGCGGTAGATCGCCGCAACGTCCCGCTCCGCAAGCAGTTCGCCCCAGCTGCTGTTGGCGAGGATCATCATTTCCGAGACCAGCTTGTCGAGCGGCGCACCGCGCTTGCGCGGCGCTATGCGCACCCGGTCGTCCTCGACATGAAACGTGTATTCCAGTATCGCGCTTCCCACGCTGGGTCGACCGCGACGCGCTTCCAGCGCCCCGGCCAAGCGCCACAGGGCGCGCAGCTCGTCCTCGAAGGCGAGGCCGGCGCTCGCGCCCGAGGCGAAGGCGTCGTTCAGCACGTCGTACCGGGCGTGCCGCAGATTGGCGGCGACCGGAACACGCTCCAGGCGGGTGTGCCGTCCCTTCACCGTCCAGTCGCTTTCGGACACATCGAAGTACAGCGAGACCGCCGGCCGCTCCCCGCTGTGGTCGAGCGAAAAGCGCTCGATGACGTCCTCGGGGAGCATGGTGTACTTGCTGCCCGGCATGTAGGCCGTCGAAAGCCGCTCGCGGGCGATGCTGTCGAGCGACGAGCCGGGCGCGAAGCCAAGCGCCGGCGCCGCGATATGAACGCCTATGCGCAGCACGCCCGGGGCGTTGCGCTGGACTGAAAATGCATCGTCGATCTCCGTGGTGCCGATGTCGTCCAGGCTGAACGCCGCGGCCGGACCCAGGGGCAGGCTGTCCGGTACCAGAGGAACCTCGTGCGCGGGGAATCCTGTGCCTTGCGGAAAGAATTCATGCAGGAAGCGCTGCAGGTGGTATTCGTGCGGGTCGCGTAGCAGGCCGCAGCGCTCGAGCAGCCGGGCTGCTGTCAGGCCGGTGTCCTTGCATGCCTGCTCGACGGCCTTGGTTTCCGCCTTCGTACGGTCGGGCGCATACAGCAATTCCTCCCGCAGCGCAGCGATCTCGGGCGGGCACGAGTAGCGCGCGAGCGACTGCGTCCACGCAGCAATCGTTTCCTGCACCCGCTTTTTCTTCTCGAGGCCGGCGAGCGCCAGCTTGAGGGTCTCTTCGGGCGCCGCCTGGAAACGGCCTTTGCCGCGCCGGTAGAAGTACATGGGCGCCGACTGGAGCTTCATAAGCACGCCTGCAGCCTGCACCGGTGTCGGGTCGCGTCCAACATATTCGCGCGCCAGCTCCTGGAAGCCGAACTCCCGGCTGCCGCTGCACTGCCACAGAAACTCGACGTCCAGGTCGGCGGAGAATTTTTTCGCCTCCATCAGCAGCTCGGCGGCAGGCGGCCGCTCGAAGGCGAGAAGGACGTTGGCTGCCTTGACCTTGGAGCGCCGACCATGCGGACTTTCCACCTGCAACGACGCCGGCGCCCGGGCTAGAACCGCGCCGACTTTCAGATCGCCCTCCTCCTCGTAAAGGATTTGCATGGTCACCGCAGCAGCCCCGCAAAGCGCACGATGCGTGGCAAATACTCCGCAAAGCTCTGCAGGCTGTGATCGCCTCCCTGCGTCACGACCTGTTCCGCGCCCGCATACCGGGCGACGGCGTTGCGGTAGTCGAGCACCTCATCGCCGGTCTCGACCAGCAGCAGATACCGCTGCGGCGTGATGTGCTCGGTATAGAAGCTCCTCCATTCGCGCAGATGAGCTTCCGACAGTTCGTAAGATGCACCGGTGTGGAGGTTCCTCTGCGGACCGAGGTAGGCGCGAAGCCCGACGTGCGGGTCGATGGCGGGATTGAGCAGCACTGCTTTCGCGCCATGTCGTTCCGCGAGGTAGGTGGCGTAGAAGCCACCCAGCGAAGACCCCACGAAGCATATCGATGCGCCGCGATGGGGCTGCATGATCCGTTCCGCCTCGGCGATTGCTCCGCTGGCGAGGGGCGGCAGCGCCGGACACAGATAGTGGGCGCCCAAGCCGAGCGCCTGCAGATAGCGCTCCAGCAACTGTGCCTTATGCGACTGCGGGGAGGAATTGAACCCATGGAGATAGACGATCACGCCCCGCTCCCCTGCCCAAGCTTGGCAAGCAGCTTCTCGTGAATGCCACCAAAGCCACCGTTCGACATGACCAGGACGTGGTCGCCGGCGCGTGCTTCGGCGGCCAGCGCGGCTACGAGCGCGTCGAGATCGCCGAGGCAACGCGCGCGAGCACCGAGGCTAGCAAACACCGCGGGTGCATCCCAGGACAGCCCCTGCGTATAAACATAAACGCGATCGGCCGGCTCGACACTCGAGGCAAGCGCATCGTTCATCACGCCCCGCTTCATCGTGCTCGAGCGCGGCTCGAGCACTGCCAGGATGCGTCCTTGCCCCGTGTGCTCCCGCAGCCCCTCGATAGTGGTGCGGATGGCGGTCGGATGGTGGGCGAAGTCATCGTAAATCGTCACTCCGCGGGCGCTCCCCCTCACCTGCATGCGCCGGCGCACCCCCGAAAAGCTGCCGAGCGCTTCGAGCGCCTGGGCCGGCTCGATGCCGACATGGCGAGCCGCGGCCACTGCGGCCAGCGCATTCATGCGGTTGTGCGCCCCCAGCTGCTGCCACGTCAACCGCCCCAGTACTCTGCCCTGCCATGCGATCTCAAAACCCCCTTCGGCGTCCGGTTCGCCGGCTTGCCAGCCGCCCGGTACGCCGAAACTCTCCACCGGGGTCCAACAGCCCTGCACTAGCACTCGTCGCAATGCCGCGTCGGCCCCGTTGGTGATGATCAACCCGGTACGCGGTACGATTCTGACGAAGTGATGAAATTGGCGCTCGATCGCTGCAAGATCGACGAAGATATCGGCATGATCGAACTCCAGGTTGTTCAATATCGCAGTGCGGGGGCGGTAATGAACGAACTTCGAGCGCTTGTCGAAGAAGGCGGTGTCGTACTCGTCAGCCTCTATGACGAAGAACGGCGAGCCGGTGAGGCGGGCCGAAACCGGGAAATCCAGTGGCACGCCGCCGATCAGGAACCCGGGGAAGCGGCCTGCCTGCTCCAGGATCCACGCCAGCATGGCTGCGACGGTGGTCTTTCCATGGGTGCCTGCCACGGCCAGTACATGCCGGCCGCAGAGTACCTGCTCGGCCAGCCACTGCGGCCCCGAAACATACCGCTCTCCGTGGTCGAGAATTGCTTCCATCAAGGGGTTGCCGCGCGTGACGACGTTGCCGACGACCCAAGCATCGGGCCGCAACGCCAGCTGCCCCGCGTCGAAGCCTTCGGTAAGCTCGATGCCGAGCGCCGCGAGCTGCTCGCTCATCGGCGGATAGACGTTGGCATCGCAGCCGGTAACACGGTATCCCGCGGTCTTGGCGATGGCGGCAAGGCCGCCCATGAACGTGCCGCAAATGCCGAGGATATGAAGATGCGCCGCCATGGGATAAGGGCGCAGATTCTATTCGATGGATCACTGCGACCCCTACGCTATGATTAAGTCGCAGCCATGAGCCGCAAGAGCAATCGCCAGACCGGAATGCGCGCGCGCATCGCTGCGACGGCAGCGCGCATCATGGCCGAGGACGGCATCGAGGACTTCGCTCTCGCCAAGCGCAAGGCAGCGCGCAGGCTGGGGGCCTCCGAGGCACAGGCGCTGCCCGGAAACGACGAGATCGAAGCGGAGTTGCGGTCGTACCGCGCTCTCTACCAGGCCGAGGAGCACCCGCTTCGCATCGCGGAGTTGCGCCGCGTGGCGCTCGACGCGATGCGCGCGCTGCAACGCTTCAACCCATACCTGACCGGGCCGGTTCTGAAGGGCATTGCAGGACGCTACGCCGAGATCGAATTGCAGTTGTTCCCCGAAAGTGCCAAGGACGTGGAGCTGTTTTTGCTGGACCGTAACCTCGCGTACACGACGCAGGAGTGCCGGCGCTTCTCTGGGGACCGGGCGCATGCGGTCAGCGTGCTGTCGCTATCGTGGCGCGGCGCGCCGCTCAAGCTGTCGGTATTCGATCCGCGCGACGAGCGGCTTGCGCTGAAGACCTCGCAGGCCGGCCGGGTGATGGACCGCGCCGGAATCGCGGAGGTCGGGGCGCTCCTGCGCGATGCCGCTCGCCAGACGTGAAGCCCTGATCCTCGGCGCGATTGGTGCCGGGGCCGCCGTCGCAGGGGGGCTGCTCGGCGCGCTCGTGCTGCAAGCGCAAAGCGGAGCGGCGGATCTACTCGCGGCCCCATTTCGAGACCTTTCCGGCGCCAGGCGCACCCTGCGGGAGTGGCGGGGCCGCGTTTTGCTATGCAACTTCTGGGCGACATGGTGCGCTCCCTGCCGGGAGGAGATCCCGATGCTGGTTGCTGTCCGGGGGGTTTTTGCCGCGAAAGGTGCTGAAATTGTCGGTATCGGCATCGATCAGGCAGCAAAAGTCGAGGAATTTGCCAGAACCTACGGCGTCACCTACCCCGTGCTGATAGCTGAGCCGGACGCGATCGAGCTGATGCGCCGGCTGGGAAACACCCTCGGCGGACTGCCCTATACTGTCGTGGTTGACCGGGTAGGTGCGGTCGCTCATCGCCGGCTCGGCGCGCTAACCCGAGCGGAGGTGGAGGGGGTTCTCGAAGGCTTGCTGCGCTAAAATGCAGCCTTCTCCCGCGAAAATCCAGAAAATTCACTGAAGGCCGCCGCAAGTTCCGAGGGCTGAGTAGCCGCCCGGAGGGGAGGAAACTATGGATCTGCGCAAGCTGAAAAAGCTGATCGACCTCGTCCAGGAGTCGGGGATCGCCGAGCTGGAGATCACCGAGGGTGAGGAGAAGGTAAAGATCGTCAAGGGCGGCGCGGTGAGTATCGCCCCGGCGTCCCCGGCGACGCTTGGCCTAGGTACCGCTCCCGCACCCGCCGAGGCTCGCCCTGCGCCCGCCGCCCCGGCAGCGCCGCCGGCAGCCGAACCCGAGGCAGGCCAAGAAGGCCATGTCGTGAAGGCCCCCATGGTCGGTACCTTTTACCGTTCGGCGTCGCCCGACGCCAAACCGTTTGTCGAGGTCGGCCAGACCATCAAGGAAGGCCAGACGATTTGCATCATCGAGGCGATGAAGTTGATGAACGAGATCGAGGCCGACGCCTCCGGCGTGGTGAAGGCGGTGCTCGTGGAAAACGGCCAGCCGGTGGAGTACGGGCAGCCGCTGTTCATTCTCGGCTAGCATGTTCGAGAAGATCCTGATTGCCAACCGCGGCGAGATCGCGCTGCGCATCCAGCGTGCCTGCCGGGAGATGGGCATCCGCACCGTGGTCGTGTACTCCGAAGCCGACACGGAAGCGAAGTACGTGAAGCTAGCCGACGAGTCGGTATGCATCGGGCCACCGCCGGCGACCGCCAGCTACTTGAACATTCCTTCGATCATCAGCGCTGCCGAGGTCACCGATGCCGAGGCGATCCATCCGGGATACGGGTTTCTCTCCGAGAACGCCGACTTCGCGGAGAAGGTGGAGCGCTCGGGTTTCGTCTTCATCGGTCCACGCCCCGAGAACATCAGGCTGATGGGCGACAAGGTGAGTGCCAAGCAAGCCATGACCAAGGCCGGGGTGCCGACGGTGCCGGGGTCCGCCGGCGCGCTGCCCGAGGATGCGCAGGAGATCGTGCGCGTCGCGCGCAAGATAGGCTATCCGGTGATCATCAAGGCCGCGGGCGGCGGTGGCGGGCGCGGAATGCGCGTCGTGCATACCGAGGCGGCGCTGCTCAACGCGGTCACCATGACACGCGCCGAGGCGCAGGCGGCGTTCGCCAGCGCCGCGGTGTACCTCGAGAAATACCTCGAGCATCCGCGCCACGTCGAGATCCAAGTGCTGGCCGACGCGCACAAGAACGTGGTGTATCTGGGAGAACGCGATTGCTCGCTGCAGCGCAGGCACCAGAAGGTGATCGAAGAGGCGCCGGCACCCGACCTGCCGGCCAAGCTGCGCGAAAAGATGGGCGAGCGCTGCGCCGAGGCCTGCCGCAAGATCGGCTACCGCGGCGCCGGCACGTTCGAGTTCCTGTACGAGGAAGGCGAGTTCTATTTCATCGAGATGAACACGCGCATCCAGGTCGAGCACCCGGTGACCGAAATGATCACCGGCGTCGACCTGGTGCAGGAGCAGATCCACATTGCCGCGGGCGAGAAGCTGCGCCTCAGGCAGAAGGACGTACATCTGCGCGGCCATGCCATCGAGTGCCGCATCAACGCCGAGGATCCGTACCGCTTCACTCCCTCGCCCGGGAAAATTACTTCGTATCACCCGCCCGGCGGTCCGGGAATCCGCGTCGACTCGCACGTCTACCAGGGCTACAGTGTGCCGCCCAACTACGACTCGATGATCGGCAAGGTGATCGCCTACGGCGCCAACCGCGACCAGGCCATCGGCCGCATGCGCGTCGCGCTGTCCGAAATGGTCGTGGAAGGCATCCAGACCAATATTCCTCTGCACCGCGAAATGCTGAACGACATCCGCTTCCTGCGCGGCGGCGTGTCGATCCACTACCTCGAGCAGAAGCTCGCCCTGGAGCAAAAGAAGAAAAAGTGATGCCCTGGCTCTCGCTTACGCTGCAAGTCGACGCGGCCGCGGCGGAGCGCTTCACGCAGGCACTGCTCGACGCCGGAGCGCAGTCGGTATCGCTCGAAAATCCTCAAGGCAGGCTCCAAGCGGTGGGTGTGCTGGTCGGAATCGACGTCGACGCCAGCGCGCTGGTGCGGGACGCCGCGAGCGCAGCCGGACTCGAAAGCGCCCCGGCTTTCCGCACGGATCAGCTCGAGGATCAGGACTGGGTGCGCCGCAGTCAGGCGCAATTTGCACTGCTGGAGATCGGCGCGCGCCTCTGGATCGGTCCTAGCTGGCGCTCATCACCGACGGATGGCCGCGCCGTGGTTCGGCTCGACCCCGGGCTGGCGTTCGGCACAGGCAGCCATCCCACCACGCGACTCGTGCTGCGCTTTCTCGAGCGGGAATTGCGCGGCGGCGAGGCTGTCCTCGACTACGGCTGCGGGTCGGGTATATTGGCGATCGCCGCAGCAAAGCTCGGCGCCGCGCGGGTCGACGCGGTCGATATCGATCCGCAGGCGCTCGACGCCACCGCGGCGAACGCGTGCGCTAACCGCGTAGCGGTAGGTGCCTCGCGACCCGAAGCGCTGGCACCCAGGCTCTACGACGTAGTGGTATCCAACATCCTCGCCCAACCGCTCATTATGCTGGCGCCACTGCTCGCTGCGCGTACTGCCCCCGAGGGCCGCATCGCGCTCGCGGGCATGCTCGAGGAGCAGGCGTTCGAGGTAGCCGCCCACTACGCCGCCTGGTTCGATGTCTGGATACCTTCGATCGACGAAGGCTGGGGGCTCATAGAGGGCATTCGCAAATGAGCCTGACCACTCGGTGCCCCGTGTGCGCAACCGCGTTTCGCGTCCAGCGCGCACAGCTCGCGGCGCGCGGCGGCAGAGTGCGCTGCGGGAAGTGCGGCGAGGTATTTGACGGCATTGCCGCTTTGGTGGAAGAGGGCGCCGAGCCTTTCATTCTCGAGCCCTCGCCGCAACTGGGACTCTTTGATCCTTCGCGCCGGCCACCAGGGCTGCCGCTCAAAACGGGGACCGGCGCACCGCCAGCTTTCATGGCGGAGGAGGAACCGGTCGGCCGCGGGCTGCTCTGGGGCTTGCTCGTGCTGACCGCCGCTGTCGCTCTCGCCGGACAGGCCGCCTACAGCTACCGCACCGAGATCGCCGCGTTCATGCCCAGCGCCCGGGCGCCGCTCGATGCTGCGTGCCATCTCCTGCGCTGTCAGGTCCCCCTTCCGCGGCGCCCGGAGCTCATGAGCATCGAGTCGTCGGATTTGCAGGCCGAGCCGCGCCGCGACGGCGTGATCGTGCTGAACGCAGTGCTGCGCAACCGCGCCACGTTCGCGCAAGACTACCCCGCGCTCGAGTTGACGCTTACCGACGAAGCAGACCGGCCGGTTCTGCGCCGCGTTCTCGCGCCGCGCGAATATCTTGACCCTGCGCGCAGCGAACCCGACGTGACACGAGGCATCCCGGCAGGCGCCGAGCTGTCGCTGCGCATTTATCTTGATGCCGGCCGCAGACGCGCCACCGGATACCGCCTGTATCTCTTCTATCCCTCATGAAAATCCTGGTCACGGGCTCGATCGCCTTCGACACCATCATGGTATTTCCGGACCGCTTCCGGAATCACCTGCTGGCGGACCAGCTTCACATCCTCAACGTGTGCTTCCTCGCGCCGGAGATGCGGCGGGAGTACGGCGGCACTGCGGGAAACATAGGCTACAACCTGCGTCTGCTCGGCGAAAGCCCGCTGATCATGGCCACGGTAGGCGAGGATATCCAGCCTTATCTCGATCGCTTCCATGCACTAGGCATCGCCACCTCGCTGCTCAAGCGCGTTTCCGGGCAATTCACCGCGCAAGCTTTCATTACCACCGATCTGGACGACAACCAGATCACCGCCTTCCATCCTGGAGCGATGAACCATTCGCACGAAAACCACGTCGGGCGAGAGCTGCAGGCAGGCCTGGCGATCATCGCTCCGGACGGCAAGCTGGGCATGCTGCAGCACGCCCGCGAGTGCAGGCAGCTCGGCATTCCGCTCCTGTTCGACCCCGGGCAGGGCCTGCCGATGTTCTCGGCCGGGGAGCTGGCAGAATTCCTGCGCCTTGCCCACTACGTCGCGGTCAACGACTACGAGGGAAAGCTGCTCGAGGAGAAGACCGGCCGCAGCCTTGAGGACATCGCCCGGGGGGTGAAAGCGCTGGTTATCACCCTTGGGGCGAAGGGGTCGGTGATCCTCGCCGGAGGTCAACGCCACGAGATCCCGTGCGTTGAGGCAGACAGCGTTGCGGACCCCACCGGCTGCGGCGATGCCTATCGGGCAGGTCTGCTCTATGGCATCGCTCACGGCTGGGACTGGGCGACGACCGGTAAACTAGGCGCTGTGATGGGCGCGATCAAGGTCGCGCGACGCGGCGCTCAGAATCACGCGCCGACGCGCGAAGAAATCGAGACCCGGTTCCGCCGCGCCTTCGGCTATTCACCGTGGAAGGGATGAAGCCATGAAAACGACAGTTCTCCTCACCGCACTCGCGGCGGCGCTCGCCGGTTGCGCCACCCACGAATCGGCAAATGTTTACGACAAGCATGAAGCCGGGCGAGAGCAGGTGGTGCGTTTCGCCACCGTGGACTCGGTGCGCAAGGTGACCATCCAGGGTGGCCAATCCGGTCTCGGCGGGGCGGCGGGCGGCGTCGTAGGCGGCGTTGCAGGCAGCGGGGTCGGACACGGCAAGGAATCGGCGGTTGCGACGGTCCTGGGTGGAGTGGCCGGCGGTGTGGTGGGAAATGCGATCGAGGAGAAGGTGACCAGCAAGGATGCCCTCGAAATCACCGTCCGCCTGGACAGCGGCGAACTGCGCGCCATCGTCCAGGAAGCCGACGAGGCCTTCACTCCGGGTCAGCGCGTGCGGCTGCTTACCTCCGGCGGCGTGACCCGCGTCACACCCTAGCGCAGCTTCTGGCGAATCTTCGCCGCGTACTCCTCGAGCTTCTCGCGCGCCGGATTCTTCACCGGCCAAGTGAGATTCATGCCGTCGTTCTCGTGCCGCGGAATGAGGTGCACGTGGAAATGGAACACGGTCTGCCCGGCGGCCTTGCCGTTCGCCTGGTAAACCGACAGCCCTTGCGGCGCAAAGGCGTCGCGAATGGCGCGCGCTACCCGCGCGACTGTTCGAAATACCGCCGCCGCCTGGGCATCCTGCAGCCCAAACAGGTTGTCGGCGTGGGATTTGAGCGCTACCAGCACGTGCCCGGGGTTCACCTGCCCGATGTCCATGAAAGCCAGCGTGTCGGCATCTTCCTGGACCACGGTAGCGGGGATCTGCTTCCCCACGATCCTGCAAAAAACGCAATCGCTCATCCTTCTCCTCCCGCGGCCTGATAGCCGGGGCATGGTACCTGATAGAGCGCTCGGTCCTCCAGCCGCAGCGCGCTCAGCTTGCCGCCCCATACGCAGCCTGTGTCGAGGGCCGCAAGCCGGTCGGTAAGCTTCAAGCCAAGCGCCGACCAATGGCCGCAGACGATGGTTTCCTCCCCGGCTGGTCTGGCGGCGTACCACGGGATATAGCCCGGCGGCGGGTCAACACCCTTGGCCTGAAACTCCATGCGCCCATCGCGCGTGCAAAAGCGCATGCGCGTCATCGCATTGACAATGACGCGCAGCCGGTCCCAGCCGTTGAGCCCATCGCTCCATGCGGACGGCGTGCTGCCATACATGTTGGCAACGAATTCGCGGTAATTGGGCGCAGATAGCGCACTCTCGACTTCCCTGCCAAGAGATAAGGCTTGTTGAACGCTCCATTGCGGCAGCAGACCGGCGTGAACTATCGCGTAGCGCCCTTCGGCGTGCATCATCCGGCGAGTGCGCAGCCAGTCGACCAACTCGCGCGCATCGCGCGCGTTCAGCACGTCATCGAAAGTATCGTCCTTGCGCCGGCGCTCGAATCCTTCGTGCTGCGTGATGAGATGCAGGTCGTGATTGCCGAGTACCGTGAGCGCGCGCTCGCCGAGCTGGCGCACATAGCGCAGCACGTCGAGCGATTTCGGGCCGCGATTGACCAGGTCGCCTACAAACCATAGCCGGTCGCGCGCACGCTCGAATCCCATGCGGTCGAGCAGCTCCCGCAACTCGTCATAGCACCCCTGGACATCGCCAATCGCGTAGGTCGCCATACCGCTCTAGAAGCTCGCGTCGAGACGTCGATACTGTATCGCTTCCGCGATGTGCTCGGCGGTGATGGCGGTGCTGGCTGCAAGATCCGCAATCGTGCGAGCGACACGCAGCACGCGGTGATACGCGCGCGCCGAGAGCAGGAGGCGGGCGAGCGCATGGCGCAGGAGCTGATCGCCGTCCCGGTTGGTCGCGCAATGACGGTCTATCTCACGCGTGCCGAGGAGTGCGTTGGGCTTGTGCTGGCGCGCGAGCTGCGTCTCGTGCGCCTGCGCCACCCGGCCGCGAATAGCGCTCGATGCTTCGCCGGGCACCGGCGCCACCAGCTCTGCTTCTCGCGGCGCCGGCACTTCCAGCTTGATGTCGATGCGATCGGCAAGCGGCCCCGACACGCGACCGCGATAACGGGCGATGCGTTCGGGAGTGCAGCGGCAGCGGCTGGTGCGGTCGCCGCAGTGCCCGCAAGGGCAGGGGTTCATCGCCGCAACGAGCTGAAAACGCGCCGGGAACTGCGCCTGGCGCGCGGCGCGCGCGATCGAGACGCGGCCGGATTCGAGCGGCTCGCGCAGCGCTTCCAGCACATCGCGGTCGAATTCCGGCAACTCATCCAGGAACAGGACGCCGTGGTGCGCCAGCGAGATCTCGCCGGGGCGCGGCAGGTTGCCGCCGCCGACCAGCGCCGCCGCCGAGGCGCTGTGATGCGGTGCGCGAAATGGCCGCTCTCCCCAATTTACTACCTCGAAGCCCTTGCTCGAGACCGAGTGGATCGCGGCGACTTCGAGCGCCTCGGCCTCCGATAGCGGCGGCAGGATGCCGGGAAACCGCGCTGCAAGCATCGATTTGCCGGTCCCCGGCGGACCGACCATCAGCACGCTATGCCCGCCGGCGGCCGCAACCTCCAGCGCGCGCTTGACCTGCTGCTGGCCCTTGACGTCGGCGAAGTCGGCGTAGGCGGGCGGTGCGGCGCGCGCGGCCTCGGCGTATACGGCGAGCGGCGCTTCGCTTGCCAGATGGGCCACGACCTCGAGAAGCGTGCGCGCCGGTAGAATGCGTGCGCCGTCGGCAAGCGCGGCCTGGGGAGCGTTCCCCTCCGGCAGGACGAACGCGCGGCCCGCGCCGCGCGCGGACAGCGCCATCGCGAGAGCGCCGCGCACGGCGCGCAACTCCCCGGTGAGCGAAAGTTCACCGGCGAATTCGTGGCCGGCGAGCGCGTCAACGGCCAGCTGCCCGCTGGCCGCGAGGATGCCAAGCGCGATGGGCAGGTCAAACCGGCTCGAATCCTTCGGCAGCTCCGCCGGCGCCAGATTCACCGTGATGCGGCGCGCCGGGAATTCGAAGTGCGCATGGTTGAGCGCTGCCCGCACGCGGTCGCGGGCCTCGCGAACTTCGGCGTCAGGCAGGCCGACGATGTGAAATGCAGGCAGCCCCGGCCCGAGGTGCACCTCCACGGTCACCTCGGGCGCGTCGATACCCGCGAGCGCGCGGCTCGCTACCGTGGCGACGGTCATGCGAGTTCCCCCACGCAAGCAACGCAGCGTGGGCAGCGCGGTTTACTCGGGACGCTTGCCTTGGCCGCGCGATTCGAGCTCGGCGATGCGCCGCTCGAGGTCGGCGAGTTTCACCTGCGCGCGCTCGAGGAGCTTTTTCTGAACCTCGAAATCCTCCCGCAGCACTAGGTCAAGCCGATCGAGCCACGCCGCGAGCAGCGCTCGCAGGTTGCGCTCAACGTCCTGCGCTGGCGAATTGCGCAGCGCCTCGCCAATCCTCTCGGTTAACTCCTCGGCCAGCCGCTTGTCGAGCATGTAGGGGAAGGTATCACCGCGGGCGCACCACATTCGCGCAAGGCGCCGCTCACCGCGCACCTTACTAGTGCGCTCCTCGGACGACTAGACATCAAAGGTCTGAAAGACAAAAGAAAATAGATTGGCACAGGAGATGCTAGGAGTGTTGGGCAATATCAACCCACCAACACTAGAAGGGAGCATTCGATGCGCAAGTCCATTCTTTCGTTGTCGGTTACCGCCGCGCTGTTAGTGCCCGGCTTCGCGGCCGCT
>VBBY01000133.1 GCA_005881595.1 Betaproteobacteria bacterium | reverse complement strand
CGAGTCCCTGTATTACGTTTCGCGCGGCGACGGCTCCAGCCACTTCTCCCGCAACATCGACGAGCACAACCGCGCGGTCAGCAAGTACCAGCGCGGCGGCCGATGAGCATGCGCGGCAGGTTCGTCAGCCTGGAAGGAGTCGACGGCGCGGGTAAGTCGACCCACGTCGAGTTCGTTGCGGATTCACTCGGCGCGCGGGGACACCATGTAGTCGTGACGCGCGAGCCGGGCGGCACGGATCTCGCCGAGCAGCTGCGCACGCTGATCCTGCGCCATCCGATGCAGCCGCTCCCCGAAACGCTGCTGCTGCTCGCCGCGCGCGCCGATCATGTAGCCCGCGTCATCCTGCCGGCGCTGGAGGCAGGCCACTGGGTGGCCTGCGACCGCTTCTCGGATGCCACCGCCGCCTACCAGGGCGCGGGCAAGGGCGTTTCCCTGGAGCTGATCGAGCGGCTCTCCGCCGCGGTACACCCCGGCTTGCGGCCCGACCGGACGCTGGTCTTCGACTGCACCTACGACGTGGCGCGGCAAAGGCTCGCCGCTTCCGGCAAGCCGCTCGATCGCTTCGAGCGCGAAGACCGCGCCTTTTTCGAGCGCGTGCGGGGCGCCTATCTCGTGCGGGCGAAGGCGGAGCCGGCGCGCGTCCGCGTCATCGACGCGAGCAGGGAGGTCGCGGCGGTGCGCGAGGCCATCGAAACCCATCTGGCGGACCTCTGATGCACCCTTGGAACGAGCCTCTGCTCGAATCGCTCAGGCATCGGGCCGGGCGGCTACCCCATGCGCTGCTGATCCACGGCGCGCAAGGCGTCGGCAAGCGAGCGCTCGCCGAGAGGATCGCCCAGCTCCTTCTCTGCGAAGCCAGGGACGCGGCGCGCAAGCCTTGCGGCGCCTGCGAGGGTTGCCGCTGGTACGCCGGAGGCAACCATCCCGACTTCCGCCGCCTCGAGCCGGAAGTCCTGGCGCCACCGCCCGACGCCGCGGCGGCGGAGGAGGAGGGCGAAGCCCCCGCGCGCCGCGGCAAGCCGAGCCTCGAGATCAAGATCGATCAGGTGCGCGAGCTGGCCGATTTCCTCAACATCGGCTCGCACCGCGGTGGGCTGCGCGTCGCGCTGGTTCACCCCGCTGAGGAGATGAACATCAATGCGGCGAACGCGCTGCTCAAGGCGCTCGAAGAGCCGCCGGCGGGCGCGGTGTTTCTTCTCGTGTCGCACCGTCCTGCCCGCCTTTTGCCGACGATACGCAGCCGCTGCGTTGCGCTGCCGGTGGCCGTTCCGCCCAGGGAGGCTGCGCTGCGGTGGCTTTCCGGGCAGGGGATGCCCGACGCGGAACGCTGGCTCGCCTATGCAGGCGGAGCGCCTTTGCGCGCCCTCGACTATGCGGGCAAGGCGGCGCTCATCGAGCGCATGCTGCGTGCACCCGCAGCGGTCGAGGATCGCGACGAGCTCGAGCTGCTCGCCGAGGCCCTGCAGAAATCGGCCCTCGACCGCGCGTTTGCCGCGCTTGGCGCTGCGGCGAAGTACCGCACCGGAGTCCCATCGGTGCCTCGCGCACGCGGCGTCGCCTGGCTCGCCTACGCGCGCCAGCTGGGCAAAGACCGCCCGCTTTGCCGCCACCCCCTCAATCCGAAGCTTTTCTCGGCCTACCTGATCGCTGCGATGCCAGATGAGGTAACTTCTTAGAAGGCGCGCACAAGGCGCTGTTGCGACATACCTTTCCTTCAGCCGCGCGGGTCCTTGATTTCCCCTTCGTAGCGATAAAACAGGTCGCTTGGGCGGTCGTGCTTCAGCAGCTTGCGGTTCAACTCGCAGAATTTCTCAGGGACATCCCCGCGATCCGTGTGCGACCAGCTCAAAACGGCGTATGGCCGCTTGTGCACGAACACCAGATCGGATTCGCGCAACCAAGTGGTGCCGCCGCTGTTGATCGGGTGACAGACGCGGAACTGGGACTTCACCTTCTCGGGCCACAGTACTTGCATGACGCCTCCCTAAAGTAGGGCTCCCCCCGAGGAGGGGGAAATTAGACGCCTGCTGGCCGAGTTTTGGTAGTCCTGGGTGGGAGTGAAAGGAGATTTAACATAATACACATTGTGCAACAACGACAACGCGCGGATACCCTCGAAATGGGAACGCGGACCTTGCCGATAACGCTGCCACGCGAGCCGTTTCTGGGGGCCCACGTATTCATCGGTCACCGAACGACCTCGCATTCGGTACCGGCCGTGGTACGGAATCCCTCGGTCGTCAAGTGTCCTTCTTTCTAGATTAGTGCGGCGCTTCGCGCCGCGATGCTTACCTCGAAGATCGTCTCGCTGCCCTTGACGCCGTGGTCCTTCGGTAGCAGGCTGCGACCAGGCCGGTCCAGGCGGTTAACCGATCGCTACAACAATACCGAACCGCCCTTCTCCACCGGCTAACGTAGAAGGGGGACCACCATGTACGCCGCCGCTCGCCAGCAGATGACCCGGCTCGTTTTCTCGTTGCTAGCCGCGGTTTTTTCGAATTCCGCATTCGCTGATTACGTCGCCAATCAAATCGACTACATCGATCCAACCACCGGAACGGTTGCCAACTTCACACAATTGTGGGGAAACAACAAGCACGGAAACGCGCTCGGTTTTGCGAGCTTTGACAGCGGCGTAACGGGATTTAGTTTTGCCTATGATCCCGCAACAGGCAATTATCTGCGGCTGCCACAACCCCCAGGGTTCGACGGGATCACGAGCTTCGCGCAGGCAGTAGGCATCAACGACGCCGGGGTCATGACCGGTTGGACATTCGAACCCACAGGCGTCCGCAGTTTCACTCTGAAGGAAGGCGTGTATACGTTCTTTTCGGCCCC
>VBBY01000132.1 GCA_005881595.1 Betaproteobacteria bacterium | reverse complement strand
GGCGGCGTCGGCGCCGGGCTCTTCCAGTCGATCGTCGCCGGCGCCGCGCTCGATGCCGGGGGGGACGCGAAAATCATCGAGCGCTTCGGCGCGGCCGCCGACCACCCGGTGGCGCTCGAGTTTCCCGAGGGCGAATACCTGAAGGGGCTGCTGGTGCTCAAGGGGTAGAATTTCGCCCCTCAGGTTCAAGGAGTACTCATGCAAGAAGCGGACATGGTGCCTGTGACGATCCTCACGGGCTTTCTCGGCAGCGGCAAGACCACGCTGCTCAACCGCATTCTCAGGGAAGACCACGGCCAGCGCATCGCGGTGATCGAGAACGAGTTCGGCGAGGTCGGGGTCGACAGCGACCTCATCGAGAAGGGCGACGAGCAGATCGTCCAGATGAACAACGGCTGCATCTGCTGCACGGTGCGCGGCGACCTGATCCGCATCCTCGGCGAGCTGAAGGGCAAGCGCGACCAGGGCGCGCTCAAGTTCGACCGCGTGGTGATCGAGACCACCGGCATGGCGGACCCCGGGCCGGTGGCGCAGACCTTCTTCACCGACGACGAGATCGGCAACTATTACCTGCTCGACTCGATCATCACCGTCGTCGACGCCAAGCACGCGCCGCAGCAGCTCGACGAGTTCCACGAGGCGCAGGAGCAGGTGGGATTCGCGGACCGGCTGCTGCTCTCCAAAACCGACTTGACCAACGAGGAAGAGACGAAAAAACTGGTCGAGCGGCTGAGGCGGATGAACCCGCGCGCGCCGATCAAGAAGGTGCACTTCGGCGACGCGCCGCTCGCGGAAGTGCTCGACATCCGCGGCTTCAACCTGAACGCCATCCTCGAGCTCGACCCGGAATTCCTCACCGACCTCGATCACGAGCACCACGACGAGGTCGAGTCGTTCGTGTTCCGCGCGAAAAAGCCGTTCGACGGCCAGAAGCTCGAGCAGTTCCTGTCGGGCATGATCCAGGTCTACGGGCCGGACCTGCTGCGCTACAAGGGCATCCTGTGGATGAAGGGCAACGCCCGGCGGGTGGTGTTCCAGGGCGTGCACATGATGATGGGCGGGGACCTCGGCAAGCCCTGGACCAAGGCGGACAAGAAGGAATCGATCCTGGTCTTCATCGGCAAGAAGCTGCCCAAAGACCTGTTCCTGGCCGGTCTCGAGGAGTGTCTGGCAAAATAGCCGAGCGATGAGCCTGCGGCGCAACGCCGTTGTACAGATCGTCTTCGCCTTCCTGCTGCTGCTGGCGCAGCAGGGCGCGCTCACGCACGAGATCTGGCACGCGGCGACGAGCAGCGCTCACGCCCAGACCGGGCACAAGGCGCCTGACCCCAGCAAGAACCGGCTCTGCGACCTGCATGCCTCCCTCGGCACCGTGCTCGGCGCGGTCACCGGCGTCGTCGCTGCAGCGCCACCCGCGGCCGCTCCGCAACTGTCCTTCATTGCCTGCGAATCGCCGGCGGCAAGCGTTTCCCTACTCGCTCCACCTTCCCGAGGGCCTCCAGCTCTCTCCTGATGTGACCGCGTCGCGCTAGCGACCCTTCATAACCAGAGGAGAGAATAATGTTTCGAAGCATGTGGTGCGCCATGGCGCTTGCCGTGGCGGTGGTCCCCGCATACGGGCAGGACGTGCGCGAGGAGTTAAGGCAGCTCCAGCAGCGCATCCAGCAGCTCGAAAAACGCCTGCAGGAAACTGAGAACGTCGCCGCACAGGCGAGCGCGCGTCCCGCTGGCGAGAATGCATTCAATCCCGCGGTCTCGCTGATCCTGCAGGGGACCGCGGCCCGCAGCTCGCTCGACCCGAATACGTATCAGATCACCGGTTTCGCCCCTACCGGCGGCGAGGTCGGGCCGGCGCGCCGCGGCTTGAGCCTCGGCGAGTCGGAGCTCGTCGTGGCCGCCAATATCGACCCGTACTTTCGCGGGCAGCTTGTCGCATCGCTCACGCCGGAGGACACGGTCGAAGTGGAGGAAGCGTTCTTCCAGACGCTCGGTCTGGGCAAGGGCTTCACCATCAAGGGCGGCCGTTTCCTGTCATCGATCGGCTACCAGAACCAGATCCACTCGCACGCCTGGGACTTCCAGGATGCGCCGCTCGCGTACAAGGCGTTCCTCGGCGGCCGGCTCAACGACGATGGCGTGCAGCTGCGCTGGGTGGCGCCGACCGATCTGCTGGTGGAGCTGGGTACCGAGCTCGGCCAGGGCCGCACATTCCCCGGCACCGCGCCGAACAAGAATGGCACCGGCCTATGGACCGCCTTCGCCCATGCCGGCGGCGACATCGGCGCGAGCACCGCCTGGCGCACCGGCTTGTCCTATTTGCGCACGTCGCCGCAGGACCGCGCCATCGACGACGTCGGTGCGCTCGGCACGCAATCCTTCACCGGCCGCAGCAATCTCTGGATCGCCGACTTCATCCTGAAGTGGGCGCCAGGCGGAAATCCGACGCTCACCAACTTCAAGCTGCAGGGCGAATATTTCCGGCGCAAGGAATCCGGTGACCTGAATTTCAACAACGTGAATTCCGGCGACTATTCGAGCCGGCAATCGGGCTGGTACCTGCAAGGCGTCTACCAGTTCATGCCCCAATGGCGCGTCGGCTACCGCCGCGATCAGCTTGATCACGGCACTGTTAGCAACGGCATCGGGCTGACCTCGGCAGACTCGCCTCTGCTGCTCACGGATTACAACCCCAAGCGCAACACGTTGATGGTCGACTGGAGTCCCAGCGAGTTCAGCCGCATCAGGCTGCAGCTTGCCTCGGACAAGTCGCGCTTCGGGATGACCGACAACCAGGTGCTCCTGCAATACATCTACAGCCTCGGCGCGCATGGCGCGCACACGTTCTAGGGATCCCATCATGAGAATCCTGCTTACAGCGTTGTCTTTTGCGATCTCTTCGCCGGCGTTCGCCGCGCTCAACATCCTGGCCTGCGAGCCAGAGTGGGGCGCGCTGGCGAAGGAAATCGGCGGCGACAGGGTGACGGTCTACACCGCCACCACGGCCCTCCAGGATCCGCACCGCATCGAGGCACGCCCGAGCCTGATCGCACGGGCGCGCAGCGCCGATTTGATGGTATGCACCGGCGCCGAGCTCGAGATCGGCTGGGCGCCGCTCCTGCAGACGCAATCGGGCAATCCGAAGATCCAGGCCGGGCAGCCAGGCTATTTCGAAGCGGCGAGCGTCGTCGCGCTGCTCGAGAAGCCGACGCGGCTCGACCGCTCGATGGGCGATATTCACGCCGCCGGCAACCCGCATATTCACCTCGACCCCCGGAATATCGCCAGAGTCTCGGCTGCGCTGAGCGAACGCATGGCAAATCTGGACCGCGCCGATACCGGGTACTACGAAGATCGGGAAAAATCGTTCCTCCAGCGATGGAGCGACGCAACGGCGCGTTGGGAAAAACAGGGTGCACCGCTGAAGGGAATGCCGCTGGTCGTCTATCACAAGAACCTTACGTACCTGATCAACTGGCTCGGCATGCGCGAAGTCGGTGCGCTGGAGCCCAAGCCGGGACTGCCGCCGAGCACCGCGCACCTTGGCGAATTGCTCGATCAGCTCAAGCGTGAACCGGCGAAGGCAGTGGTGCGTGCCGCCTACAATGAGCCGCGCGCCGCGGAGTGGCTCGCGGAGCGCGCCAAGATCCCCGCGGTGATGGTGCCGTTCACCGTGGGCGGCACGGACAACGCGAAGGACCTG
>VBBY01000071.1 GCA_005881595.1 Betaproteobacteria bacterium | reverse complement strand
TTTTTAAAAGCCTACGGCCTGGCCGTCTCTGCGGGGATCGCTGGCGGAAAAATAACCGCCGTCGAGCTTCCAGATCAACTGCGCGCAGCCGAACTGGTTGTAGTCATCGGGCACCGAAACGATCTGGTGGCCGCGGCGCGCGAGGTCTTCCAGCACCGCCGGCGCGAAACCCGACTCGACGCTGACTTCCAGGCCCTGCACGATGCGGTAGCGCGGCCCGTCGCTCGCCGCCTGCGGATTCTGGCCGTAGTCGGCGATGCGCACCATCACCTGGGTGTGGCCTTGCGGCTGCATGGTGCCCCCCATGACGCCGAAGCTCATCACCGGCTGGCCGTTTTTCGTGACGAAGCCGGGGATGATCGTCTGGTAAGGGCGCTTGCGCGGGCCGACGCGATTGGGATGGCCGCTCGTCATGACGAAACCCGCGCCCCGGTTCTGCATCGAGATGCCGTTCACTACCACGCCCGAGCCGAACCCCATGTAATTGGACTGGATGAACGACACCATCATGCCGGAGGCATCGGCCGCCGTGAGATAGACCGTGCCGCCCTTGGGGGGCGTGCCGTGGCCGAAGTCCTGCGCGCGCTTCGAGTCGATGAGCGCGGCGCGCGACTTGAGGTAGCCCGGCCCCAAGAGCTGCTGCGGCCGAACGTCCATGTAGTCGAGATCGGCCACGTAGCGGCGCGCATCGGCGAAGGCGAGCTTCATCGCCTCGATCTGCAGGTGCAGGCTGTCGGCGCCGTCGACTTTGAGCGAGGCTAGATCGAAGTGCTGCAGGATGCCGAGCGCGGCCAGCGCGACGATCCCCTGGCCGTTGGGCGGCAGCTCGTGCAGCGTGTAGCCGCGGTAGTCGATTGCGAGCGGCGCGACCCAGTCCGGGCGGTGAGCTGCCAGGTCCGCGGCGCGCATCGCGCCGCCGTGCTGTTTGGCGTGCGCCTCGATTTTTTCGGCCAGGGCTCCCCGGTAGAACGCCTCGCCCCCGGATCTCGCAATCTGCTCGAGAGCCTCCGCATGCTCGGGAAAACGAAAGCGCTCGCCGGGCCGGGGTGCCCGGCCGCCCGGCATGAAGGCTTCGGCAAACCCCGGTTGCGCTTTCAGCTCCGGCACCTGCTTCTCCCACTGGCCGGCGATGGTGGGCGAGACGAGGAACCCTTCTCGAGCGTACCGGATTGCCGTCTCAAAGAGCTTTTCGAACGGCAGCTTGCCGAATTTGCGATGCAGCTCCAGCCACGCCGATACGCAGCCCGGAACAGTGACGGTATTCCAGCCGCGCGTCGGCATCGCTTTCTGGCCGCCGAAGAACTCGGGCGTCCAGCCGGCCGGAGAGCGGCCTGACGCATTGAGGCCATGCAGCTGCCTGCCGTCCCAGACGATGGCGTAGGCGTCGGAGCCGATGCCGTTGGACACCGGCTCGACCAGCGTGAGGGTGATGGCGGTGGCGAGGGCGGCGTCGACTGCCGTGCCGCCGGCAGCGAGCATCTGCAGCCCGCCCTGCGCGGCAAGCGGCTGCGAGGTGGCCACGGCATTTTCGGCGAGCACCGGCCGGCGCGGCCAGGCGTAGGGATTGTTCCAGGAAAAGGGCGTCATGGTTCGCATACGGTCGCTGGAGCAGTGCTCACCGACCCGAAGTCCAGCACCACGCGGCCGAGCACCTTTCCGCCTTTCAGGTCTTCGAGCGCGCGGCTCGCCGAATCCGCGGCGCGCGTCTCGACCGGGATCGGCTTCAGCTTCCCCTTTTTCGCCAGCGCCACCACCTCCTTCAGCTCGCGGAGGTTGCCGACGTACGAGCCGACGATGCCGATGGCGCGCTGCGCGATCGGCGGCAGCGGATGGGCGAGCTCGCCGCCATAGAGCCCGACCAGCACATAGCGCCCGCCCTTTCGCAGCGCGGCGATGCCCAGGGCGGCTGTTACGGGGCTGCCGACGAAGTCGATCGCTCCGGCAACGCCCTGCAGCTTTTGCGCCGCGTCCGGCGATCGCGTATCGAGCGTCGTCTTCGCGCCGAGCCTGGCCGCTGCGGCGAGTTTTGCCTCGTCGATATCGCACGCGACGATGTTCTTCACTCCCTTCGCACGCAGGACCGAGATGCCGACCAGACCGACTCCGCCGCAGCCGATCACCGCCACCCGGTCCTTCGCGTCCAGCGCGGGAAGCTTCGCGCTCGCGCTGTAGGCAGTCAGCGCCGAGCAGGCGAGCGTGGCCGCGAACGATTCGTCGATCCCGCCTGCGTCCACCAGGTATTTCGCGTCCGGCACGAGGACGTGCGTGGAATAGGCCCCGGCGCGATTCACACCGAGGAATCTGGATTTCAGGCAGTAATTGTCCTGCCCCGCCTTGCAGACCGGACATTGCCCGCAGCCGATCCAGGGATACACGATGCGCCTCTGCCCCAGCTTCACTCCCTTGGCGCGCGGACCCACCGCCTCGACGATACCGAAAGGCTCGTGTCCCGGCGTGAAGGGCGGCACGCAGCCGCGCTCCTTCACGTAGAAGCGCCTGCCGCCGCCGAGCTCGAAATAGCCCTCCCAGATATGCAGGTCGGAATGGCACACCCCCGAGCGCGTAATCCTTACAAGGACTTCTGTCCCCTGGGGCTTCGGAGTCTCTCCGAGTATTTTCTGCAATGGCCTGCCGTGCTCGACGATCTGATAGCTGATCATGACTTCCTTGCCGCGTGCAGCGCCTGGTCGATGTCCCAGAGGATGTCGTCGAGCGTCTCGATGCCGACCGAGATGCGGACCAGGTCGGGCGTCACGCCGGCCTGCAGCTGGTCGGCCTCGCTCATCTGCCGGTGCGTGGTCGAGGCGGGATGGATCACCAGGGTCTTGGCGTCGCCGATGTTTGCCAGATGGCTCATGAACTGCGCCGCCTCGATGAAGCGCTCGCCGGCCCTGGCGCCGCCCTTGACGCCGAAATTCAGCAGCCCGGAGGCGCCCTGCGGAAGGTATTTCTTCGCCAGTGAAAAATACCTGTTGTCCGGCAGCCCCGGGTAGTTCACCCATGCTACGCGCGGATCGTCCCGCAGGAATTTCGCGACCGCGAGGGCGTTCGAGCAGTGCCGCTCCATGCGCACGTGCAGCGACTCGAGCCCCTGCAAAAGCAGCCAGGCGTTGAGGGGAGAAAGCGCAGGGCCGAAAGTGCGCATGATCTCCATGCGCGCTTTCATGGTGTAGCCGAAGTCGCCGAAGGTCTCGTGGAACACGACGCCGTGGTAGCCGGGCGAGGGCGACGTGAACTCGGGAAATTTGCCGTTGCCCCAGTCGAACCTGCCGGACTCTACGATCACCCCGCCCATGGTGGTGCCGTGGCCGCCGATGTACTTGGTGGCCGAGTGCACGACGATGTCGGCGCCCCATTCGATCGGCCGGCACAGGTAGGGCGTGGGCACCGTGTTGTCGAGCACCAGCGGGACGCCGGCGTCATGCGCGATGGCGGCGAGCGCCTCGATGTCGACGATGTTGATCAGCGGATTGCCGAGCGTTTCGGCATAGATAAGTTTTGTATTTTTCCGCATTGCCTTGCGGAAGTTCTCCGGCTCATCAGGGGCGACAAAAGTCGTTTCGATCCCCAATTTCTTCAGGTTCACGTGCAGCAGCGTATGCGTGCCGCCGTAGAGCGTGGACGCCGAGACGATGTGATCGCCGGCGCTGCACAGCGTAAGGATCGCCGTCACTTCCGCCGCCTGCCCGGTGGCCGCGGCAAGGCCCGAGCGCCCGTCCTCGAGCGCCGCCATGCGCTCCTCGAACACCGCCACCGTGGGGTTGGAGATGCGCGAGTAGACGTTGCCGAACGTCTGCAGGTTGAAAAGGCTCGCCGCGTGGTCCGCGGAGTCGAAGACGAACGAGGTGGTCTGGTAGATCGGCGCGGCGCGCGCGCCGGTGGCGGCATCCGGAATCTGCCCCGCGTGCAGGCAAAGCGTCTCGATGCCGAATTTACGGTCCGCCATGCGAGCAACGCCTATGCCAGCTTCAGGTTTCCGGGTCCTCGGCGGGTGGCGGCGCGTCGTTGTCGCGCGCGCTGCGGCGGTACTCGGACGGGGGGACGCCGACCTGGTTCAGGAAGAAGCGCGTGAAGTTGCTCTGCGCCGAGAAGCCGAGCTCCGCGGAGACCTCGGAAATCTTGCCGTCGCCCGAGGACAGGCGCGAGATCGCGGTCTCGACGCACAGCATGTCGAGGTAGGCGCGGGGCGAGAAGCCGGTGCACAGCTGGAACAGGTCGTAGAAGCGCGAGCGCGACAGGCCGACGCGGTTCGCCAGCTCGTCCATGTTGAGGTCCTTGTTCGGCCGCGCGCGCAGCAGCCCGATCGCCTGCCGGATGCGGCTGTCCTCGAAGCGCGAGCCGCGCCACAGCAGCGCCGCGGCGCGGCGCTTGGCGAGGTAGGTCTCGACGATCAGCAGCACCAGCTCCTGCAGCATGAATTCCAGGCGCTCGGCGGACAGGAACCGGTCGTTCAGCACCTCGACAGCCAGGGTCTCGGCGAGCCGGCGGATGCGCGGCGTGACCGGCTCGCGCAGCAGCGCGAAGGGTCGCGGGTCTTCAGGTCCGAACACCGCCGGAAAGCCGGCATGCAGCCAGCTCCCTGCGGCGTGGAACACGAGCGCGCGCGTGGCTTCCTGGTAGACGTGGACCTCGCCGGGGTTGAGGAACAGCAGCTCGCCGTCCTTCTGCTGCAGGACGATGACCGGGTCGGCCAGCGCCTCGAGCATCTTGCCTGGCGCGAGCTCCATCAGCAGCAATCGGCCGAACCTGCCTTCGAACAGGCGAACCAGTCTCCCCATGCGGGAAGGATACCTCAGTAAGCCAGCCAGCGGGGACGCTTGGCCGAGATCACGCGGGTGTTCACTCCCACCCAGTTGAGCCCTCCGAAAAGACGCCCATGCTCGATCTTGACGCAGCGGTCCACCACTGCGTCCAGCCCTGCGGCGCGAGCCTTGGCCGCCGCTGCCTCGTTTTTGACCCCGAGCTGTTGCCATAGCACCTTGGCGCCGATGGCGATCGCCTCTTCCGCGATCGGCATGACGTCCTGCGTCTTGCGGAACACGTCGACAATGTCGATCTTCTCGGGCACTTCGCGCAAGGACTTATAGCACCTCTGGCCGAGGATCTCGTCGTACTTCGGGTTCACGGGGATCACCCGGTAACCGTGCTCCTGCATGTACTTCGCCGCGAAGTAGCTCGGCCGGTACCAGTCGCGGGAGAGGCCGACGACAGCGATGACGTGGTTCTCCCTCAGGATGCGGCGCAGCGTGTTGATGTCGTCCATCGCCGGGATACTATAATCGAAGCCCAGATGCTGGCGGCGGCGAAATGAGCGTGCATCCCCAGGTGGCCGCGCTTCTGGAGCGCGTCGCGCGCTCGCCGCTGCCGCCGTACCATACCGTGTCGCCGTTCGTGGCGCGCCGCATCTATCGCGATACGCGGGCCGCGCTCTCTTCCGTTGCGCCACCCGTGGCGGAAAGCAGGTTGCTCATTTTCGATCGAATCGCGGTGCGGGCCTATCGCCCGGTGACCGGCGAAGTGCTCCCGGCGCTGGTGTACTTCCACGGCGGCGGCTGGACGATCGGCGATCTCGATACGCACGACGTCCTTTGCCGGCAGCTCGCCAACGGCGCGCGCTGCGCCGTTTTCTCGGTCGACTATCGCCTCGCGCCGGAAGCGCCTTTTCCCGCAGCAGTGGAGGATTGCCTGGCGGCCACGCGGTTTGTCTTTGAAAAATCCGGCTCTTTGAAGATTGATGTTTCGAGAATTGCCGTCGGCGGCGACAGCGCAGGGGGTAACCTCGCCGCGGTTGTGGCCCTGCATCGACAGACGCCGCTCGCGTTCCAGCTGCTGATCTATCCCGCCACCGATCAGCGCTGCGACACGGAATCTCACCGCCGCAACGCTGCAGGGTATCTGCTCACACGGGAAGGCATCGAGTTTTTCCGCCGCTGTTACCTTCCTGAAAAAAAGTACTGGGCGGATTGGCGCGCTTCACCGCTGCTCGCGGCAAGCCACGCGGATCTTCCGCCGGCCTTCGTCATCACCGCTGGGTACGACCCGCTGCTCGACGAAGGGCGTGCGTACGCCGAGCGGCTCGCCAATGCGGGCGTCGAGGTGGCGTATCGCGAGTACAGCGACATGGTGCACGGCTTCCTGCTGTTCGGTGGCGTCCTCGATACCGCCAACACCGCGGTGGCCGACTGTTGCGCCGCGTTGCGCGGCGCGTTCGAAAAGGTGCCGGCATGAAATCCGATCTGAAGACGCGCCACGGCGGCAGGATCCTCGCAGACGCGCTGGTGGCACAGGGAGCAAAGCTCGCTTTCGGCGTGCCGGGCGAGAGCTACCTGCCGGTGCTCGACGGCCTGCACGACGTGCGCGAGCAGCTCGCCTTCATCGTCTGCCGCCAGGAAGGCGGAGCTTCGTACATGGCCGAGGCCTGCGGCAAGCTGACCGGCGAGCCGGGCGTGCTGTTCGTGACGCGGGGGCCGGGAGCCACCAACGGCGCGATCGGCGTGCACACGGGATTTCAGGATTCCACGCCGATGGTGGTGTTCATCGGCCAGGTCCCCAACGAGTTCGCCGAGCGCGAGGCGTTCCAGGAAATCGACTACCGGCGCATGTACGGCCAGATGGCCAAGTGGGTGGCGCAGATCGACCGCGTCGAGCGCATCCCCGAGTACGTGAGCCACGCTTTCCATACCGCGATGGCGGGCCGGCCCGGCCCCGTGGTGCTGGCGCTGCCCGAGGACATGCTGTTCTCGCAGGCGGCAGTCGCCGATGTACCGCGATATCACACTGTCCGGCCGTCGCCTTCGCCCGCCGAGGTTTCCGCGTTAAGAGAACTGCTCTTGAAGGCGCAGAGGCCTTTCGTTCTGATCGGCGGCGGGGGCTGGAACCGCGACGCCTGCCTGAAGCTGCAGCGCTGGATCGAAGCCGCCGGCCTGCCGGTCGGCACTTCGTTCCGTTGCCAGGACCTGTTCGACAACCGCAGCCCGAGCTACGCGGGCGATGTCGGCATCGGCATCAACCCGAAGCTCGCGCAGCGCGTGAAGGAGGCCGATGTGCTTCTGGTCATCGGCGCGCGGCTTGGCGAGATGACCACCAGCGGCTACACATTGCTCGAGGCGCCGGTGCCGCAGCAGACGCTGGTCCACGTTCACGCCGGCGCCGAGGAGCTCGGGCGCGTCTATCGCCCGGCGCTGGCGATCAATTCAGGCTATGCGCAGTTTGCCCAGGCCATCGAAAAGCTTTCCTTTTCGAAGCCCGAGTGGCGCAAGGAGACCGAGTCCCTTCGCAAAAGCTACCTGGAGTGGACCGAGCCGCTCCCGATGCCGGGAAAGCTGCAATACGGCGAGGTGATCAAGTGGCTCAGCGCGCAGCTTCCCGAGGACACGATCGTCGCCGGCGGCGCCGGCAACTTCGCCGGCTGGCTGCACCGGCACTTCCGCTACAAGGGCTTCCGCACCCAGCTCGGATCGACCAACGGCTCGATGGGCTATGGCTACCCGGCCGCGCTCGCCGCCAAGCTCGCCCTGCCGGAGCGCAACGTGATCGCGTTGTGCGGCGACGGCGATTTCCTGATGACGGGACAGGAAATCGCGACGGCAGTGCAGTACGGCGCGGCGTTCGTGGCGCTGGTCGTCAATAACGGGCTTTACGGCACGATCCGCATGCACCAGGAGCGCGAGTACCCCGGGCGCGTGCTCGGCACCGAGCTGAGGAATCCGGACTTCGCCGCGTATGCGCGCGCATTCGGCGCGCACGGCGAGGTCGTGGAGCGCACCGAGGACTTCGCGCCGGCGTTCGAGCGCGCCCGCGCCTCCGGCAAGCCGGCGATCCTCGAGCTGCGCATCGACCCCGATGCCATCACCCCGGCCACCACGCTCTCGGCGATCCGGGAAAAGGCGCGCAAAGCTCATCCTACGTTAGGGCGCTAGACCCGGGATCGTCCTGGCTTAACCCTTTTCCACCGCGCCTTCGTTTCACTCCCTTTCCGCGAGGATAATCGCGTGGCATGGAGGCCCCGGACGAACAGCTCATGCTCGCCTATCGGGATGGGAACGCCGCGGCCTTCGAAACGCTCTATCTGCGCCACCGCGGGCGGCTCTTCCGCTTCGTGCTGCGCAGCGTGAAGAGCCGCGCCACCGCCGAGGAGCTGTTCCAGGAAATCTGGATGCGAGTCATCGAAGCACGCGAGCGCTATGCGCCGCAGGCGCGCTTCACGACCTGGCTGTACACGATCGCGCACCACCGCATGGTCGATCACTGGCGGCGAGGCGGCCTGTCCCTGGTCGAGCTCGACGAGCAGCACGACCCGCCGGGCGATGCACTGGACCCGGCCAGGCAGATCGAGGCGCGCGAAGCGGTCGCTCGCTTTGCGCAGGCACTGCAGGCTTTGCCGGCCGCGCAGCGCGAGGCGTTCCTGCTGCACGAGGAGGCGGGCCTGTCGATTGCCGAGATCGCGGCCGCCACCGGATCGAATGCGGAGGCCGCCAAGAGCCGTCTGCGCTACGCCGTCGCGAAGCTGAAGGCCGCGGTGGAAGATGACTGACGAGCGCGACCCGAAGGTATCGCGGCGCTACCGCGAGCTCGGAGCCGAGGAGCCGCCAACCGGGCTCGACGCCGGGATCCTCGCTGCATCGCGCCGCGCTGCCGAGACGCGCCTGGCGCCGCTCGTGCCGCCCACCGGCCGGCGCCGCTGGTACTTCCCGGTGGCTGCCGCCGCCATCATCACGCTGGCCGTCGCGGTAACGGTGCATGTGGAGCAGCAGCAACCCGATGCCGAGTCGATTACACTTCCGCCGCCGTCAGCGCCGGAATCGCGCACGGATGCGCTGGAAGCGAAAAAAGAGGGTGAGCAGGGCTGCTCGGGCAGGTCGCGAAGGCGGACTCCCCCGAAGCCGCGCTGGAGCGCATCGCCGAGCTTCGCAGGCAGGGAAAGCACGACGAGGCGGACAAGGCGCTTGCGGAATTCAGGCGTCGCTATCCGGACTACCGGATCGCGGAGGAGATGCTGAAGAAGGTCGAGAGGCCTTAGCTAAATCAGGTAGCTAAATCAGGGACAGACCACGTTTTCGATCACCGCTGCCGCCGTGAAAACGTGGTCTGTCCCTGATTTAGTGGTGCAGGATCTTCGAGAGGAACTGCTGCGCGCGCTCCGAGCGCGGCGTGCCGAAGAACTCTTCCTTCTTGGCGTCCTCGACGATCCTCCCCGCGTCCATGAAGATCACGCGGTGCGCCACCTTGCGCGCGAATCCCATCTCGTGCGTGACCACCATCATGGTCATGCCTTCCTTGGCGAGCTCGACCATCACGTCGAGCACTTCGTTGATCATCTCGGGGTCGAGCGCCGAGGTCGGCTCGTCGAACAGCATGGCGATCGGGTCCATCGACAGCGCGCGCGCGATCGCCACGCGCTGCTGCTGGCCGCCGGAGAGCTGGCCGGGGTACTTGTCCTTGTGGGCGAGCAGGCCGACGCGCTCGAGGAGCTTGAGTCCTTTTTCCGTCGCCTCGCCGATAGAGCGCCCCAGCACCTTGACCTGGCCGAGCGTCAGGTTCTCGGTCACCGTCATGTGCGGAAACAGCTCGAAATTCTGGAACACCATGCCGATGCGCGAGCGCAGCTTCGGCAGGTTGGTCTTGGGGTCGCCGACCGAGATGCCCTCGACCGTGATGCTGCCCTTCTGGAAAGGCTCGAGCGCGTTCACGCACTTGATCAGCGTCGACTTGCCGCTGCCCGAAGGGCCGCACACCACCACCACCTCGCCCTTGGCCACCTCGGTGGAGCAGTCGGTGAGCACCTGGAAGCTGCCGTACCATTTGCTCACGTTGTTCATTGAGATCATGGGACCCTACCGGATGATTGCAATGCGTTGTTGTAGCCGCCTGACGAGCGTCGACAGCCCGTACGACATCACGAAGTACACGATGGCAACGAAGCTGTACATCTCGACCAGGCGGTAGTCGCGGTTCGCGATCTTCGAAGCCGCGCCCAGGAAGTCGGTGGCGGAGATCACGTACACCAGCGACGTATCCTGGAACAGGATGATGGTCTGCGTCAGCAGCACCGGCAGCATGTTGCGGAAGGCCTGCGGCAGGACGATCTTCCCCATCGTCTGCCAGTAGTTGAGGCCGAGCGCGTAGCCCGACCAGACCTGGCCGCGCGCGATCGACTGGATGCCGGCGCGCATGATCTCGCAGTAGTAGGCGGCCTCGAACATGGTGAAGGTGATGAGCGCCGACCAGAACGTGCCGACCTTGATCGGGTTGGGCTCGCGCAGGACCCATGCGCCGATGTAGGGCACCAGGAAGAAGAACCAGAAGATCACCAGCACCAGCGGGATCGAGCGCATCAGGTTGACATACGCGCCGGCGAGCATCGACAGCGGCTTGAAGGCGGCGAGCCGCATCATCGCGAGCAGCGTGCCGAAGACGATGCCGCCGGTCATGGCGAGCGCCGTGAGAGTCAGCGTGAACGTCATGCCTTCCCTGAACAGGTAAGGCAGCGAGCGTTCGATGACGTCGAAATCGAAGCCGCTCATCAGTGCCCCGCCTGCGGCGTGGCGGCGGCCGCGATCAGGCCGGGCACGCGCACTTTTTTCTCGACGGCGCGCATGAGCAGCACCACCGCCAGGTTGGTGAGCAGGTAGATCACGGTCGCCGCCGTGAACGCCTCGAACACCCGGAAGCTGAACTCCTGCATCGCGCGCGCGCGCCCGGTGAGCTCGAGCAGCCCGATGGTCAGCGCGACCGAGGAGTTCTTGATGATGTTCATGAACTCCGAGGTGAGCGGCGGCAGGATGATGCGGAAGCTCTGCGGCAGGATGACGTAGTTATAGGTCTGCGCTTCCGTCAGCCCCATCGCGATGCCCGCCAGTCGCTGCCCGCGCGGCAGCGACTGGATCCCGGCGCGCACCTGCTCGGCGACGCGCACCGAGGTAAAGATGCCCAGGCACAGCACCGCCGGGACGTACGAGCCCCACGGCGGCGGCATCTGCTTGATCCAGTCGCCTAGACCTTGCGGCACCAGCTCCGGCATCACGAAGAACCACAGGAACATCTGCACGATGAGCGGGATGTTGCGGAAGATCTCGACGTACAGGTTGCCGAGCCGCACTGCCCACTTGAGCGGCGTAGTACGCAGCGTGCCGACCGCCGCGCCGATGGCGAGTGCTATGACCCAGGCGGCCAGGGCCGTGGCCAGCGTCCAGAGCAGGCCGACGAGGAGGTAATGCAGGTAGGTGCCGGTGCCCCCCGGCTCCATCTCCAGCAGCACCTTCCAGTGCCAGTTGTAGTTCACGTCCCCCTCCCGAACGCAACTACCGCAGCAAGGCTACTTGTACGCGGCCGGGTCCCCGGAATCTGTCGGGTTCGCGATCACCTTCCTGAACGGCTCGCTCATCGGCACGTTGAGGTTGAGGCCCTTCGGCGGCACCGGCTTCAGGAACCACTTGTCGTAGATCGCGTTGATCGCACCCGACCTGTAGGTGTCGACCATCGCCGCGTCGACCACCTTCTTGAACGCGGTGTCGTCCTTGCGCAGCATGATGCCGTAGGGCTCGACCGAGAGCGCGATGGCCGAGATCTGGTAGTCCTTCGGGTTGCGCGATTGCGCCGCCAGGCTGTAGAGCAGGATGTCGTCCATCACGAAGGCGACCGCGCGCCCGGTCTCGACCATCTGGAACGCTTCGGGATGGCCGTTGGCCGAGATGATGTTCATGCCGAGGTTCTGCTGCGCGTTGATCTCGGTGATCTGCTTGATGTTGGTGGTGCCGGCGGTCGAGACGATGGTCTTGCCCTTCAGGTCGGGCAGCGCCTTGAGGTTCGCCGCGCGCTTCGCCACCCAGCGGTTGGCGGTGACGAAGTGCGTGATCGTGAACCAGACCTGCTTCTGCCGCTCCAGGTTGTTGGTGGTCGAGCCGCACTCGAGGTCGATGGTGCCGTTCGCCATCAGCGGGATGCGGTTGGCCGAGGTGACGAGCTGGTAGTTGACCTTGAGGTTGGGCATCTTCAGCTCGCTCTTCACCGCGTCGACGATGCGCATGCACAGGTCGACGGCGTAGCCCACCGGCTGCTGCCTGTCGTCGTAGTAGGAGAACGGGATCGAGGCGTCGCGATGGCCGATGGTGATCGAGCCGCTGTCCTTGATCTTCTTCAGGGTGCCGTCCTGCGCCGCCGCTTCGAAACCGGCCAGCAGGGCGGCTGCGGCCGCCGCGAATCCGGCGAGCAGGACAAGAGCGCGCTTCATGGGGTGGACCCTCCTCGTTGGTCGTTCCGCGGAAAATTCTACCCTAGTTGAAGCTGGCGGCCATGTTGCGCACCCGCTCGGCGACGGCAGAGAGCAGCGACACGGCGAACGTCGGGTCGGACTTCACCAGGTTGAGGAACACGTTGCGGTTGATGGCGAGCAGCGCGCAGTCGGTCTCGGCGGTAGCGTCCGCGGCGCGCGCCGACTGGTCGATCAGCGCCAGCTCGCCGAACACGCCCCCCGGGCCTACGTACTGCAGCACGGCTCCGCGCAGCGTGATCACCACGCGGCCTTCCAGCACCACGTACATCAAGACCCCGGCCTGTCCCTCGACCATGATCACGCTGCCGCGGTCGTAGCGCACCCGCACCTGGTCGCCGAGCCCCTCGGCGAGCGCGGCGAGCAGCCCCTTGTCGAACACCCGGGAATCCTTCTCCTGGCTCGCGGCCGACGGGATTCCCGTCAGCTGCCCCAGCATGGCGCGCAGGCGGCGGATCATGGTGCCCATCAGCATGAGAGAGAACTCGGGGTTGCTGCGCAGCGCGGCCTGGAATCCCCTGCCGTCGAGCGAGATCACGCGGCACGCGGCCGTGGCGAGCGCGGTCGCGCTGCGCGGCGACTCGCTGAAGGCGGCCCACTCGCCGAAGATCTGCCCGGGGGTCACGGTGCGGACCGGCTTGCCCTGCACCAACAGGGTCACTTCGCCCTCGAGCAGGTAGTACATCTTGTCGCTCTGCAGGAAGAAGCGGCTCGCCTTCTCGTTCTCGCTGAAGATCCGGGTTCCGGACGCGACCTGCTCCTCCTTTCCCGCCGACCTGAAAAATTCCAGCGCCACCTCCGGGTCGTACGCGGGCGCCCGCGCGGGTTCGCGCGCCGGCCTGCTGAAATCGAGCTCCTCCATCAAGCCTCCTTTACTCCGTAAGCGCAGACGCGCCGGACTCCTCGATGAAGTCTTTGATCGCAGCGCGAAGCAGCGGCCCGCCGACTGCGGCGTTGTTATTGTGCAGGCCGCCGCCGATCGCAATGAATCGTTTTCGTCCGCCCGAAGCCCTGAACAGCTGCTCGCCCATGGCGTAGGGAACGATTTCGTCGGCTGTTCCATGGATGTAGAGCACGGGAAGCCTCAGCTTGCTCACCTTCTGGATGGAATCGAAGCGCTGACTCAAGAGCTGCATCGGCAGCAACGCATACTGCTTGCGGAGCTTCGCCATCTCCCGGATCGAGGTGAAGCTGCTCTCGACGATGAGACCCGCAGCTTCCGGGTGATGGAGAGCCAGCTCGATGGCGATCGCCCCGCCGAGGGAATGGCCGTAGATGTACAGCCTTGCCGGACGGATGCCGCGCTGCTCGACCAGGTAAATCCAGGCGGCTTCGGCGTCCTCGTAGACCGTTTTCTCGGAAGGGAATGGACCTTCGCTCTCGCCGTACCCGCGGTAATCCGGCATGAAGACCGCATAGCCGAGCTCGCGCAGCGGAGCAATCTCGCCCATGCTGGTGCTCACATTGCCGTCGTTGCCGTGCAGGTAGAGCACCGCTTTCGCATCCCAGGCGGCCGCAGCCACCCACCAGCCGTGCAGCGACTGCCCGGCATCGCCGGGCACTGTTACCGGAAGTCCGACGTCGCGGACGTTGAAGGAGTAATCGGATGGCTTCGCATAAAGGGTCCTGTCCGGCTGAAAAATAAAATAGCTTACGCAGCTTTCACAGCCCCATAGCACCAGGCCGATGACGCCGTAGCCGAGCAACAGGCTGGCGACGAAGGCGAAGGGAAGAAGCAGCCACGCCCTCGAGGACAGGTCCGCGGGTAATCTCATGGTAGATTGGGACACGGGGGATACTCTACCCATCGCGGCATGAAAATGTCATTCGCGCGTTTTGCGGCGGCGGCATGCCTCGCGCTGTCGGCATCGCCCGACACGGCTCAGTCGACGGCGCAGGAGTATCCCAACCAGATTGGGCCGGCGGTGCGCTCGCGCCCAGCCTACGATGGGTCCAGGTCGCAGCACGTCGACGTCGTGCCGATCCTCGACTACGACAGCGGCTTGCTCTTCGCGCGCACCGTGCAAGGCGTGCTCGAAGGCGGCGCGCACGCGCAGCTCGGCTCCGGGTTCACGCTCGGCGCGCAGCTCGCGTACGAGGAAGGCCGCAAGGCGAGCGAGTCGAGCCTGCTGCGCGAGCGCAACGTGGCCGACCTCGGCGCCGGCGCTTCCTACGGCGTGCACGCGGAATGGGAGACGCAGCTCGGCGCGGCGCCGGTTCTGCTGCTTGCGCGCGTGCGCTCGCAGGTGCGCAGCGACCGCGGCGCGCAGGCGGATCTGCGCGCGACCGTCGGTGTGTACAGGAACGGCCCCTTCCAGGCCGGGATCTTCGCCCAGGCGACCTGGGCCGATCACGAATCGATGCGCAGGTACTACGGGCAGCCCGGCTTCGATCCCTCGGGCGGCCTGCTCTTCGCCAGCGCCGGCCTGCTCGGCTCGTACGACCTCGACCCGCGCTGGTCGGTGATCGGCAGCATCGAGGGCCGGCGCCTGCAGGGCGACGCGGCGCGCAGTCCGCTCGCCGAGAAGAAATCGAGCTACGACGCGGTCGCCGGCCTCGCCTACCGCTTCTGAGGCGGCGCGCGATCTAACTGCTTCGCCCGGGAAAGGACCTGGTCGAGCGCAGTAGCGGCCAGGTCGAGCTCCTGCAGCGTGATCTCCAGCGACGGGGCGAGCGTGATGACGTTCTTGTAATAGCCGCCGATGTCGAGCACCAGCCCGATGGTTCGCGAGCCGACCGGGAGATCGCCTTCTAGCCCGATCTGGAACATGCGGTCCGCCAGGCGCCGGCTCGGCGTGAAGCCGTCGGCTTCGCACATCTCCATGCGCAGCGCGAGGCCGAGACCGTCGACCTCGCCGATTTCGGGATGCTGCGCCTGCAGCCGCCTGAGCTTGCCGAGCAGGTAGGCGCCCTTGTGCATCACGCTTGCCTCATAGCCGCCGCTGTCCAGGATCCTCATGACGGCGAGCCCGGCGGCCGTGCCGAGCGTATTCGACGCAAAGGTCGAGTGCGTGGAGCCCGGTCCAAACACGCTCGGCTTGATGAGCTCCTCGCGCGCCCAGATGCCCGAGAGCGGGTTCATCCCGTTGGTCAGCGCCTTGCCGAACACGATGATGTCCGGCCGGGTGTCGAAATGCTCCATCGCCCACATCTTCCCGGTGCGGTAGAAGCCCATCTGGATCTCGTCGTCGACGAGCAGGATGCCGTGCTTTTTGCAGAGCGCGGCAAGCCGCCTGAAGTAGCCTTTCGGCGGAATCACGTAGCCGCCGGTGCCCTGCACCGCCTCGACGAAGAACGCGCCGAACTCCGCGCGCCCGGTCTTCGGATTCCACGCCCCGGTGTATTCGTGCTCGAACAGGCGCTCGAATTCGGCGATGCACGAGTCCTCGGTCTTCTTGGCGTCGCCGCGGTACGGCGAGCGAAACGCGTAGGGGAACGGAATGAACTCCGCGCGGTCGGCAAACTCGCCGAAGGCCTCGCGGTAGCGGTACGAAGACGTGATCGCCGACGCGCCCAGCGTGCGGCCGTGGTAGCCGCCCTGGAACGCCAGCATCCGCTGCCGGCCGGTGACCTTGCGCACGAGCTTCAGGGCGTCCTCGATTGCCTGCGAGCCCCCGACATTGAACTGCACCCGGCCCTTCATGCCGAAGGCGCGCTCGATGCTCTCGCAGATCAGCTCCGCCAGCTCGATCTTCTCCCGGTGCAGGTACTGGCAGGCGAGCTGCGGCAGCCTGTCCATCTGCTCGCGCATCGCCCGGCTCACCGCCGCGTTGGCGTAGCCCAGGTTGACCGCGGAGTACCACATCTGCAGGTCGAGGTATTGCCTGCCGTGCAGGTCGTAGAGGTAGCTGCCCTCGCAGCGCTCGAAGAGCTTAGGCTTTTCGGCGTAGTGGACCGTGTCGCCGTGCGAGCAGAAGCGGTCCTCCTTCGCCAGCAGCGTCAGCTCCTCGTCAGAAACCTTCGTCGATTCGGCAAGCGGTCTGTTCATCTTTGATAAGATACACAGAAT
>VBBY01000070.1 GCA_005881595.1 Betaproteobacteria bacterium | reverse complement strand
GCCGGCCAGGTCAACATGATGTTCGACAACATCCCGTCTTCGCTGCCGCACATCAAGGCAGGCAAGCTGCGCGCGCTCGCCACCACCGGCGCGAAGCGCGATCCGGCGCTGCCCGATCTGCCGACGCTCGCCGAGGCGGGCGTCCGCGGCTACGAGTCCGGCGTCTGGTTCGGGCTCTCGGTGCCGGCGGGCACGCCGCGCGAGATCATCGTCAAGCTCAATGCCGCGGCGCTGCAGGCCACCAGGTCGCCGGAGTTCGCCAAGCGCATGACCGACCTCGGCTACAACCTCATTCCCAGCACGCCGGAGCAGATGGCCGCGATGCTCAAGGCAGAGCTCGTGCGCTGGGCGCCGATCGTGAAGTCGAGCGGCGCGAAGATCGACTGACATGGCCAGAGCGAAGCGCATCGAGGGCGTCCTCGCCCCGGTCATCACGCCGTTCAGGAAGGATTACGCGCCCGACGCCGAGCGCTTGGTGCGCCACTGCCGCTGGCTGCTGAAAAACGGCTGCTCGGGCCTCGCCGTGTTCGGCACCAACAGCGAGGCGAACTCGATGTCGGTGCCGGAGAAGCGGCGCCTGCTCGAGGCGCTCATCGCGGGCGGCATTGCGCCAGCGGCGCTGATGCCTGGAACTGGGCATTGCGCGCTGACCGACTCGGTGGAGCTTACCCGCGCGGCGCTCGAGATGGGCTGCGCCGGCGTGCTGATGCTGCCGCCCTTCTATTACAAGAACGCGCCCGACGAAGGCCTGTACCGCAATTTCGCCGAGGTGATCGAGCGCGTCGGCGACGAGCGGCTGCAGCTTTACCTGTATCACATCCCGCCGGTGTCGCAGGTGCCGATCTCCCTCGGCCTGATCGAGCGGCTGCTCGGCAAGTACCCCGGCATCGTCGCCGGCGTGAAGGATTCCTCGGGCGACTGGTCGAACACCAAGGCGATGCTCGAGCAGTTCGCGAAAAGCGGCTTCGACGTGTTCGCCGGCAGCGAGGAGTTCCTGCTCGCCAACATGCGCCACGGCGGCAAGGGCTGCATCACCGCCACGGGCAACATCAACCCCGGGCCGATCGACAATCTTTACCGCAACTGGCGCTCGCCGGACGCCGAGCGCCAGCAGGCCGCCATCACCGCAACTCGCAAAATCGTGCAGAAGCAGCCGATGATCGCGGCGCTGAAGGCGACCGTGGCGCATTTCGGCAACGACCCGCAGTGGAAGACCCTGCGCCCGCCGCTGGTCGAGCTGAATTCCGTTCAGGAAAAAGACTTGATCAGCGAGCTGAAGGCGAGCGGCTTCTCGATGCCCGGGCTCGGTTGAAGACCGCGCTGGTCACCGGCGCCGGCCGCGGGATCGGCTTCGCCACCGCCAATACGCTCGCCGCCGCCGGGTTGCACGTTTTCGCCCTGGATCTCGAATTCCCGGACCAACAGCAAAAGAATCAAATCGTCTTCGATTTATGTGACCTGAAAGGCATCCCCGCGCTCGTCGAATCCCTCGGCGCAATCGACGTGCTCGTCAACAATGCCGGCGTGCAGACGGCGGTGTCGATCGAGCGCTACACCGAAGAAGCGCGCCGGCGCATCCTGCGGGTCAACCTCGAAGCGCCGGTGGAGCTGATCCGCGCGCTCTCGAAGCAGATGATCGAGAGAAAGAGCGGCCGCATCGTCAACGTCGCTTCGGTCGCCGCCTTCACGGCGCACACCGACCTGTGGTACGGCGTGACGAAGGCCGGGGTGGTCAGCTTCACCCGCAGTTTTGCGTCCTATCTGGGCCCGCACGGCATCCAGGTGAACGCGGTCGCGCCGGGGCCGGTGGAGACCGAGCTGCTCAGGAAGGCGCAGCCCGAGCGCATCGAGCAGCTCATGCGGAATGCCTACACCCGGCGCACCGGGCGGCCGGAAGAGATCGCCGAAGCCATCCGCTGGCTCGCCCTCGACGCGCCGGTGGTCCTGAACGGCGCGGTGATCGACGTCACCGACGGCTGCTACCTGCGCTGAGGCTAGCCACAGCCGGGCGCAGGGGAGTAAATTAGCGGGCTGCATTCCAGAGAGGGGGAACACCATGGCGCTCAAGGTAACGAAAGCCGAAGTCTGGTCCGCAATGCTCGTAGACCGCGCGGGGGGCGCCGCCGACAAGCTCGAAGCGCTCGCCAGGGCGGGCGCCGACCTGGAGCTGGTCTTCGCGCGCCGCACGCCCGAGCAGCCCGGCAGCGGGATCCTGTTCGTCAACCCGGTCAAGGGCGCGAAGGCGACCCGGGCGGCGCAGGAAGCCGGCTTGGCGAAGACGGATACGATCCACTGGGTGAGGATCGAAGGCGGCGACAAGCCGGGGCTGGGCGCGAAGATCACGCGCGCGCTGGGCAATGCCGCGATCAGCTTCCGCGGCCTGAGCGCGATCGCGATCGGCACCAAGTTCATCACCTACATCGCGCTCGACAGCGCGGACGATGCGGCGAGAGCCGTCGCGGTGCTGAAAAAAGTCGCCTGAGCGCTACCGCACCCGGTAGATCTCTTCGTCGAAATTGCCGCGCGACACGCTGAGCGTGCCGCGCCTCTTGTCCGGCTGCGCGACCAGCACGGCGCGCTCGTCGCCCTTTTCCCACAGCAGCTTGTAGATCTGGCGCGCGGCCTTGCCGGGGATCTCGATTTTGTCGCGCGTCTCCGACACCGGCGCGCCGTAGCGCGACTTGGCGAACGCGGCAATGCGCTCGGTGTCCTTCGCGTCGAAGCGCACGTCGAAAGCCTGCACCGCGTCCTTCCTCAGGTACAAGGTGATGCGCACCTCGGCTCCGCCGAATGCCACCTTGGAGTCGTCGCAGCGTCGCTCCGCCGCCCGGCTTTTCCACTCCAGCTCCTTGCAGTGGATGCTCGGAAACCTCTTCTTCACCTCGCTCTCGCGCGCGCCGAGCCCCACGCCGTTGACGTCGTACGCGGCGGCCGGAAGGGCAGCCAGCAGCATCGCAAGCAGGCTAATTTTTCGCATCGATTTCACGGCGCCGGAAGCAGCCGCGCTCGTGGTCGTTCACCATGCCCACGGCCTGCATGAATGCATACATGATAGTCGGGCCGACGAACTTGAAGCCGCGCCGCTTAAGGTCCTTCGAAAACTCGTCGGCTCCGCGGCCAGCCAATTCCCAAACGTACTTCGAGAAGCTGCCGCATTCCTTCTTCACCGCGAGAAAGCAGCGCGCGTTGGTAATGGCGGCATCGATCTTCGCCCGGTTGCGCACGATGCCTGAATCCGCGAGCAGCCGCTTGCGATCTTTGGCGTTATAAAGAGAAATTCTTGCAGCATTAAAACCGTGAAATGCGCGCCGGTAATTCGCGCGCTTGGCGAGGATGGTGTCCCATGAAAGCCCGGCCTGCGCGCCTTCCAGGATGAGGAACTCGAACAGCTTCCGGTCGTTCCTGACCGGCACGCCCCACTCCTTGTCGTGGTAGGCGATGGCGAGCGGATTGCGCGCCCAGGCGCAGCGGCGCTTCATGCGACCGGCGCGTTGCGCGCAAAGCCGTCGAACAGATCGAGCAGCCGCTCGCGCCATGCGCAAAGCGGATCCTCCGGCCCCAGCACTTCGTGCGGGCTCATCACTCGCGCCCACTGGAACACCGAGAACAGGATGTAGTCGGCATAGGCCGGCGCGCGGCCGCATACGCACGGCTGGCGCTTGAGCGCCGCCTGCATCGGCTCGAGGGTGCGGCCGAGTCGCCTGAGCGCGTCGTCGCGCTCCGATCTCGTCTGCTCAAGGGATGTCTTCAGGGCTTTTTCGATCGACGAGCGAAAATACTCCTCGTCGGCGGGATCGACCCGCTCGTGGATGTCGGCGGCGATTACCGACAGCATCGCCGGCACCACGGCGCGGTCGACCCAGGCGTTGAAGGCCTGCGACACGCCGCGGCCGATGTCGCCGCCGAAGAGGGCCGGCGCATCGCGGTAGCGCTCCTCCAGGTGCTCGGCGATCTTCCAGGAGTCGCGCACGACGGTTTCGCCGTCGCGGATGATCGGCACCGTCCTGCCGCCCGAAAACGCAATCGCAGCCTTGTCCGACAGGCAGACCGGCTGAGTGGTGAAATCGAGGCGCTTGTGCTTGAGCGCCATCCGCGTGCGCCACGAAAAAAGGCTGTAGCGCCGCTCGCCTTTGCCTTTCAGCTCCCAGAGAGTAATCACGCCGCTTTCTTGACCTCGTGGCTGTCGGGGCGGGCGCGCAGGCGCAGATCGGTCTGCTCGGCGCGCTCGCGCGCGGCGAGGCGGAAGGCCTGGTCGCGGCCCGCGAGGTACTGCGGCGGCCAGAACTGGCTCAGGTGCTGGTACCAGGCGGAGGCCTGCAGCGTGAAATAGGGATTGGTCAGGTGCGGGCGGGCGAGCGCGACCAGATCCGCCTTGCCGGAGGCGAGCAGCGTGTTGACCTGGTCGGGCGTCGTGACCGCGCCGACGGTCATGGTGGCGATGCCGACCTCGTTCCTCACCCAGTCGGAAAACGGCGCCTGGTACATGCGGCCGTACACCGGCTTCTGCTGCGGCACCGTCTGGCCGCTCGAGCAGTCGATCATGTCGCAGCCGGCCTGCTTCAGCATGCGCGTGAGCGCGATCAGGTCTTCGCCCGACAGGCCGCCCGGCGCCCAGTCGGTCGCCGAGATGCGCACCGACATCGGTTTCTGCGCGGGCCAGATTTCGCGGCAGGCGCACCACAGCTCGAGCGGGAAGCGCATGCGGTTTTCGATCGAACCACCATATTCGTCACTGCGCCGGTTGGTGAGGGGGGAAATGAAGCTGGCGAGCAGATAGCCGTGCGCCATGTGGAGTTCAAGAAGGTCGAACCCCGCTTCATCCGCGTATTTTGTCGATTTTTGAAAATCGGCAACCACCTTCTCCATGTCGGCGCGGGTCATCTCGCGCGGCACCTGGGAGATGCCCTCGTAATAGGGGATCGCCGACGCCGAGACCACCGGCCAGTTCCCCTGCTCGAGCGGATGATCCATCCGCTCCCAGCCGAGCTGCGTCGAGCCCTTGCGCCCGGAGTGGCCGAGCTGCATGCACAGCTTCGCCCTGGAGTTGGCGTGGCAGAAATCGACGATGCGCTTGAAGGCGTCGCGCTGCGTCTCGTTCCACAGGCCGGTATCTCCCGGGGAGATGCGCGCCTCGGGCGACGGGCAGGTCATCTCGACATACAGCAGCCCGGCGCCGCCGATCGCGCGGCTGCCGAGATGCACGAAATGCCAGTCGCCCGGCACGCCGTCCACCGCCGAATACTGGTCCATCGGCGACACCACCACCCTGTTTTCCACCACCAGGTCGCGCAGCCTGAACGGCGTGAACATCGGCAGCGGGGGATTCTCGAGGTCGATCTCGAACCCCTGGTCCCTTACTTTCCTCGCAAACCACCGGTGGACCTCGCGCACGAAGGCCGGGTCGCGCAGCTCGAGGTTCTCCCAGGTGATCTGCTTGGAGCGCGACATCACGCCGAAGGCGAACTGCTGCGGCTCCATGCCCCAGTAGCGCTGCATGTGCTCGAACCAGGCCAGCGACACGTTGGCGGCATGCTGGGTCTTCTCCACTTCCTCTCTTCGAGCCGTGTCATAGACAGCCAAAGCTTTGTCTATTTCAGCTTCCTTCTTGAAGCACTCGAACAGCGCAATGGCATCCTCCATCGCCAGCTTGGTGCCCGAGCCGATGGAAAAATGCGCCGTCGCCTTGGCGTCGCCCACGAGCACGGCGTTGTCGAGTACCCAGGTCTTGTTGACGATGTTCGGGAAGTTGCGCCACAGCGAGCGGTTGGGGATCAGCGGGTGGCCGTCGAGCTCGGCGGCGAAGACGCGCTCTAGTACTGGCAGCATCTCGGTCTCGCTCATCGCGTCGAAGCCGAAGTTGCGCCACGTCGCCTCGTCGGTCTCGATCACCCAGGTGGAGCGGTCGGCCTCGTACTGGTAGCAGTGCGCGAGGATGATGCCCTCGGGCGTCTCGCGGAAGAAATACTTGAAGGCGTCGAGCGGGCGCGTCGAGCCCAGCCAGGTGAACTTGTTGGGGCGCAGGTCGACGCTCGGCTGGAAGTGATCCGCATATTTCGAGCGAATTCCCGAATTGATTCCGTCCGCGACGACGATCAGATCGGAATCGGGGAACTCGTCCAGATCCTCGACCTCGCGCTGGAAGCGCATCTGCACGCCGAGATCGCGCGCGCGGTCCTGCAGGATGTTGAGCAGCGCCACGCGCGAGCAGCCGCAGAAGCCGTTGCCGCCAGAGCGCAGCACCTGCCCCTTGTAGACCACGTCGACGTCGCCCCAGTAGGCGAAGCGCCGGCGGATGCGCTCGTAGGTGACCAGATCGTAGGCCTTGAACGTATCGAGCGTCTGGTCGGAGAACACCACCCCGAAGCCGAAGGTGTCGTCGGGCCGGTTGCGCTCGCAGACCGTGATCTCCCAGCGCGGCCAGGCTTTCTTCGCGAGGAGCGCGAAGTACAGGCCGCCGGGCCCGCCGCCGATGATGCTGACTTTCATGCTGCCCCCTCGGGGATCACCGCCGTGGCCTCGATTTCCAGGCGCGCGGCGTCCTCCACGAGACCGCTTACCTGCACCACGGCCATCGTCGGGTAGTGCCGCCCCATCAGCTCGCGGTACGCGGCGCCCAGCTCCTTCAGCGACGCCAGGTATTCCTTCCTGTCGAGCACGTACCAGGTCAGCCGCACCAGGTGCTCGGGCTTGCCGCCGGCCTGCGCCAGGATTTCCAGGATGTTTTTCAGCGCCTGCCGGAACTGCCCGGCAAACGATCGGTCGAGCCATTCGCCCCGGCCGCTCCAGCCGATCTGGCCGCCGATGAAAACCAGCCGGCCCCGGCAGGAAATCCCGTGGGAAAAGCCCTTCGGCCTCGCCCAGCCCGGCGGTTGCAGGATCTGCATCGTCATTGCCTCAGCTTGAAGCGCTGCAGCTTGCCGGTCTCGGTGCGCGGCAAGGCGTCGACGAACTCCACCACGCGCGGATACTTGTACGGCGCGATGCTGCTTTTCACGTACTCCTGCAGCTGGCGCGCGGTGTCCGGGCCGCGCGGGTGGCCGGGCTTCAGCACGACGAATGCCTTGACCACGGTGCCTCGCTCAGCGTCGGGCGAGCCGACCACGCCGCATTCCGCCACCGCGGGATGCGCCAGCAGGGCGCCTTCCACCTCGGGCCCCGCGATGTTGTAGCCGGCGGAGATGATCATGTCGTCGGTGCGCGCCTGGTAGAAGAAGTAGCCCTGCTCGTCCATCAGGTAGGCGTCGCCGGTCAGGTTCCAGCCGTTGCGCACGTAGTTCTGCTGCCGCTCGTCGGCGAGGTAGCGGCACCCGGTGGGGCCTTTGACGGCCAGCCGACCGACCGTTCCCGCAGGGCAGGCTTTGCCTTCGTCGTCCAGCACCGTGGCCCGATAGCCGGGCACGGCGTAGCCGGTCGCGCCGCGGCGCGCCTTTTCCGGCGTGTGCGAGATGAAGATGTGGATCATCTCGGTCGAGCCGATCCCGTCGATGATCTCGATGCCGGTCGCCTGCCTGAAGAGCGAGCGCGTCGCATCCGACAGTGCCTCGCCGGCCGACACGCACTTTTTCAGGGAAGAAATATCGAAGCCACCAGCCATGGCGGCCATTCCGCGGTACATGATCGGCGTGGTGAAGCAGATGCTCGCCTTGAAGTTCTGGATCGTCTCGAGAAGCGTCTGCGGCGTGTGCTTCTCCACCAGGACCGTCGAAGCGCCGTAGCGCAGCGGGAAGCACAGCATCCCGCCCAGGCCGAAGGTGAACGCAAGCGGCGGCGTGCCGCAGAAGATGTCGTCCTTTTGCACCTGCAGCATCGAGCGCGGGAAGCAGTCGCACATGGCGATCACGTCGCGATGGAAATGCATCGTGCCCTTCGGCTTGCCGGTGGTGCCGGAGGTGAAGGCGATCAGCGCGACGTCGTCCGCGGCGGTGGCGGCGTTGGTGAACCACAGCGGCTGCTGCAGCGCTCGCTCATCGAGCGAATCCGGCCCGTCGTCGTGCCAGTAGCCCAACGTCTGCAGCGTGGGACATTGCGGCAGCGCCGCTTTCAGCTCGGCGTCGAGGCGCTTGTCGCAGAGGGCGTGGGTGACCTCGGCCTTGGTGATGATGTCGGTCAGCTCCTTCGCGCGCAGCAGCGGCATCGTCGCGACGCAGATGCCGCCCGCCTTCATCACCGCGAACCAGGCCGCCGCCATCGTCGGGTTGTTCGGCCCGCGCAGCAGCACCCGGTTGCCGGGCTTGAGGCCCATCTCGCGCACCAGGACGTTGGCGAGGCGATTGGCCTGCGTGAAGAGCTGCGTGTAGGTACACGCGTCGTCCGGCGAGCGCAGCGCGATGCGATGGCCATGGCCGCGCGTCACCGGCTTGTCGAGCAGCTCGGTCGCGCAGTTCATCCGGCCCGGGTACTTCAGCTCCGGCAGCTCGAACAGGAACTCCGGCCACTGCTCGCGCGGCGGCAGGTTGTCGCGCGCGAACGTATCGGTGTGCGCGGTGTAGCTCACGGCTTCAGCAATTCCCGCGCGATGATGACCTTCTGCACCTCGGTCGCGCCTTCGTAGATGCGCAGCGCCCGTACTTCCCGGTACAGCCGTTCCACGGGGTGCCCGCGCATGACGCCGAGCCCGCCGCAGATCTGCACGGCGTCGTCGACCACCTGCTGCGCGGCCTCGGTGGCGAACATCTTGGCCATCGCCGCTTCACGCGTCCCCGGTTCTCCTTTTGCGTCCCTTTTCCAGCCGGCTCTGTAGGCGAGCAGCGCGCCGGCCTCGATGCGGGTCGCCATGTCGGCGAGCTTGGCCTGCGTCATCTGGAAGTCGGCGAGGGCCTGGCCGAACATCTTGCGCTCCCGGGCGCGAGCGAGCGCCTCGTCAAAGGCGCGGCGCGAGAAACCGAGCGCCGCCGCGGCCACCGTGGTCCTGAAAATGTCCAGATT
>VBBY01000021.1 GCA_005881595.1 Betaproteobacteria bacterium | reverse complement strand
GACGGCGTTCCGTTCGAGCAAGGCGCTTGCCTCGGCATACCGGGCATCACCGCGCATCGAGCGGTTCATGCGGCGGGGCCGGTTGCTGGGCGCACGCTGCTAGTCCAGGGTGGCGCCGGTGCAGTGGGTGTCTGCGCGGTCGGTCTGGCGCGGCTCGCAGGCGCTCGGGTACTCGCTACCGTGCGTTCCGGTGCCGACGCCGCGCTGGCTCGTGCGGCCGGCGCGCACGAGGTCGTCCAGTACGACGGGCGTTCCCGCGACGAAATCATTCGAGAGTTGCGCGCTCTTGCGCCGGGTGGAATGGATCACGTAGTAGAAGTGGCCTTCGGCGCAAATATCGACGTGGATTGCGAAGTTCTGGCGAATGACGGATCGATTGCCGCCTACGCGACGGAGACGGCCACGCCGGCAATCCCATTCTGGCCGCTGGTCTTCAAGAATGTCCGGATCTTCTTTCTCGGCAGCGACGACTTTCCCCAGGCCGCGAAAGCCGCTGCCGCTGAAAGCATCAACGCCATGCTCGCTGGCGGATGGCCGGGATTCAGGATCGACAAGCGGGTTTCGCTCGCCAACATCGCAGAGGCCCATGAGTATGTCGAGCAGCGCCACGGCAACGGACGAGCAGTCGTACTTACCGCCAGAAGCGAATAAGACGTGGGGTCAATAAACAAACAGTTAAGCTAAAGGCATGGAACTGAAACGAAACGGATCACAGCCCTCTGCGAGAGGGCCGGCCGAGTATTTCACCGGGACGGTACGCATCGACCAGCTTTTCAAGGCACCCGGACCGGCACGGGCGAGCGGCGCCTACGTAACGTTCGAGCCATGCGCGCGCAGTAACTGGCACACGCATCCGCTCGGTCAGACGCTCATCGTCACGTCCGGCTGCGGCTTCGTGCAGAGCTGGGGCGGCCCGATCAAGGTCATCCGGCCCGGCGATGTGGTCTGGTGCCCTGCAGGCGAAAAGCATTGGCATGGCGCATCGCCGACCACGGCCATGACGCATATCGCCATCCAGGAGGAGCTCAACGGCAAGGTTGTCGACTGGATGGAGAAGGTCACCGACGAGCAATATCAGGGGCCTCGCGACGAGCAATAACTTCGAAGGAAAAGTCGGGAGAGCACCATGCGAATTGGCATTCTCGGTTCAGGCTTGATGGGCGGCAAGCTCGGAATGATCTTCGCGCGCGCCGGACACGATGTGATATTCAGCTATGCCCGAAGCGAGCAGAAACTCAAAAGACTCGCACGCGAGGCGAAGGGCAAGGCGCGGGCTGGCACACCGCGCGAGGCGGCACAGGACGCAGATGCGGTATTACTGGCCGTGCACTGGCTGCGGTTCGATGATGTTCTGAAGCAGGCTGGGGACCTGTCCGGCAAGCTGGTGCTGACCTGCTCGATGCCGATGAACGAGGACAACACCGAGCTCGTCGTGGCTCACACTTCGTCGGGCGCGGAGGAGCTTGCGAAGAGGATGCCGAAAGCCCGCATCGTGGCGGCATTCGGCACTGTGCCGAGCGAAGTCCTGTTCGGCGTGTACGAAGCGAGGCGCAAGGCCCATCGACCGAGCCTGGTGTACTGCGGCGACGATCGGCGCGGCAAGAACGTGGCCGCCGGCCTGATCCGCGACGTCGGGTTCGATCCGGTAGATGCCGGTCCTTTGCGGATCGCCCGCTATACCGAGCCCTTCACGATGCTCATTGCCCAGCTCGCCTACGAGGGGAAAGAGGGCCCAGAGCTGGCGTACCGATTCGAGCGGCTTGGAAAATAGAGTGAAAGTTCACTCATCGCGACCTGAAATGGAACTAGAGATAGGTTTCATCGACATAACACCACGCCCACTTGCTGTCCGGGAACGTCTTCATGACTGGATGCCCGGTCTGACGGAAGTGGGCGGTGGCGTGCCGACCTGGCGTCGAATCGCAGCAGCCTACGTGACCGCAGGTCTGGCAGATTCGCAACTCAACCCATTTCTGCCCTGCCTTTAGGCATTCTTCGCAGCCGTTACCGCTCGCTGCAGGAGCGTTCGCCAGAAGAATGCGATGTGAGCATTCATTAGCCATGCGGGCAGCCTCAAGGGCCTAGCCAGGCATTCCGGCCAGCCGCAGGCATTCTGCGAGATGGCGGCTATCGCTGGCATCCTTGAACGGCATCCTGGTGACCAGCTTGTCAACGGTCGCGCCAGGCTGAAACGCCAGGCACCGCGCCACCGCTTCCCCCGCGAGCTCCGAATGCCCGAGCTTCGCGTGGCACGCCGCCAGCATCGCCAGCGCCCGGAGCGAGTTGTTCGTCACTCCCCGCTCGAAATCCGGCAAGGCATCGGCGTAGCGGCGCAACACGAATTGGGCAACGCCGAGACCGCGCCAGTACCAGCCGGGCCCGAAGTACGGGTCCGCGCGCCGCGCGTCCCGCAACAGCTCGAGCCCCTCTTCGGCGCGGCCGAGGTGGGAGAGAACGATGCCGAAATCGGCCCGGTTCCACTGGTTGGCGGGGTTCATCTCGACGCCGCGCGCCGTGTGGTGCAGAGCAAGATCGAACAATCGCTGCTCCAGGCAGAACTGTCCCAGGATCGTGTGGCAGGTGCTTTCGTCTTCGGCCAGCTCAACGGCGCGCTGCGCCAAAGCGAATGCGCGATCGAGGGTTTCGCGTGGTGCCGATAGGTCGTTCTCCCATTCCCGGCCGACCAGCGCTGCCAGCAGGCTGTGAGGCAGTCCGTATCCGGGGTCGATCTCGATCGCACGCTCGAAGGCGCGCTTAGCCTCGGCCGCCGCTGCAGGGTCGTCCCATGGGAGCGCGTTGCCGCGCAGAACATGATCGTAAGCGTCCAGGCTGGACGGGGGTCTGCGGCGGGCGCGATCGGCTCCGCTCGCCTGTACGCGGCCCACCAGGGTTCCGACGATGGTCTGCACGACCTGGTCCTGCACCGCGAAGAGATCCGCCATCGGACGATCGAAGCGCTCGCCCCAGACATGATTGCCGGACTCGGCATCGATGAGCTGCGCGGTGATCCGGATGCGTTCCCCCATCCGGCGCACGCTGCCCTCGACCAGGAAGCGAACACCCAGCTCGTGCCCGAGCCGCTGCATGTCGACGGACTTGCCCTTGAACCTGAAAGTCGAGTTGCGCGAAGTTACCGCCAGCGAGCGCCATCGCGCCAGCTCGGTGATGACGTCCTCGGTGATGCCGTCGGCGAAATAGTCCTTCTCCGGATCGCCTCCCATGTTCAGGAACGGCAAGACTGCGATTGACGGCGGTTCGCGGCTGGAAACGGCCGCTGCAGAGGCTGCCGCGGGCAGTGCTTCGTCCGCGCCGAGTGCCGCGGCGAACCGATACCCTCGGCCGGGAATGGTGGCTATCGATTGCGGTCCGAGGATCTTGCGCAGGGCGCTGATCTGCACCTGAAGGTTGTTCTCCTCCACCACCAGCCCGGGCCAGACCAGCTCAAGCAACTCCTCCTTGGTGACCAGGCGCTCGCGCCGCTCGATCAAGGCGAGCAGAACGTCCAACGCCCTCGCCCCCAGCGCTACCGGCAGCCCTTCCGCGAGCAACTGACGGGTGGCCGGATTGAGCTCGAACCCGCCGAAGCGGTATGCGATGTTCACCCGCGGAAATCTACCCCAATGGCTGCCGTTTCAGAAGGTTTCAGCCACGCTTCAGCCGCCTAAAGGACTGAATCGGCCCGGCAAGCAGAACCTACGCACTGCAATACCGGGGCTTTTGCATCCGATTCAACTTGAGGAGATTGCCATGAACGCCAAGCTGAACTTCGCCTCCCCCAGCTCGACCCTGGCCGTCGCCGCCGCGGCCCTGGCCACCGTGATCGCCATGGGGATTCTGTGGGCCGTCGTCGCTCTTTTCCAGAGTAGAGGTGCACCGATGGAACGGCTCGCTGCCGCTGAGCGCGCCTGCGCAGAGCATGCCTACCAATCGGAGCGTGCGGCCTGCATGAATGCATGGCTTGTCGCATCGCGGCCGGAGACCATAGCCCGTCGATAGTGAAGACCAGTGCCCCGGTTAGAGAACCGCCCAGACGATGAAGTAGGTCAGGACCGCGATCAGGACCGCGAACAGCGGCACGACCATCGGAATCCACTTGACGAAGCTTTCGCCGTCCCGGTGAGGCAACTCGCCGGCCCGCCTTTCGGCGGTAAGGCCTAGCGGCGCTTCTTAAGCTGCTCTTAAGGGTCGGCGGCGCATGATCTGCGCTGCAGCAACGATCCGGAGGTGAGCATGAATTTCCGCGGCTTCATTGCAACCGGCAGCGCGGCGCTCCTGGCGCTCGGCGCCGCAGGCGCGCACGCCCAGCCGAAAGAGCAGTTCGTACCGGCGAATTTCTACTGGGTCGGGCCGTACGCCGCCGGCGGCTCGGGCATCGCCGGCGGGATGCTCGACTACCTGGAAATGCTGAACGAGCGCGACGGCGGCATCAACGGCGTGAAGTTCACCTGGCAGAAGTGCGAGACCGAGTACAACAACGCGCGCGGCGTCGAGTGCTACGAGCGCACCAAGAAAAATGGCCCTACGGGCGCGACGCTGATTCATCCCCTATCGACCGGCATCACCTACTCGCTGATCGACAAGGGAACTGCCGACAAGATACCGATCGTCTCGATCGGCTACGGGCGCGCCGACGCCGCCGACGGGCGCGTGTTTCCGTACGTATTTCCGCTGATCACCACCTATTGGGACCAGGCCGCGACGATGGTGCGCTACATCGGCGAAAAGGAGGGCGGGCTCGAGAAGCTGCGCGGCAAGAAGATCGCGCTGCTATACCACGATTCGGCCTACGGCAAGGAGCCGATCCCGGTGCTGACCGACCTCGCCGCGAAGTACGGCTACCAGCTCAGCACGGTTGCGGTGCCGCACCCGGGCAACGAGCAGCAGTCGCAGTGGCTGCGGATACGCGAGATACGCCCGGACTGGGTGATCCTCTGGGGCTGGGGCGTGATGAATCCCACCGCCCTCAAGACGGCGGCAAAGGTCGGCTTCCCGCGCACCAAGATGATCGGCGTATGGTGGTCCGGCGCCGAGGAGGACGTGATTCCGGCCGGTTCCGCGGCGAAAGGCTTCGTCGCCGCGGGCTTCAACGTCGCCGGAACGAAATACCCGGTGATCCAGGAGATCCGCAAGAACATTTACGCGAAGGGCGAGGGCGAAATGCAGGACCAGTCGCGGATCGGCTCCGTCTACTACAACCGCGGCGTCGTGTTCGGCATCATCACCGCGGAAGCGGTGCGCATGGCTCAGGAGCATTTCGGCAAGGGCAGGCCGGTGACCGGCGAGCAGGTGCAGTGGGCGCTCGAGCATCTCGACTTCGACCAGGCGCGCCTGAAGCAGCTCGGCGCGGTCGGCTTCATGCCGCCGCTCCAGACGAGCTGCGCCGACCACGAAGGGTCCGGCCTGGTGCGCTTCATGCGCTGGGACGGCGCGCGCTGGAGCATCACCACCGACTGGATGGCGCCGGCGCCGGAAGACCGCAAGCTGGTCCAGCAGAAGTACCGCGATTCCGCGATGAAGTACGCCAGCGGCCAGGGCATCACGCCGCGCCATTGCCCGACGCAAAGGAGCTAATCATGTCTGCGGTCCACATGTTTCTCGCCACCGCGCTGCTCGCCGGAGCGTCGGCTGCGCAAGCAAGCCCGATTGACGTATCCGGCTATCTCACGAGCGCCGGCGATCAGGCGGTCACAGATTCTTTCGGCGAGTGCTGGCACACCGGAGAATGGAAGCCGGGAATGCACTATGGCCGTTGCGAGCCGCAACCGGTAAGGGCTGCCGCGGCTGCGCTCCAAGCAGCGAAGGCCGTGCCGAATGCGCCGCAAAAGCCACGCATTGCCGCGGTGACAAAGCCCCTGCCCAAGCCGGTTCCGTTCAGGATCTCGACGGACGCGCTTTTCGATTTCGACAGCGCGACTCTGAAACCTGCAGGCCGCGCCGTGCTCGATAAACTGGAGAGCCAGCTGGCGCACGCTGCTTACCGGTCGGTCGATATCACCGGTCACACCGACCGCATCGGCGCGCCGGGCTACAACCGGCATCTGTCCGAGCGCCGCGCGCAAGCCGTACGCGATTACCTCGCGGATCACGGGCTGGACCTGCGGAAGATCACTACGAAAGGCGTCGGCAGCAGCGAGCCGAGCACTTCGAAAAGTCAGTGCCACGGCCTGCGCGGCGCGCGATTCATTCAGTGCCTTCAACCGGATCGCTACGCTGAAGTAGCAGTGTTCGGCACCGCGCTTCAAGCGTCGGCGACGCAATAGCCCGATTTATCCTGCAAGAGGAATGCCTATGAAAGTGAAATTGATCCGTGCCGCGGTCATCGCGGCGTTCCTGCCGGCATTCGTCGCCGGCTGTTCTCCGTCGACGGCGTCACCGACCGCGAAGGCGCCGGCGGATGCGGTCGTGGCGCAGGCTTCGGCCGGCGCGGGATTCAGGGCGCCGGACTTCAGCGAGCTCGCCGAGCAGGCCGGGCCGGCCGTGGTCAACATCAGCGTCACCAAGCCGGTCAGCGCTGCCGCCGGGGAGCTGCTGCCATTCGACGAAAACGACCCGCTGTTCGGATTCTTCAGGCACTTCCGGTTGCCGGTGCCGAAGCAAGCGCCGATGCGCGGCGTCGGCTCGGGCTTCATCGTCAGCCCCGACGGCTACGTTCTCACCAACGCCCACGTGGTCGACGGCGCCAGGGAAGTCGATGTCAAGCTGACCGACCGCCGGGAGTTCACGGCGAAGGTGGTGGGCACCGATCGGAACAGCGACATCGCGCTCCTCAAGATCGAGGCGAAGGACCTGCCGGTGGTGCGCATCGGCCATTCCCAGGACATCAAGGTCGGCCAATGGGTCGTGGCGATGGGCTCGCCGTTCGGCTTCGAGAACTCGGTCACCGCCGGCATCATTTCGGCGAAATCGCGCTCGCTGCCGGGCGAGGGCTATGTGCCGTTCATCCAGACCGACGTCGCGGTCAACCCCGGAAACTCCGGCGGGCCGCTGTTCGACCTGAACGGCAACGTGATCGGCATCAATTCGCAGATCTACAGCCAGACCGGCGGCTACATGGGGCTGTCGTTCGCGATCCCGATCGACGTCGCGATGCACGTGAAGGACCAGTTGCAGAAATACGGCAAGGTGACGCGCGGGCGCATCGGCGTCGCGATCCAGCCGGTCAATCAAAGTCTGGCGCAATCCTTCGGCCTGCCCAAGCCTGAAGGCGCGCTCGTGAGTTCGGTGGACGACGAAGGGCCCGCCGCGCGCGCCGGCATCAAGGCCGGCGACGTGATCCTCGCCTGGAACGGCAAGGCGGTGGACGAGTCCGCCACACTCCCCGCGCTCGTGGCCGACACGGCTCCGGGGCAGATTGCCCAGGTGCGCGTGTGGCGCGACGGCAAGGAGCGTACCGTCAGCGTCACGGTGGGCAGCATGCCCAACGAGAAGGTGGCGTCCTCCGAGAACCCTGCCGCAAATTCAGGCAAGCTCGGATTGGTCGTGCGGCCGCTTACCGCCCAGGAGCGCAGCCAGCTCCACGCCAGCGCCGGGCTGGTCGTGGAGGACGCCGGCGGCGCCGCCGCCGCGGCTGGCGTGCAGCCTGGAGACGTGATCCTCGCGCTCAACAACCTGCCTGTACGCAGCGTCGAGCAGCTCCGCAGGCTGTTAGACCAGGCGGGCAAGCATGTGGCACTGCTTGTGCAGCGCGACGCGGCCAGGATGTACGTCCCGGTCGATCTCGGTTAATTCCCAAACTTTTTACCGGAGGTTTTCCATGAAAGCGATTCTTTGTGTACCGGCGAGCGCCCTCGCGCTCGCCGTGGCGTTCCAAGCCGTTGGGGCGGCGCTGCCGCAGGCCAGAACAGAGCATGGCATCACCTACATCAGCGGTGGCATCGGCCATGATGAATCCGCGGCGATGAAGGCTGAAGCCGGCAATTATCCCCTGAGCATGGTCTTCTCCGCCGGCAAGGACAACGAGTACCTCGCCGACGTGAGGATCGCCATCAAGGACGAGGCGGGCAAAGAAGTGCTGAACGCCGTGAGCGATGGGCCCATCATGCTCATCAAGGTGCCGGCAGGCACATACAGCATTGCCGCTGAAAGGAACGGCAAGACCTTGCACCATACCGTGCGTGTGAACCAGAAGGGGGACAAACAGGTCAATTTCCATTGGCCGAGCGCTTAATCGAGGGGTAGACAAGGACAGACGATGCGGCTCCTGCTTGTCGAAGACGACGTCATGATCGGCGCGGGCATTCGAATGGGCCTGCGGCAGGAGGACTTCGTGGTGGACTGGGTCCAGGACGGCCGTGCCGCGGAGCTCGCGCTTGCAGCCGAGGCCTACGCGGCGGTTCTCCTGGATCTCGGCCTGCCCCGCAAGGACGGGTTCGCGGTCCTCGAAGGCCTGCGCCGGCGCAAGAACCGGGTACCGGTCCTCATCATTACCGCACGCGACGCCGTCGCCGACCGCGTGAAGGGCCTCAATGAGGGCGCGGATGATTACCTGGTGAAGCCGTTCGACCTGAACGAGCTTGCGGCCCGCATCCGCGCCGTGCTGCGTCGGCAGGCCGGGCGCGCCGAGCCGCGCGTCACTTTCGGCCGGCTGACGCTCGATCCCGCGGCGCGCAGGGTCACGCAAGCTGGCCGGGAGATTCCGGTGTCGGCGCGCGAATTTGCATTGCTCGAGGCGCTTCTGCATCGGCCGGGAGCGGCGCTTTCGCGTGCCCAGCTCGAGGAGCGCATTTACGGCTGGGGCGAGGAGGTGGCGAGCAACTCGGTGGAGGTGCACGTCCACAACTTGCGGAAGAAATTGGGAGACGCGACGATCCGTACGGTGCGCGGGGTAGGCTACGCTATTGCCAACGACAGCGACGCTCCGTGTCAATCCGCCGGAAACTCCTCGTAGCGCTGCTCTCGGCGCTGCTTCTGATCGGGCTCGCTGCCAGCGGCGCAACGTGGTTCGCCGTCCACAAAGAGGCGGACGACGTGTTCGACTACCAGCTGCAGCAGATGGCGCTGTCGCTTCGCGACCAGACGATGCAGAATCAGGCCGAGTTCTTCCCCGGGTTCGACTACGACTTCATCGTCCAGGTCTGGGACCCCGCCGGCGCGCTCGTCTACCTGTCCAATCAGAGCATCCTGCTGCCGCAAGGCGATAACGGCTTCGGGACTGTGCCGGTGAATGGCCGGGACTGGCGCGTCTTTACGCTGAGCCAGGCAGACAAGACGATCCAGGTGGCGGCGCCGGTCAGCCTGCGCCGCGACCGGGCCGTATCGATGGCGCTGCGCATCCTGGTCCCGATCGTGGCAGCGATTCCGCTGTTCGCGTTGCTGGTCTTTCTGATCGTGGGCGAAGGGCTCAAGCCGCTGGAGGAGATCGCCGCCGCAATTCGCAGGCGTGCGCCGACCTCGCTCGAGCCGCTCCCGGACGGGGGGCTGCCGGAGGAAGTAAGACCCATGGTGTCCGAGCTGAACGGGCTGCTTGAGCGCCTGCGCGAGGCGATCGAGACCCAGAAGCGATTCACCGCGGACGCGGCGCACGAGCTGCGCTCGCCGCTGACCGCGCTCCAGCTGCAGATACAGCTCGTGGAGCGCGCGCGGTCCCGGGAGGAGCTGCGCGATGCGCTCGAACAGTTGAAGGCCGGTGCGAGACGTGCCTCGCGCCTCGTCGAGCAGATGCTGACCATGGCGCGGCTCGCGCCCGAGGCGACGCTTGAGGAGCCCGCCGCGCTCGATCTCGACCGGCTTGCGGCGAGCGTTGTGGCCGAGTTCGAGCCGCTCGCCGAGGCGAAGGCGATCGAGCTGCGGCTCGGGCGTGTGGAACCCGCCCGCGCAATCGGGCAGGAGCAGGCGCTTCACACCCTGGCGGGCAATCTCGTCGACAACGCGATCCGTTACACACCGCCGGGCGGCCGCGTCATCGTCGAAATCCGGTCCGAGGAAGGCGGCGCAGTGCTGGATGTGAAGGACACCGGCCCGGGGATCCCCGCCGAGGCGCGGCAACGCGTGTTCGACCGCTTCTACCGGCTGCCGGGCTCGGGCGTGGAGGGAAGCGGTCTCGGCCTGGCCATCGTGAAGCAGATCGCCGATGCTCACCGCGCCGAAATCACGCTGGGTGAGACCGAAATCGATCGAGGTTTGGAGGTGACTGTGCGCTTCCCGAAAGCGCCCGCCGGCTAATCCGCGCGCCTCAAGGGTATAGTGGCCCGATGGCTACCCGACGAGCCTTCATGGCAGGCGCGCTCGCGGTCGTCGCTGCGCCGCTCGTGGCGCAGGAGAAGAAGGCCGGGCGGGTTTACCGCGTCGGCGTGCTCGAGTCGGTGTCCCTGTCCGACAACGCGGCGAACATCGATGAATTTCGAAAGGGGCTGCGGGAGCTCGGTTATTTCGAGGGTCAAAACCTGCTCATCGAGTATCGCTCGGCAGAAGGCCGCGTCGGCCGCTACCCGAATCTCGCCGCCGAGCTGAGCGGGCTCAACGTCGATGTGATCGTGGCCCGCGGCACGCCCGCGACACTGGCCGCCAAGAACGCGCACGGAAAGATTCCGGTAGTCACCGCTCCGGTCGCAGATCCGGTGGAGACCGGACTGGTAGCGAGCCTCGCGCGCCCGGGCGGCAACGTCACGGGCCTCGCCATGCTGGTGAGCGAGCTGGAGACCAAGCGGGTCGATCTGCTGCGCGCCCTGGCCCCGCGCACGAAGCGGGTTGCGGCTGTCATGAACATGGGCAATCCGGCATTCGCCTCCGTGTGGAAAGCGATAGACGAGGCGGCGCGATCCATGGGACTGCAGGCGCTGCTGGTCGACGTAAGAAGGTTCGCTCAAGTCGCGCCCGCCCTCCAAAGCGCAAAAGCGCAGGCCGCCGACGCCCTCGTCGTGCGACTCGGACCGCTTACGCAAGCCCGCCGCCGGGCCCTCGTCGAGCTCGCCGCGCGGCATCGGCTGCCGGCGATCTATGAGTCCCGGCTGTTCGTGGACGCCGGCGGACTGGTTTCCTACGGCGTGAGCCCGCCGTCGATGTATTACCGCGCCGCCGCGTTTGTCGACAGGATTCTCAAGGGCGCGAGCCCGGCCGAGCTGCCCATGGAGCGGCCGACGAAGTTCGAGCTGATCATCAATCGCAAGGCCGTGAAGGCGCTCGACCTGGTCGTGCCGCCGGATCTGCTGCTGCGCTCGAACGAGATGGTTTAATCGCACTGCGGAGGTCGCACCGGGATGCTCAAAGAGGGAAAAATCTATCGACTCACCGAAGAAGGCCGCAAGGCCTGGGAGAGCCAGGACGTGGCGATCCCGGCCGAGTACCGGCGCATTCTCTGGCTGATCGAGAACGAGGCGCACGTCGACGTCGTGCGCGGCTGCTTGCGCGAATATCCGGATGAACTGCTCGACGAGTGGCTGGGCGAGCTCGAAGAGCTCGACTTGCTGCGCTCGAAGCAGACCGTGGTCGAGTACGACCTCGACCTTTCCGTGGCGGACGCGAAAGCGCGCGCCCTGGTGGAAGAAGACACGGTGCGCCTGGATCGCGACGCCCTGGAGATCGGCAGCAGGCTGGCGCGCGACGGGGTTTATATCGCCGAGGAGCGTCTGGCGAACCGCGCCGGCGTCCAGAAGCCGCGCGCCGAGACGGTGGTCCTCGTCGTCGAGGATGACCCCGACCAGCTGGCGCTCGCCGATCTCAGGGTAACGATGGCCGGATACGTGGTGCGCGTCGCGGACTCGGTGAATGCGCTTCTGCATTCGCTGCTGGACCACGGCACACCCGACATCCTGGTTCTCGACGTCATGCTGCCCGACGGCGATGGCTTCGACCTCCTCGCGAAGATGCGCCGGCACCCGATCTACGCCATGCTGCCGATCGTGATGCTTACGGCAAAGAGCGACCCCGACGACATCCGCAGGGGGCTCGGGCTGGGCGCGGATGGCTATATCACCAAGCCGTACAGCAAGAACATTCTTGCCGGGACGATCCAGCGCGTGCTGAAGCAGCCCGCCACGGCATAACCGCATTCCCGTGCCGTCAGCTTGGTGCAAGGGAGCAGCATGCGCCATGTCATACACTGCCTGCCCGGAATAGAGGGTTGCGCATGGAGAAGCCGAAGCAGGAAGGCGTGCCGTTCAAGCAGATGGAGCCCGGCCAGAAGGTGGTTTTCATCCTCAAGCTGGCGGTCTGCATTCTGACGTTCGGCATCGTGTTCCCGAACGTCATGAGCGACTGAGCCCCGGCGCCGGGCTACTCGCGCACGCGCGTAATCTTTTTCACGTCGGGGAGCCGCCGCAGCGCGCGCATCACCCGCGCGAGGTGCTGGCGATTGGCGACCTCGACCACGAAGTGCATGTTGGTGAAGACCGCGCGGTCCTCCGCCATCGTGATCGAGTCGATGTTCGAGCCGGCTGCAGCGATCTCGGACGCGACCTTGGCGAGCACGCCGCGGCGGTTCTCCACCATGGCGTTGATGGCCGCCTGGAAGAGCCGAGTGGTGCGCGGATCCCACTCGACATCGATCCATTGATCGGGCTCGTTCTTGCGCGAGCGCACGATGCTTCCGCAATCCGAGGCGTGCACCACCAGGCCCTGGCCTTTCTTGATCGAGCCGACGATCGCGTCGCCGGGGATCGGCCGGCAGCAGGTAGCGAGCTGCACCGCCATGCCCTCCGTGCCGCGGATCACCACGCTGCCCCCGGGCTTCGCGTCCTCGCGGGTGCTGTCGCCGCGCTTGAGCAGCCGCCGCGCTACCACCGCCGGCAGGCGCTTGCCGAGGCCGATATCGGCAAGCAGCTCCTCGCGCGAGCGGGCGCCGCCGTCGCGCACGACGCGCTCCCAGCTCGCATCGTCGACCTCGGCGAGCGAGCCGTTCAGCGCCTTGATCGCCTGGTCCAGCAGCCGCTCGCCGAGCCCGGCCGACTCCTCGTACTGCATGGTCTTCAGGAAGTGGCGGATGTTGGAGCGCGCCTTGGCCGTGCGCACGTACTGCAGCCAGCCCGGGTTGGGCTTGGCGTGGCTGGCGGTGATGATCTCGGCGCGGTCGCCGTTCCTGAGCTCGGTCCGCAGCGGGACCAGCTCGCCATTGACCTTGGCCGCCACGCAGCGGTTGCCGATGTCGGTGTGCACGGCGTAGGCGAAGTCCACCGCGGTCGCGCCGCGCGGCAGCGAGAGAATCTTGCCCTTGGGCGTGAACACGTAGACCTCGTCCGGAAAGAGGTCCACCTTGACGTGCTCGAGGAACTCCTGCGGGTCGCCCGACTGGTGCTGGATCTCGAGCAGCGACTGCAGCCAGCGGTGCGTCTGCTTCTGCAGCTCGGAGAGCTTGTCGGTGTCGTCCTTGTAGATCCAGTGCGAGGCGACGCCGGACTGGGCGATGCGGTGCATCTGCTCGGTGCGCACCTGGACCTCCACCGGCACGCCGTAGGGGCCGATCAAGTCGGTGTGCAGCGACTGATAGCCGTTCGCCTTGGGAATGGCGATGTAGTCCTTGAACTTGCCGGGGATCGGCTTGTAAAGGGAGTGCAGCGCGCCGAGGGCGAGATAGCAGGCCGGCACGTCCTTGACGATCACGCGGCAGCCGAAGATGTCGTGCACCTCGGAAAACGAAAGATGCTTTTCGAGCATCTTGCGGTAAGTCGAGTAGACATGCTTCTCGCGGCCCTGCACGCTGGCCTCGATGCCGCTCTCGGAGAGCTTGCGCTTGAGCGCTTCCAGCGTCCTGCCGATCATCTCGCGCCGGTTGCCGCGCGCCGCCTTGGTGGCCTTGGCCAGCACCTTGTAGCGCGACGGGTAGAGGTGCGAAAAGGCGAGCTCCTGCAGCTCGTGGTACAGGCTGTTCAGCCCCAGCCGGTTGGCGATGGGGGCATAGATCTCCATCGTCTCGCGCGCGATGCGGCTGCGCTTGGCGGGCGGCACCGCGCCGAGCGTGCGCATGTTGTGAAGCCGGTCGGCGAGCTTGATCAGGATGACGCGCACGTCGCGCGCCATGGCGAGCAGCATCTTGCGGAAGTTCTCGGCCTGCGCGTCCTCGGCGCTCTGGAACTCGATGCGGTCGAGCTTGGAGACGCCGTCGACCAGCTCGGCGACCGGCTTGCCGAAGGTGTCCGAGATCTCGTCCTTGGTGACCGAGGTGTCCTCGGTCACGTCGTGCAGCAGCGCCGCCATCAGCGTCTGCCCGTCGAGATGCCAGTCGGCGAGGATCTCGGCGACGGCCAGGGGGTGCGAGATGTACGGGTCGCCCGACTGCCGCGTCTGCCCGGCGTGCGCCGCTTCCGAGAACCGGTAAGCCTCGGCGAGGCGCGCGACGTCCTTCGGCTTCAGGTAGCCGAAACGATCGGGGTTCGGCAATGAGACTGCAGCAGCCATGGGGTCAGACCCGACCCCATTGTCTTACAAGCCCGTCGCTGGCGGGGTCGGATTCTTCTTCAGCACTTCGGTGCCGACCTTGCCGGTGGCGATCTCGCGCAGCGCGATCACGGTCGATTTGTCGCGGTTCGGCTCGACCAGCGGCGAAGCGCCGGCGCCGAGCTGGCGCGCGCGGTAGGTCGCCGCCAGCGTGAGCTGGAAGCGGTTGGGAATTCTCTTCAGGCAATCGTCAACGGTGATGCGGGCCATGTTTTTCGCGCTCAGTGCGGATGATGTCGGCGAGCTGCTGCCGAGCGTTGTCGAAGTGATTGTTAATTATAGCGTATTTGAACTCGCCGGCGTGCGACAGCTCCTCGCGCGCGTTCTGCATGCGGCGCTGGATGACGTCCTCGGCATCCTGCCCGCGGGCGCGCATGCGCCGCTCCAGCTCCTCGATCGAAGGCGGCAGGATGAAGATGCCGACCGTGTCGGGATAGAGCTTGCGCACCTGCCGCGCGCCTTGCCAGTCGATTTCGAGGATCAGGTTGTCGCCGCGCTCCAGCGCATCGAGGATCAGCTTCTTCGAAGTGCCGTAGCGGTAGCCGTGCACCTCGGCGCTCTCGAGAAACTCGCCGCGGCCGCGCATGGCGAGGAACGTCGCGTCGTCGACGAAATGGTAGTCGACGCCGTCCTTCTCGCCGGGGCGCGGCGCTCGCGTGGTGTAAGAGACGGAGAACTTGAGGCCCGGGTCTTCCCGCATCAGCGCGTCGATCAGCGACGTCTTGCCCGCCCCCGACGGCGCGGTGACGACGAACAGAAGCCCGCTCATTCGATGTTCTGCACCTGTTCACGGATCTGCTCGACCAGGAGCTTGAGCTCGAGCGCGCAGTCCGACAGCGGCTGGCTCGCCGCCTTCGAGGCGAGCGTGTTGGCCTCGCGATTGAGCTCCTGGGCGATGAAGTCGAGCCGCTTGCCGACCGCCCCGCCCTGCTTGAGCGTGCGCTCGGCCTCGGCGAGGTGCGCGCGCAGGCGCTCCAGCTCTTCGTCGACGTCGACCTTGGCGGCGAACACCGCCAGCTCCGCGCGCACGCGGTCGTCGTCCGCGGTGCCAAGCGCCTCGCGCAGCCGCTCGGCCAGCCTGGCCTGGTAAGCGGCGAGCGATTGCGGCACCAGCGGCGCCACCTCCTCGATGCGCCGGCGCATGGCGGCGGTGCGCTCGCCGATGCTCGCGGCGAGCTTCGCGCCCTCGCGCTCGCGCGCCGCCACCAGCTGGTCCAGCGCAGCCTGGCACAGCCGCTCGGCGATCACGCGCAGCGTTTCTTCGCCGGCCTCGGGCTCGGCGACCACGCCGGGCCACCGCAGCACGTCTGCCACGCGCAACGGCGCCGCGTCCGGAAAGGTCTTCTGCGCTTCGGCCGCCAGGCTCCTTAACCGCGCGATCGCCTCCGCGTTCAAACGTTGCGGCCGTTGCGGAACATCCTTGTCGTTCAGAAACAGACGGCAGTCGATCTTGCCGCGGGCGACGCGCGCAAGGATCAGGTCGCGCAGCCCGGGCTCGAGCGAGCGCAGCTCCTCCGCGACGCGGAACTGCAGATCGAGGAAGCGCGCGTTCACCGAGCGCAACTCGAGGCTCAGCCTACCGCGGGGCGAATCGGCCGCCGCGGCGGCATAGCCGGTCATGCTCCGGATCATTTCGTTATCATAGGAGGAGATGGCGTCCCAAGCCAACCAGCCGGGCGGGCAAGTCAACGAGCCGATTCCTGTAGGCACGCGGCTCGAGAACTACCGCATCGTTCACCTTCTCGCCTCCGGCGGCTTCTCGTTCGTGTACCTCGCTCATGACGAGAATGAGACGCCGGTCGCGATCAAGGAGTACCTGCCCTCGACGCTCGCGTTGCGCGCGAACGGCGAGTCGTATCCGCGCATCCCGGAGCAGGACCTGGCGACCTTCCGCGTCGGCATGAAATCCTTCTTCGAGGAGGGCCGCGCGCTCGCGGGCCTGTCGCATCCCAATATCGTGCGCGTGCTCAATTTCTTTCGCGCCAACGAGACGGTCTATCTCGTGATGCGCTACGAACGCGGCCGCACGCTGCACGATCACATTGGCCGGCGCCGCGGCGCGCTGAAGGAGCCCTGGATCCGCGCCACCTTCGCCCAGCTGCTCAACGGCCTGCGCGAAGTGCATTCGAACAAGCTCCTGCACCTCGACATCAAGCCGTCGAACGTGTACCTGCGCACCGACGGCACGCCGGTGCTGCTCGACTTCGGCGCCGCGCGCCAGGCGTTTCCGGCGGAAGGCATGAAGCTGCCGCAGACCTTCACGCCGGGATTCGCCTCGCCCGAGCAGCACGTCGATCGCGAGCTGCTCGGACCCTGGAGCGACATCTACTCGGTAGGCGCCACCATGTATGCCTGCCTGGGCAACGCGCTGCTGCAGCCTGCCGATCAGCGCCTGAACGACGACAAGCTGGGGCCGGCGCGGCGCGTCTGGGAGGCAAAGTATTCCCACGAGCTGCTCGAAACGGTGGACTGGTGCCTGCAGCTGCACCACCTCGACCGGCCGCAGAGCGTGTTCGCGCTGCAGAAGGCCCTGCGCTCATGAAGTTCTCCCTCGTGCGCGACAGCCGGCGCGGCATGCGGCGCGTCAATGAGGATCGCGTCGGCCACTGGGAGTCGCCGGGCGCGCTGCTCATGGCGGTGGCCGACGGCCTCGGCGGGCACCTGCACGGCGAAATCGCCGCGCACCTCGCGATCGAGAGCTTCGGCGCGGCGTTCCTGCGCGAGGCACGCCCCAAGCTCGCCGACCCGGCGCGGTTTCTCTCGCGCACGATGGCCGCAGCGCACGAGGCCATCGTGCGGCACACGGAGAAGCTGCAGCTGTCCGACATGCCGCGCACGGTGCTCGTCGCCTGCGTAGTGCAGGACGGCTATGCCCACTGGAGCAATGTCGGCGATTGCCGGTTTTACCTGCTGCGCGAGGGCCGTGTGATCGCTCGCACCCGCGATGACACGGTGGTGCAGCTGCTGGTGGACGAGGGCCGCATCCGGGAGGAGGCGATCGCCTCGCATCCCGAGCGCAACCGGTTGCTGCAGACCCTCGGCGGCTACCAGGCCCCGCGGCCGGCGGGCGCAAGCGCCCGGCTGGCAAAAGACGACGTGCTGCTGCTCTGCTCGGACGGCTTCTGGGGGCCGCTCACCCAGCGCCAGCTGCTGCACGGCTTCATCGCCAACCCGCTCGGTCAGGCGATTCCCGATCTCATGGCGCTCGCCGAAATGAGGGCCGGGGACGAGTGCGATAACCTCTCCGTCGTGGCGCTGGCCTGGGGCGAGGACGAGGTCGCCGCCGCCGATGCCGCGCAGACCGTCCCGCAACGCGAACCCGCGACCGACGTGCAGGACTTCACCGCCACCGACCTCGATTTCCTGCGCATGTCCGACGAGGACATCGAAAGAGCGATCGCCGAGATCAGGGCGGCGCTGCGCAAGAACGCGCCGCGATGAGGCTCGTCCTGGCGAGCGGCAATCCCGGCAAGCTGAGGGAGATCGGGGCGCTGCTCGCGCCGCGGTCGATCGAGTTGATACCTCAAGCGCAGCTCGGCATCGGCGAGGCCGCTGAGCCGCACGCCACTTTTCTCGAGAATGCGCTCGCCAAGGCGCGGCACGCGAGCCGGGCCGCGGGCCTGCCGGCGCTTGGCGATGACTCGGGACTGTGCGTCGAGGCCCTCGCCGGCGAGCCCGGAGTGCGCTCGGCCTGCTACGCCGGGCGCGAGGGCAGCCGCGAGGAGCGGGACGCCCGCAACAATGAAAAAATTCTCTCGAACGTGAAGCAGGATCGCAATGCTTATTATTGCTGCGTGATGGTCCTGCTGCGGCATCCCGGCGACCCGCGCCCGCTCGTCGCCGAAGGCATCTGGAGAGGCGAGATCGCCCGCACCCCGCGCGGCAGGAACGGCTTCGGCTACGACCCGCTGTTCCTGCTGCCAGAGCGCGGACTGACAGCGGCAGAGCTCGAGCCCGCTGAGAAGAACCGCATCAGCCACCGCGGTCAGGCGCTGGCCAGGCTTTTGGAGCTGCTGAATGGATCCAGTCGTCCTTAGCAAGCCCGGGAAAGTCAGGCTGGAGCTCCTGCCTCCGCTCGCGCTCTATGTTCACATCCCCTGGTGCGTGCGCAAATGCCCGTACTGCGACTTCAACTCGCACGAGCGCAGCGGTGAGCTCCCCGAGCGCGAGTACGTTGGGAAGCTGATCAATGACCTTGAAGATCTTCTTCCTGCCGTGTGGGGAAGACGCATCGTCAGCGTATTCATCGGCGGCGGCACGCCGAGCCTGTTCTCGCCCGGATCGATCGAGACGCTGCTTTCCGGCGTGCGCGCGCGCCTGCCGCTCGAGCCGGGCGCGGAAATCACGCTCGAAGCGAATCCGGGCACGGTCGAAGCGGCGCGCTTCGCCGGCTTCAGGCAGGCGGGCGTGAACCGCATCTCGGTCGGCGTGCAAAGCCTCGACGATCGCATGCTCGCGGCTCTCGGCCGCATCCACGGCGCGGACGAAGCCCGGCGCGCCGTCGCTGTGGCGCTCGAGAGCTTCGACAACGTGAATCTCGACCTGATGTACGGGCTGCCGGGCCAGACGCTTGCGATGGCGCGGTCCGACATCGAGGAGGCCGTGCGCCTGGGCGCGGCGCACGTCTCGGCCTACCAGCTGACGATCGAGCCCAACACCGTGTTCTGGAGCAAGCCGCCGCAGCTGCCTCAGCATGACGAGAGCGCTGACATGCAGCTGGCAGCAGAGGAGGTGCTCTGCGCGGCGGGCTATGGGCATTACGAGACCTCGGCTTTCGCGCGGCCGGGGCATCGCTGCCGCCACAACCTCAACTACTGGGAATTCGGCGACTATGTCGGCATCGGCGCCGGCGCGCACGGCAAGCTGAGCTTCCCCGGGCGCATCACGCGGCATTCGCGCATCAAGCAGCCCAGGGAGTATCTGCTTTCAAAGAACTCCCTCGCCGAGGACCGCGAGGTGCCGGCGAACGAGATTGCTTTCGAGTTCATGCTCAACGCGCTGCGGCTGGTGGAGGGTTTTCCCATGACGTTGTTCGCCGAGCGCACCGGTTTGCCGCCAGCGACGGTCGAAGCGAAGCTGGCAAAGGCGGAAAACCAGGGCCTGATCGAGCGCGACTGGAAACGCGTCCGCCCCACCGAGCGCGGGCGGCACTTCCTCAACGAGCTGCTTCAAATATTCCTGGAGGGAGCGCCCGCTCGATCATCAGCAGCCGAAGCTTCGTCTTGAGCCCGCCCATGGCGGAGAAGCCGCCTGCCTTTCCGCCTGCCGCGAGCACGCGATGGCACGGCACTACGATCGCGAAGGGATTGCGGGCGAGCGCCACGCCTACGTCGCGCGCCGAGCCGGGCTCGTTCAGCCGCGCTGCGATTTCGCCGTACGTGGTAGTGCTGCCGCAGGGAACGCTGCGGGCGACGCGATAGACTTCGCGATCGAAATCCGGCACGCCGTCCAGGTCGAGCGCGATCGAGGAGAGATCGATCGCCTCGCCCTGCAGCAGCGCGACGATGCGCTCGAGCGCGTGCTGCACGGGCTGCGGCGGAAGCGCCTCGCGCGCGTGCGGAAAGCGCTTCACGATCCGCGCCCGGGTCTCGCTGTCGCGCCGCTCGGGCAAGCGCACGGCGGTAATGCCGCGCTCGCTCCACACGATCGCGCAGCGCCCGATCGGCGTGGTGAAAAGCGCAAAGCCGTGCTCTGCCATGAGCTTATTTTCGCCTGAAAAAGAGGTCGCGGATCGGGTGCCCGAGGCGCCTGCCGCGCGTCTCGAACTTGGTGGCGGATCTCTCGACAAAACCCGACGGCGCGGGTTCCAGAAGCGTTTCGTTCCCAAAGACCGAATTCATGTGCTCGGCATAGTCCGGCCAGTCGGTGGCCGCATGGAGCGTGCCGCCGGGCGCGAGCTTGCGCGCCGCAAGCGCGGCGAATTGCGCCTGCACCAGGCGACGCTTGTGGTGCCGCTTCTTCGGCCAGGGATCGGGGAAGAACAGATGAATCGCGGCGAGCGCGCCGTCTGGAATCATGCGCGTGAGCACCTCCACGGCGTCGTGCCGGATGACGCGCACATTGGCGAGTCCGTCGGCGGCAATGCGGTTGAGCAGGCTGCCGACGCCCGGACCGTGCACCTCCACCGCGATGAAATCGGCCGCGGGCTTCGCCTTGGCGATCGCTGCGGTGGTCTCGCCCATTCCCGACCCGATCTCCAGGACCAGGGGCGCAATGCGGCCAAAGATTTTTCCTGAATCGATCGATTCCGGTTGAAACGGCAAACCATACTTTGGAAAGAGCTCTTCAAGCGCCCTTTGCTGTGCGGCCGTGGTCCTGCCCTGGCGCAGGACGTAGCTTCGGATCGGTCTGTTCAAGCAGCCTTGGGCTGCGAGGACGGGATAGTCCCTTCGACCGGCGAGCTGGGGGCGGCGCTGTAGAGCTTTTTCGGCATGCGGCCGGCGAGGAAGGCTTCGCGTCCAGCCTCGACCGCCTTCTTCATCGCTTTGGCCATCAGCACGGGATCTTTCGCCGCGGCGATCGCAGTGTTCATCAGCACGCCGTCGCAGCCCAGCTCCATCGCGATCGCGGCATCGGAGGCGGTGCCGACCCCCGCGTCGACCAGCACCGGCAGCTTCACCTTATCGATCACGAGCTGCAGGTTCCAGGGATTGAGAATCCCCATGCCCGAGCCGATGAGCGAGGCAAGCGGCATGACGGCGACGCAGCCGGCGGCTTCCAGCATCTGCGCCTGGACCGGGTCGTCGGAGCAGTACACCATCACCTTGAAGCCTTCCTTGACCAGCTGCTGCGCGGCCTTCAGGGTTTCGGGCATGTTCGGGTAGAGCGTGTGCGGGTCGCCGAGGACCTCCAGCTTGACCAGGTCGTGACCGTCGAGCAGCTCGCGCGCGAGGCGCAAGGTGCGGACTGCGTCGGCGGCGTTGTAGCAGCCGGCCGTATTCGGCAGATAGGTGTACTTCGAAGGCGGCAGCGCCTCGAGCAGGCTCGGCTCGTTGCGGTTCTGGCCGATGTTGGTGCGCCGGATCGCCACAGTGACGATCTCCGCCCCCGACGCCTCGACCGCGGCGCGCGTCTCGGCGAAGTCGCGGTACTTGCCGGTGCCGACAAGCAGGCGCGAGCCGTAGCGCCTGCCGGCAACGACGAGGGCGTCCTTCATGCTAGCCGCCGCCGACCGCCACGACGATCTCCAGCCGATCGCCGTCGGCGATCAAAGTGCTGCCGTGGGCGCTCCTCGGGACGATCTCGCCGTTTCGCTCCACCGCCACCTTCCTGCCTTTGCAGTCGAGCCTTGCGAGCAGCGCCGCCACGTCGAGCGGCGCGTCAAAGCGCCGGGCGTCGCCGTTCACCGTTACCCTGATCATGGAAACAATCATACCTCAGCAGCCCCGCTCGCTTCCCATTAGACTGGCGACAAAAAGGGGAGAGATGCGATGACTTCAACGCTGCTGCTGGCTCAATTTGCGTCCCAGAATATCGCCCTGTTCTGCTGCGCGCTTTTCGCAGGCGCCGCCACCTACGTCAGTCTTGTCGAGCATCCCAAGCTGGACAAGGGCGAAGCGGAGCTGGCCGACACCATCGTCCTGGCATCGCACCCCAGGCCCGCCATTTTTCAGGCCGCTCTCGGCGCCATCGGCTCATTGGCCGCAATCCTTGCCGGATCGGCAGCCGGAGCGACGTGGTGGCTCGCCGGCGGGGCGGTTCTCGGAGCAGCGGCGTTATGGCAGGTGTTCGCAGTACTGCCCTTGATCCGCCGTCTTACCGGAAGCGAGGCGCGCGCGAATCCGAGAAATGCGGCGCAGATCATTGCGAGGCTGGCGAAGCTGCACGCTGCGCTGAGCCTGGCGGCCCTGGCTGCGCTATTCATGTTCATCATGAAAGCCTGAGCGGTAGAATTCCCCGCCACGCGGGTGTAGTTCAATGGCAGAACAATAGCTTCCCAAGCTATGAACGTGGGTTCGATTCCCATCACCCGCTCCAAACAGTGCTAAATTCAGTGCGTGCCGTACTCGGTCGAAGGCAAGCTGGTCGTCGCGATTTCGTCGCGCGCGTTGCTCGACTTCGAGGACGAGAACCGCGTTTTCGAGCGCGACGGCGAGGGCGCCTATATCGCGCTGCAGCTCGCGCGCCTGGACGTGCCGGCGCGCGAAGGGGTCGCCTTTGCGCTGGTAAAGAAGCTCCTCGCCTTCAATACGCCGCAGGCGCAACGCGTCGAGGTGGTGATCCTGTCGAAGAACGACCCGGTGTCGGGCCTGCGGGTGTTCCGCTCGGCCGAGCGCGCGGGGCTGCGCCTGGAGCGCGGCGTATTCACGCGCGGGGCGAACCCGTATCGCTACCTCGACGCGCTGAAGGCGAACCTGTTCCTGTCGGCGAACGAAAACGACGTGATGAGCGCGCTCGAATCGAAGGTGCCCGCGGCGCGCGTCTACCCGGAGTCGGCGCAGGCGGCGAGCCGCCACTCGGGCGAGGTGCGCATCGCCTTCGACGGCGACGCGGTCCTGTTCTCCGACGAGGCGGAGCGCGTGTATCAGAAAGACGGCCTGGATGCGTTTACGCGCCATGAGGCGGCGCATGCGCTGCAGCCGCTGCCGCCGGGCCCGTTCAAGCCGCTGCTCGAAGCGCTGCAGCGCCTGCAGGCGGCCGCCGGCACCGACGTGCCGATGCGCCTGCGCACCGCGCTGGTGACCGCGCGCAGCGCGCCGGCCCACGAGCGCGCGGTGCGCACGCTCATGGACTGGAACATCGCGGTGGACGAGGCGATGTTTCTCGGTGGCCTCGACAAGGGCGCGTTCCTGAAGGCCTTCGAGCCGGACTTCTACTTCGACGACCAGCGCGGCCACGTCGATTCCGCGCGCGCGCATGTCGCCGCGGGCCACGTGCCCTACGGGGTTGCGAACCTGCGCTAGAGGAACAGCTCTCGCGGGTCGACCTCGAGCTTGCTCTGCTCCATGGTGCGCCGGATCCTGTAGGGCTCGTCCGGGCGAACCTTGGGATCCTTGTCGAGGTCGAGGATCTTGTGCGGCCGCATCGGGTTGCCCTGGCCGTCGAGCACCACCATCACGCGCGGCTTGAGGCGGCGCACCAGGTTCTGCGCGATGACGATGCCGACTTCGGCGGAATTGAGCTCGACCACGCTGCCTACCGGGAACGCGCCGACGCACTGGATGAATTGCTCGACGAGCTCGGAGTGATAGCCGGTGCCGCGCTCCTTGTACAGGAAGCTGAGCGCGCTCGATGGCGACAGCGTCTCGGCGTAAGGCCGCACCGCGGTCAGCGCGTCGAAGGTATCGGCGATCGCCGCGATCGAGCCGTAGAGCCCGATCTGCTCGCCTTTGAGCCCGCGCGGGTAACCGCTGCCGTCCTGCCGTTCGTGGTGCAGCAAGGCAAGCTCAGGCAGCCGCGACGGCAGGCCGGGAGTCGCCTTCAGGATCTCCGCCGACAGGGCGACGTGCTTTTTCGCGAACTCGGCCTGCTCCGGCGTCAGGGGTCCCTGCTTTTCCATGATCGAGGCCGGCAGCTGGGTCTTGCCGACGTCCTGCAGCAGGCCGAGCAATCCGAGCAGCTCGAGCTCCTCGCGCGCCAGCTCCAGGAAGCGCGCGAACACGATCATGTAGATGGAGACCTGCAGCGCGCGGGCATGCGCCGCCGCGCTCTTTTCGCGCAGCTTGGAGACCAGAAGCAGCGCGTCGGGATTGCGCACCACGCTGTCGGTAAGGCGCGTCACCGATTCCCTGACTTCCCTGCCCTCCAGGACGGTACTGCCCTGGGTGAGCGGCCGCAGGAGCTCGTTCACGGCGGCGACGGTTTGCGTGTAGACCGGGGCCGCGCGCTGCACCTCGGTTTCGACACTGACCGCGTCGGGATAGGCGGTGTTGCCGCGGATCTTGAAGCTGGGCAGCTTGGTGCGCGGGCGCGAGCGATCCTCGAGCTCGGTCTTCTCCATGTCGACGAAGACGTGCTTGCAGAATTTCTTCAGGGCCTCCAGCTGCTGGTCGGTGCGCAGGTGAAAGCCCTGGAACATGAAGGGCGTATCGGTCCACGGGCGATCGAGCTCGGCGACGTACATGCCGAACTGCAGCTGTCCCACCGGCACCTGTTTCCTCTGCACCGCCTTATTCTAGCGGCAAGGACTCCTCGACGAGCGCGGCGAGATAGCCCGCGCCGAGCGGAATCACCTCATCGTTGAAGTCGTAGTTCGGATTGTGGAGGAAGCAGCCGCCGGGACCGCCGCCCTGGCCGAGCCACGCGTAGGCGCCTGGGCGCTCGAGCAGCATGTAGGCGAAGTCTTCGCCTCCCATGGTGGGGTCGGCGTCGGTGACCACGTTTGCCTTGCCGAAGATGCGCTCGCCGACGCGCGCGGCGAGCCGCGCTTCGCGCTCGCTGTTGATGGTGGGCGGATAGCCTCGCCGCAAGTCGATCTCGGCGCTCGCGCCGAACGCCTGCGCGACGTGCGTCGCGATTTCCTTCACGCGCTTCTCGGCGAGCTCGCGCGTCTCGCGCCGGAAGCTGCGCAGCGTGCCGATCAGGCGCACGCTATCGGGGATCACGTTGAACGCGCCGAGCTGGCTGGTCTGCATCGAGGCTATGCTCACCACCACCGCGTCCACGGGGCTGACGTTGCGGCTCGCGATCGTCTGCAGCGCGGCGATGATGTGCGACGCGGCGACGACCGGATCGACGACGAGGTGCGGCATCGCCGCGTGTCCGCCGCGTCCGCGCACCGTGATCTGGATCTCGTCGGTCGCGGCCATGACCGGTCCGGCGCGCACCGCCAGCTTTCCGGGCGGCAGCCCCGGCCAGTTGTGCAGCGCGTAGATCTCGTTCGCCGGGAAGCGCTCGAACAGGCCCTCTTTCACCATCACCTGCCCGCCGCCGCCGCTTTCCTCGGCGGGCTGGAAGATGAGGTAGGCGGTGCCGCCGAAGTTGCGGGTCTGCGCCAGGTAGCGTGCGGCACCCAGCAGCATGGTGGTGTGCCCGTCGTGCCCGCATGCGTGCATGCGGCCATCGTGGCGCGAGCGGTAGGACACGCTCCCGGTCTCGTGCACCGGCAGGCAGTCCATGTCGGCGCGCAGGCCGATGGCGCGGCCGCCTGAGGTGCCGCGGCCTTTCACCACGCCCACCACCCCGGTCTTCGCGAGGCCGCGATGCACTTCGATGCCCCAGCTTGCCAGCTTGTCTGCCACCAGCGCGGAAGTACGGGTCTCCTCGAACCCCAGCTCGGGGTGCGCGTGCAGGTCGTGCCGGAGTTCCTTCAGCTCGCGGTGGTATTCGCGGATGCGCTCGACGGGGCTGCCCATGCCCCCATTAGAATCCGGGCGTGCCCGCTTTCGCAAGCCTTCTCGTTGCCTGGCAGCGCCGTCACGGGCGCAAAGGGCTTCCCTGGCAGGACACGCGCGACCCATACCGCATCTGGCTCTCGGAAGTGATGCTGCAGCAGACGCAGGTAGCGGCGGCCATTCCCTACTATCGGCGCTTCGTGTCCCGCTTTCCCGACGTGCAGGCGCTCGCCGCGGCGGACGAGGACGAGGTGCTGCGGCTCTGGAGCGGCCTCGGCTACTACGCCCGCGCGCGCAACCTGCATCGGGCCGCTCGAAAGCTCGTCTCGGAGCACGGCGGCAGATTCCCGGATTCGGTAGACGAGATCGAGCAGGTTCCCGGCATCGGGCGCTCGAGCGCCGCGGCGATCGCCGCGTTCGCCTTCGGCCGCCGCGCCGCGATTCTCGACGGCAACGTCAAGCGCGTGCTCGCGCGCTGCTACGGCGTCGAAGGCTGGCCCGGGGAGCGTGAAGTCGAAGCGAAGCTGTGGCGGCTCGCAGAGCGCCTGCTTCCCAAGGACGACGTCGGCGTCTACACGCAGGCGCTGATGGATCTCGGCGCGACCGTCTGCACAAGGCAGCCGCGTTGCGATCTGTGCCCGGTGAGGCGGCGCTGCGTGGCGCGGCGCGAGAGCCGCGTGCACGAGCTGCCTGCACCGCGACCAAGGAGGACCGTTCCGCTGAGAGACGCCACCTGGCTGCTGCTGTTGCACAACCAGCAGGTGCTGCTCGAGCGCAGGCCCGGCGCGGGGCTTTGGGGCGGTCTTTGGACTTTCCCGGCGGCGAGCAACGCAGGATATGCCGCGCAGGCTCGCGAGCTGGGTTGCGAGATCTCATCGACGCGCGAGCTGGAGCCGCTCGAGCACGGCTTCACGCACTTTCGCCTGCGCATCCGCCCCGTGCTGTGCGGGGTCGCAAGAACGCTGCCGGGCGTCGCGGCGCCGGGACGGCTCTGGATCGATCTCGAGGATGCCGCGCAGGCCGCCGCGCCGGCCCCGGTGAAAAAGCTCATCGCGCGGCTTGGCGCTTCTAACGCGTCATGGTGAGGCGGATGCGGTTACGGCCGAACACATAGGCGTAATCGCGTGTCGCTGCCAGCTCCTTGGTGAGAAGGACTCCGAGGCCGCCGATCGCGCGCCTTTCGAGCGTCGTCGTCATGTCGATAGACTTGTCAGGCAGCCTGGCGTAGGGATTGAATGGCGGCGCGGTGTCCTCGTAGGTCACCTGTACCGCCCCGGCGCCCGCCTCGAGGCTCACCCATACGGGCGCATCGCAGTCGTTTCGATGGCCGTGCCGGATGGTGTTGATGAACAGCTCCTCCACCACCAGGTGGAGCCGCAGGCAGCGCTCCCGCTCGATGCCCGCCCGGTCGCAAAAATCTGTCAGGAACGCGGACAAAGGACGCAGCTCGGCAAGCCGCGACGGAAACATCGCCAGGCGGGAGTTTTTAACGCTATGGGACATGGGATCGGGCGCATTATAGAGCCCGTTGAACGTGACCCAAGGGAGGGCCATCATGCGTTGGACACTTTTGGCATGCCTGTTCTGCTTCGCGGCCGGCGTTTGGGCGGGCGATGTGGGGCAGATCAAGGCCGCCGCGGGAGCGGTGTTCCTCGAGCGGCAGGGTGAGCGGCTGCCGGCCACGGTGGGCATGCCGGTGCAGGAGTCCGACACGCTGGTCACCGGCGCCGACGGCTCCGCCGGGGTGACGTTCTCCGACAACAGCGTGCTTTCGGTGGGCCCAGGCAGCGTATTGGCGATCGAGCGCTATGCGTTCGATTCGACCACGCACAACGGGCATTTCGATGCCTCGCTGAAGAAGGGAACGCTCGCCGTCGTCTCCGGCAAGATGGTCAAGCAGTCGCCCGACGCTATGAGGGTGCGCACGCCGTCCTCGATCATGGGTGTCCGCGGTACCGAGTTCGTGGTGAAGGTCACCGAGCCGGGAAGCTGAGCGAATGCTGGTGCTGGTGCTTGGCGCGCTGGTTATCCTCGGCGCGATCTATGCGCAGCCGGCACCCCTCGAAGAGCCGGTCGTGGTTCTGCCCAGCCCGGACAGGCATATCGTCGTACAGCGACCGCCCGACGAGACCGTGGTGGTTCTGCCCAGCGCGGACGGGCATACCGGCACCGTCATCGTGCAGCGCGGCGGCGAGCGCCATGTGCTCAACAAGCCGTTCGCGGCGAGCCGGCTGACGGGCGGGAAAGCCGAGATTACGCAGCTTTCGGACGCCGAAGTGCGCCAGTCCTTCGGTGTCACGCTCCAGGCCTTGCCCGCCATGCCGACCACGTTCCTGCTTTACTTCATTACCGCCACTGACGAGCTGACCGACGAATCGAAAGGGGAGCTGAAAAAGATCCTGGCGGCGCTGAAGCAGCGAGCCGTCCCGGACATCATGGTCGTCGGGCATACCGATACCGTTGGCGAGCCTGAGAGGAACGATCTGCTGTCGGCACGGCGTGCCGAGCGGGTAAAGGGCTTCCTTATCGAGATCGGCATTCCCGCCGGGCAGATCCAGACCGCCGGCCGCGGCGAGCGCGAGCTTCTTGTGCCGACCGCCGACAACGTCGACGAGCCGCGCAACCGGCGCGTCGAGATCAGCGTCCGCTAGCAGCTGCGCCGTTCCAGCGCACGCAAAGCAGGGTAAGGTCGTCTGATTGCTCCGTGGTGCCGGTGAATTCCCGCACGTCCGCTCGTACCGCCGCGACGACCGCATCCGGCGCGGCCGACGAAAGGGGTTTCAATACCTCGCGCAGGCGCGCGGCGCCGTAGAACTCGCCCGCCGCGTTCATCGCCTCGGTCACGCCATCGGAGAGCACGCACAGCCACTCGCCCGCTTCCAGGACGCGGTGTCCGCTTGGATACTCGAAGCCCTCCAGCACGCATAGCGGCGGCCCGCCGGAATGCTCGACGCGTTCGGGGACGCCGCCCGGCCGGCAGGCAATCGCCGGCTCGTGGCCCGCATTGCAGAAAGCCAGCGCGCCGCTGCGCACGTCGAGCAGCCCTGCGAACGCAGTGACGAAGAACGATTCAGCGTTGTCGCGGCAGATTTCCGCGTTTGCGCGCATGAGGAGCGAGCCGGGGTCACCAGGACCCCGCAGGGCGATGCTCTTCAATAGCGACTTGGAGAGCGCCATGAAAAGGCTCGCCGGAAGCCCCTTTCCGGAAACGTCGCCGACCACCAGGAAAAGCCGGTTCTCGTCCACCATGAAGCAGTCGTAAAAATCGCCGCCGACCATTCGCGCCGGCTCGAGCAGCGCGTCGAGGGCGAAACCGGTCTGACCGGCGAAAATCGTGCGCGGCGCCGGCAGCAGGCCCATCTGGATGCGCCGCGCGGCTTCCAGTTCGCCGGCGACGCGCGCCTGCGCTTCGCGCAGCAGCCGCCGCTGGCGGTCGGCTTCGGCAAACGTCGCCCCGAGCAGGGCGGCGAAGACGGCGAGCGCCGCCAGCGCGGGCGCCGTGACGTTCAGGAGCAGTCCGGTCATGAAGGCGAGGATCCCTGCTGCCGCAAGCGCGAGCAGGGCCGCCGCCAGAAGCGCGAAGGATATCCACGGGCGCACTGTCGGAACGAACAAGACGAGCAGAACCCCCACGCCGGCCAGCAGCGCGGCTTCGGTCCACGCCGCGCCCGTGGGCCGGCGCAGATAGGTGCCATCGAAAATCTGCTCGAGGATTTGCGCGTGCACTTCGACGCCCGGAATGCGCTCGCCAAGCGGGGTCGCCTGGAAATCGAGCAACCCCAATCCCGATACGCCGACGAGGACGAATTTGTCGCGAAAAAACTCAGCCGCGGCCTTTCCGGAAAGCACATCCTCGGCCGAGACGAAGCGCTGCGCATCGTGACGCCCGAAATACACGTTCAGCGTGCCGTCGGACTGGATCGGAATCGACGCAGGACCGACGTTGAGGTCCACGTGCTCGCCGCCTTGGTCGTCGATGCGCAACTCCTGCGCGCCGGTGGCGATGCGAATCATCTCCACCGCAAGCGCCGGCACGATGACTTTTCCGATCCGCGCAACCAGGGGGATTCGCCGCAGGATGCGATCCGGTGAGTCGGCGCTGATCAGCCCGCGGCCGGCGGCTGCCCGATCGATCTCCGGCCGGCTTTGCAGCTGGCCATCGAACTGCTGTAACGGCAGCTCGCGCCGGCCGGACGATAGTACCGGCGCGGCGTGCGGCGGATGCGGGAAACGGCGGTCGCGATAGTCGATTCCGGCGATGCCCAGCACCACTTTTGCGCCCTGGACCGCTTGCGCGAGCGCCGCGTCGGCTCCCGCCACCGAGCGGTCCGGCTCGACGAACAGCACGTCGACGCCGATCGCCGCCGGCCCGGCGCGCGCAATGGCGCGCACGAGGTCTGCCGTGACGCTGCGTGGCCACGGCCACTGCCCCAGCGTGTCGAGCGAGCGCTCGTCGATGTCCACGATGACCGCCGGCGCGGAGCTGCGCACGCGCGGCATCAGCCTTTGATAGCCGTCGAACAGGGTTTCGCGCAACGCTGCGACCGGCGGCGACTGGAGGCCGATGAGCAGGACGCAGACGGCGAGCAGCGCTGCGCCTATCAGCCGCGGCCCTGAACGCAGTGTCAGAGATCGATCTCCAGCCCGTCGTAAGCCGCCGAGACGCGCAGCGACCGCGCGCCGCGGGTCAGCTCCTCGAGGCGGCGCGTGTCCCTCAACACGGCTTCGATCGCCGCATCGTCGGAGCTGGGCTCGTGGTGGAACAGCACCAGGTGCTTGACGCCCGCCATCTGGCAGAGCTCGACCCCGACGATGTTGCTGGAATGGCCCCAGTCAGCCTTCACCGAGGCCACCTCGGCGAGCGAGTACATGGCGTCGAATACGACGAGGTCGGCGTCCCGGAAGAAGGCGACGAAGGCCTCGGCCTCGCCGCGGTTTTCGAGCTTGTGCTCGGAGTCGGTGGAGTAGATCAGTACTTTGCCGCCCGCCTCAAACCGATAGCCGTAGGAGTCTCCCGAATGGCGCTGGATCTTGGGCGTCACGCTTACGCTGCCGCCCGCATAGGTCTCGCCGGGCACGAGCTTCACGAACTCGATCTTCGCGGCCAGCTGGTCGAACGGTACCGGGAAACAAGGCGGCGCCTGCTGCAGCCGCAGCGCCTGCTCCAGGATATCGTGGCAGCCGTGGATGCGGATTGTCGTTCCCGGCACGTAGGCCGGCCCGAAGAAGGGAAAGCCCATGATGTGGTCCCAGTGGACGTGCGACATGAACACGTTCACCGTCGCCGGCCGGCCGCCCTGTCGCGCCAGCACGTGAGCGCCGAAGGGCCGTGCCCCGCTGCCCATGTCGCACACGAAATATTCGTTGCTGCCGGTTTCCAGCTCGACACAGGACGAGTGGCCGCCGAAGGTATGTGTGAGCGTGAACGGCAGCTCCTGCTGCGCAAAGTCGTAGGCAGCGCCGAACGACTCGAAACGCCGGCCGTCGGCCGCGACCAGGGCCTGGGCGAGCTTGTCCCGGACGTCGGCGGCGGTGAGCGCCACAGGCATCGAACCGCGCGTGCCCCAGAAGCGGACGCGCATGCCCGATCAGCCGCGCTCGAAAGCTTCGACCGCCTCAGACGAAACCGAAGCGAGCGCCTCGCGCATCGTTGGGAACACGTCGAAAACGAGGTTGAAGCGGCTGATCTGGAAAATTTCGGCGACCAGGGGCTGCAGCGAAGCGATCACCAGGCGGCCGCTGCGGCTGGCCGCCTGCCTGGCGGCAAGCATCAGGCAGCGCAACCCGGCGCTGGACACGTACTCGAGGCCGGACAGATCGAAGATCAGCGCCTGGCCCTCGCGCAGGCAGGCATCGAGGTGGGGAGCGAGGTCGTTCCTGAAAGCTTCGCAGTTGTCGTGGTCGAGACGTCCCACGGGCGCTACCACCCGGACTTTGGCATAGTTTCGGTGCGAAAGCGCCATTAGTTATGGTTGCGACCCGTACGGTATTTTAGTGGAGAACCGCTACCTCCCCAGGAGATTGTTGAGGCGCTCGAGCCGAGCGCGCGCGTCGGTCAGCTCGAACAGCTCCTGCTTCGCCGAAAGGGGAAGCGGAAGGAGTTCGGCGAGACGGGCGCTCACCCAGGCGCTGGAATCGAGCCGGTGCGGCGCCTCGAAAAGCCCCTCGCCCTGCTGCGCGATCACGCGCTCGAGCAGGCGCACGCAGGACTTGCACTGCTCCGGCACCGGAGCGTCGATATCGTCGGGAAGCATTTCGATCGAGGCGCGCGCGAGGCCGTTGGGCTCGACTCGCCTGCCGAGGATGCGAAAGCGCCGCTCGCCGCGGGCGATGATATGCAGCATGCCCAGTTGCGGCATGTCCCAGGCGGCGATACGGGCGAGGCAGCCGGTCTCCACCGGGGTCGCCGGCGCGCCGACTTCCGCGCCATCGCGGATCAGGCATACGCCGAAGGGCGTGTCGTCGCGCAGGCAGACCTTGGCCATTTCCATGTAGCGCTGCTCGAAGATCCGCAACGGCAGGCGACCGCCGGGAAAGAGCACCGTGTTCAGCGGAAAAAGGGCGAAGTCCTGCATTACGCTTGCGCGCCTTCGAGAGCCAGGCCGCGATGGCGCACCAGCACGCGCCACTGCGCGCGAAACGCCTCGGCGAGCCGCTCGGCGAGGTACACGGAGCGGTGACGGCCGCCTGTGCAGCCGATGGCCACGGTAACGTAGCTGCGGTTCTCCCGGGCGATCTCCGGCAGCCAGCGCGCGAGCAGCGCCCGCACGTCCTCCAGCCAGCGCTGCACCGCGGCATCGCGGCCCAGGTACTCGGCCACGGCGCTGTCGCGACCGGTAAGAGGACGCAACTGCGGATCGTAGTGCGGGTTGGGCAGCATGCGGCAGTCGAGCACCCAGTCGGCGTCGAGCGGAATGCCGTCGCGGTACGCGAACGACTCGAAAAGCAGCGTGAGCGAGCCTGCGTCGAGGGCGAGCAGCTCCCTGGTCCAGTTCTGCAGCACGCGCGGCTGCAACTCGCTCGTATCGATGCGCTGCGCGAGCGCCGCGACGCCGGCCAGCAGCGTGCGCTCGCGCTCGATCGCCTCGGAAAGCGTCAGACCGGAGCCGGCGAGCGGATGACTGCGCCGTGTCTCGGAGAAGCGCCGCAGCAGCGTCGGAGAATTCGCCTCGAGGTACAGCACCCGGCAGTCGACTCCGCGGCTGCGCAGCTTGGCGATGTTCTCGGGCAGCGCGGCAACGGCTGCGCTTCTTGCGTCGACGCTCACGGCGGCCCGCTCGTGGCCCGCCTCGGCCAGAAAGTCGACCACCTCGAGCAGCAGCGTCGCGGGCAGGTTGTCGACGCAGTAGGAGCCGCTGTCTTCGAGCACCTTGAGCGCAATGCTCTTGCCGGAGCCCGACAGCCCGCTCACCAGGATGAGCTGCACCTACTTTTCGCCTTCGCTCTCGCTGCCGTCGAGCTGCCGTTTCTGTCGCGCCAGGAACTCGGCGGTCGAGTCGACGCCGCGCAGCTTGAGGATGTGGTTGCGCACCGCGGCCTCGACCAGCACGGCGAGGTTGCGGCCGGCGGCGACCGGGATGATGACCTTGCGCACCGTCACGCCGAGTATGTCCTCCCACAGGTCGGCAAGCGGCAGGCGCTCGCCGGGATCGCGCCCTTCGGGGCGGGGCTTCTCGAGATGCGCGATCAGCTTGAGCTTCATCTTCGGGCGCACCGCGGTCTCGCCGAAGATGGTGCGGATGTTGAGCAGCCCCAGGCCTCTCACCTCGAGAAAATCCCTCAGCATCGGCGGGCAGCGGCCGTCGAGCGTGTTGGCGGCGATGCGTGAGATCTCCACGATGTCGTCGGCCACCAGGCCGTGCCCGCGGCTGATGAGCTCGAGGCCGAGCTCGCTCTTGCCCACGCCCGACTCGCCGGTGATCAGCACGCCAAGGCCGAGCACGTCCATGAAAACGCCGTGCCGCTCGGTGCTCTCGGCGAGCGCCTTGGCAAGGTAGCGTGCCAGCTTGTCGATCACGCCCGCGGCCGGCATCGGCGAAGTAAAGAGCGGCGTGTGGGTCCTCGCCGCGACCTCGAGCAGCTGCGGCGGCGGCGTGACGCCGTCGGCGATGATCACCGCCGCGGGCGCGAACTCGAACAGCCGCTCGACGCATCCGGCAAGCGTGCCGGCCTCGTAGGCGCCGACGACCTGGATGCTGTTGGGGTGGGTGAGGTTGAGATGGCCGATCAGCGAGGCGGCCCTGGCCGCCTCGCGCCGCACCGCGGTACCGCCTTCGCGCCCCGCGATCCAGGCGAGCGACAACGCCTCGCGATTGTCGTCATGCAGCCGCGCGACGTTGACCTGCAGCATCCGGTTGCCACGCCGTGATCAGCTGGTGAAGGGCACCGGCGTCCGGCGCCCCGCTCATCGCCTCGCGCAGCGCCTTGTCGCTGAACATCTGCGCGAGCTCGGAAAGGATCTGCAGGTGCTTCTCGGTCGCCTTTTCGGGAACCAGCAGCACGAATACCAGGCTGACCGGATTGCCGTCGGGGGCGTCGAACGGCACCGGCTGCGCGAGCCGCAGGAACGCGCCCAGCGCCTCCTTCAGCCCCTTGATGCGGCCGTGCGGAATCGCTACCCCCTGGCCGAGCCCGGTCGAGCCGAGGCGCTCGCGCGCGAACAGGCTGTCGAAGACCAGGCTGCGGGCGAGGCCGTGATGGTTCTCGAACAGCAGGCCGGCCTGCTCTAACAGCCGCTTCTTGCTCGACACCTGCAGCCCGAGCACGATGTGGTCGGCGCGCAGAAGATTGGCGACGAGACTCATTGGAGCGCGCGGATTATACGCGCTTCTCCGCTATAGGGATTTTCTTTGGTTGACAGGCGGGATCTGCAGCGCCTCACGATATTTTGCAATCGTGCGGCGCGCCACCACGATGCCTTGCTCGCCGAGGATCTGGGAGATGCGCGCGTCCGAAAGCGGGGCTTTCGCGTCCTCGGCGGCCACCAGCTGCTTGATCAGCGCGCGGATCGCGGTCGAGGACGCGGCGCCACCGGCCTCGGTGGCGACGTGGCTGCCGAAGAAATACTTGAGCTCGAAAGTGCCGCGCGGTGTGGCCATGTACTTCTGCGTGGTGACGCGCGAGATGGTGCTTTCGTGGAGCCCGAGCGTCTGCGCAATCTCGCGCAGCACCAGCGGCCGCATCGCGACTTCGCCGTGCTCGAGGAAATGGCGCTGCTGGTCGACGATCGCCTGCGATACGCGCAGGATGGTGTCGAAGCGCTGCTGCACGTTCTTGATCAGCCAGCGCGCCTCCTGCAGCTGCGAGGCGATGGCGGCGCCGCTGGTGCGCGCTCCAGCCGCGAGCTCGGCGTACAGGCGGTTGATGCGCAGGCGCGGCATGGCGTCCGGATTGAGGCTCGCGCGCCAGACGCCGCGCTGCTTGCGCACGATGACGTCGGGAATCACGTAGCGCGTCTCCACCTTGGCGTAGGCGGCGCCCGGGCGCGGATTGAGCGCCTGGATCAGGCGCTGCGCCGCGCGCAGCGCCTCGTCGCCCGCGCCGGTGAGGTTCTTGAGGCGCGTGTAATCGCGGCTCGCCAGCAGCTCCAGATGCTTTTCCACGATGTCGAGCGCCAGGCGCCGAGCCGGCTCATCGGGGATGATGCGCAGCTGCAGCGCCAGGCATTCCCCGGGGGAGCGCGCGCCCACGCCGGCGGGCTCCAGGTTCTGCAGGTGCCTGAGCGCGATGCCGAGCTCCTCGGGATCGGCTTCGGCGGGCAGCAGCGCGGCGATTTCCTCGAGCGGCTGGGTCAGATAGCCGTCCTCGTCGAGGGCGTCGATCAGCAGCTGGACGAATGCGCGGTCGCGATCGCCGAGATTGGTGAGCGAGAGCTGGCCGCGCAGGTGATCGCGCAGCGTCGGCGTGTCCGGCGCGGTGAAGCTGCGGTCGCCTTCGTCATCGTCATCCGGCCCGCGCCAGCTGGAGGCGATATCCGCCGACCAGTCGGTGTCGGGGGCCGCGGGCTCGGTGCTGCCGCCCGCGCCGGCGCCGCCTGCCGGCGCGGGCGCGGGTGCGGCGGCCTCGGGCTCGCCTTCGGCGTCCTCGCGCTCGAGCGCCGGGTTCTCCATCAGCATGCGGTCGATCTCCTGGTTGAGCTCGACCGTCGACAGCTGCAGCAGGCGGATGGACTGCTGCAGCTGCGGAGTTAGCGTGAGATGCTGCGACAACCGGAACTGCAGGGACGGCTTCATCGTGGGGAGTGTGCCGTCATGGCGTGAACACAGCGAGGCTACATCCGGAAGTTCTCGCCGAGGTAAACACGGCGCACGCTGTCATTATAAACAATCTCCTCGGGATGCCCCGAGGCGAGCACCGCGCCTTCGTTGATGATGTAGGCCCGGTCGCAGATGCCCAGGGTCTCGCGCACGTTGTGATCGGTGATCAGGACGCCGATCCCGCGTTCCTTGAGGAACCTGATGATGCGCTGAATGTCGAGCACGGCGATCGGGTCGACGCCGGCGAACGGCTCGTCGAGCAGGATGAACGCCGGCTTGGTGGCGAGGGCGCGCGCGATCTCGAGGCGGCGGCGCTCGCCGCCCGAGAGCGAGATCGCGGCGTGCTTGCGCAGATGCGCGATGTTGAGGTCCTTCAGCAGCTCGGCGAGGCGCGGCTCGATCTCGCCCGGCTGGAGTCCCTGCAGCTCGAGGATGGCCTGCACGTTCTCTTCCACCGTGAGGCGCCGGAACACCGAATTCTCCTGCGGCAGGTACGAGATGCCCAGCCGCGCGCGGCGGTGGATCGGCAGGTGCGTGAGCTCGGTGGTGTCGAGGTGGATGCTGCCGGCATCGACCGGTATCAGCCCGACGATCATGTAGAAGCAGGTCGTCTTGCCCGCGCCGTTGGGGCCGAGCAGCCCCACCACCTCGCCGCTGGAGACATCGAGCGAGACGTCCTGCACCACGGTGCGCGACTTGTAGCGCTTGCGCAGGCGCTGCGAGCGCAGCTGGCTCAGCCCGGTGCGCTCATTGGCCTTCATTTTTTTTCCGCGTCGGCCGGGTTGATCTTCGGCTGGATCACCGCGCGCACGCGCCCGCCGCTCGACCCCTTGCCGGCGCTGACCGAGAAGAAATCGGAGCGCTGGTCGACCAGGATGTAGTTGCCGGCGACCTCGTCGCCGTCGCGGTTGACGCGCGCATTTTCGAACAGCTCGATCTTGCTGTTGCGATCGTCGATCTCGATGCGCAGGGCCTCGCCGTCGACCCAGGCGCCGTCCCTGCCTTCCTTCGGATCCTGCCGCTGGCGGAAGCGCACCGGGTTGCCGGTGGCGGTCGACGATTGATAGCCCTCGGCATCCTGGTGCACGACGATGCGCTCGGCGCGCACCACGATGGTCCCCTTGGTGAGGACCACGTTGCCCTCGAAGATGTTCATGCGTCGCGTGTCGTCGGCGCTAAGGCGGTTGGCTTCGATCTGCGTCGGCTTGTCCCGGTCCGCCTTTTCGGCCCAGGCGACGCACGCCGCCGAAAGAATTGCCGCCAGCCAGACGCGCTTCATGGCCCCTTCTTCGGCTCGAAACGCCCCCGCACTTCGGCGTTCAGGGTGAACTGTCGCGACTCGGTGTTGTACTCCATGCCGCGGCCGCTCAGCGAGCTGCGGTCCTCGACGATCGTGACCTCGCGGTCGGTGCGCACGAGAGAGCGGTCGCGCACGATGTGCAGGAAGCTGGTGCTCAAGCGCGCTTCGGGGCGCTCGGCCATGGCTTCGCGCACCAGCACGACGTTGTCATAGAGAAAAACCTCCTCGCCGTCGCGCGACAACGCACCGCGCTCGGCGCTCAGCGTGATGCGCGGCTCGGCGGGCCTGGTCTGCACCATGCGCGGAGCCAGCAGCTCGGTCGAGTCGTCGTCGGGGTAATGTACCATCCGCGTCGCCGACATCACCGCCTCGGCGACGCCGTCGCGGCTGTAGGTGGTGGTCAGGAAGTTCGACACCGTGTAGTCGGGGTCGTGGCGGCGCAGCGGCGCATGCGGCTCCTCCTCGCGCACCGCGCGCTCCAGGTAGAAGGTCAGCAGCGCGAGCGCCAGCATCAGCACGAGCGGGAACAGCCGCGTGTTCGAGAACCTCACTTCAGGTACTCCCGCAGCACGCGGTCCATGGTTCCTTGTGCGCGCATCAAGAACTCGCAGACCTCGCGCACCGCGCCGCGTCCCGCCGGCGCCGCGCAAACATAGTGCGCCCGCCTGCGCACCTCCTCGGGCGAACCGCCGGGGGCGCAGGCGAAGCCGCAGCGCGCGAGCACCGGGATGTCGACGAGGTCGTCGCCCATGTAGCCGGTCTGCTCCGGGGTGAGGCCCAGGCGCTCGATGAGCGAGCGATACGCGGCGAGCTTGTCGCCGATCCCCTGCAGCACGTGCTCGATGCCGAGCTCGAGCGCCCGCGCCGCCACGCCGCTCGAGCTGCGCCCGGAGAGAATCGCCGCGTGCACCCCGCTCTGCCGCAGCATCTGGAGGCCAAGGCCGTCGACAGAGTGGAAGCCCTTCAGCTCCTCGATTCCGCGCGCGCCGTACCAGAGGGTGCCGTCGGTCAGCACGCCGTCGACGTCGAGGATCATGAGGCGGATGCGCCGCGCCCGTTCCAGCGCGTCGGAGGCGGGATGAGGCATGCCTGCTTCAGATGACTTTGGCGCGGAACAGGTCGTGCATGTTGAGCGCGCCGACCAGCCGGTCGCGCTCGTCGACCACCAGCAGCTGGTTGACCTTGTGCAGCTCCATCAGCTGCACGGCCTCGACCGCCAGCGCCTCCGCGCGAATGGTTTTGGGCCCGGCCGTCATGAGGCTGTCGACGGCGACGGCATGGAAGTCGGCGCCTTTCTCCAGCGAGCGGCGCAGATCGCCGTCGGTGAAGATGCCGCGCACGCGTCCGGCTTCGTCCACCACCGCGGTCATCCCCATGCGGCTGCGGGACATCTCGACCACCGCCTGCATGGCCGGCACGCCGTCCTTGACGCACGGCATGTCATTGCCGCGGCGCATGACGTCGGCGACGTGCACCAGCGCCTGGCGGGGCAGCCTGCCGCGGGGATGGCTGCGCGCGAAATCGTCCGCCGAGAAGCCGCGCGCGCTGAGAAGCGCGACGGCGAGCGCGTCTCCCAGCGCGAGGGCCGCGGTGGTGCTCGCCGTCGGCGCGAGATTGTGGGGGCAGGCTTCCTGCTCGACCGCGGCGTCGAGAAGCACATCGGCTTCTCGCGCCAGCGCCGAATCCGCGCGCCCAGTCATGGCGATCAATTTTGCGCCGCGTCGCTTCACCAGCGGAACGATCTCGAGCAGCTCCTCGCTCGATCCCGAATACGAGATGGCAACGAACACGTCGCCGCTCTCGATCATCCCGAGATCGCCGTGGCTCGCTTCCGCCGGATGCACGAAGTAGGCGGGCGTTCCGGTGCTCGACAGCGTGGAGGCGATCTTGCGCGCGACGTGACCCGACTTGCCGATGCCGCTGACGATGACGCGGCCGCGGCGAGCATGGATCAGCGACACGGCGGCGAGGAAGCGCTCGTCGAGGCGCCCGATCAGCCCCCGCACCGCGTCGGCCTCGATGGAGAGCACCCGCCGGGCGATATCGAGCGCGCCCGCTGCGCTGTCCAGCTGTTTTTTCGGCGCGGCCTTTATCATTGCGGGCAAGTATAGCCCATGGATTCCGCGGTCGTTTCCCTCCAATCGGTGCTCGTGCTGCTCGCGAGCAGCGTGCTCGCGGTGGCGGTCTGCAGGAGCCTGCAGCTGCCGCCGATGATCGGCTATCTGGCGACCGGCCTCGCCCTGGGCCCGCACGCGCTGGGGCTGGTCTCCGGCATCGAGGAAACCCGCCGGCTCGCCGAGTTCGGCGTGGTGTTCCTGATGTTCTCGATCGGGCTCGAATTCAGCTTGCCGAAGCTCCTCGCCATGCGTCGCGCGGTATTCGGGCTCGGCCTTGCCCAGGTGAGCGCGACGATAGCGCTTGCGCTCGGCGCCGCGCTTGCCGCCGGCGCCTCGTGGCAGGCGGGGCTCACCCTCGGGGGCATCGCCGCGATGTCCTCGACCGCGATGGTCTCCAGGCTGCTCGCCGAGCGTCTCGAGCTCGACACGGCGCACGGCCGCCAGGTCATCGGCATGCTGCTGTTCCAGGACCTCGCGGTGGTTCCCCTGCTGGTGCTGCTTCCCGCGCTCGACCAATCCGCCGACGCGCTCGGTGCGGCGCTCGCCATCGCCCTGGGCAAGGCGGTGCTCGCGCTCGCGGTCGTGATCACCCTCGGGCCAAGGCTGATGCGCGCCTGGCTGGGAATCGTCGCGCGCCGCCGCTCGAACGAGCTGTTCGTCCTGAACGTGCTGCTCGTGACGCTGCTGCTCGCCTTTGTCACCGGCCTGGCGGGCCTGTCTCTCGTGCTGGGGGCGTTTCTCGCCGGGATGCTGATCTCCGAGACGGAGTTCCGCTTCCAGGTCGAGGAGGACATCAAGCCCTTCCGCGATGTTCTGCTCGGGCTGTTCTTCGTGACGGTCGGCATGATGCTCGATCTGCGCCTGGTGCTTGGCGAGTTCCCGCTGGTGATGCTTCTGTTCGCGCTGCTAGTCGGCGCCAAGTTCGCGCTCATCGCGCTGCTTTCGACCGCGTTCGGCAGCGCGCCGGGCACCGCGTTGCGCGTCGGGATCGCCCTCGCCCAGGCGGGAGAATTCGGCTTCGTGCTGCTGTCGCTCGCGGCGCCGACGCGGGTGGTGCCGGAGCCAGTGCTGCAGGGCCTGCTCGCCGCCATGATCCTTTCGATGCTCGCGACGCCGTTCCTCATCGCGGCGAGCGACCGCATCGTCATGCGCCTGTCGGGCGCGGAGTGGATGCTGCGCTCGCTCGAGCTGCATCGCATCGCGGCGCAGTCGATCGAGGTCGAGCGTCACGTCATCGTCCTGGGCTACGGGCGCAACGGGCAGCGCCTTGCGCGGCTGCTCGACGCCGAAGGCGTACGTTACGTGGCGCTCGATCTCGATCCGGAGCGCGTGCGCGAGGCGGCGCTCGCCGGCGACGCGGTGGTTTTCGCCGACAGCTCGCGTCGCGAGGCGCTGGTCGCAGCCGGCATCGCGCGGGCTGCGGGCGTGGTCGTGACGTTCGCCGACGTCGATGCCGCGGTGCGCGTGCTTACCCATATTCACGCGCTCAATCCAGCGGTGCCGGTGATCGTGCGCGCGCGCGACGAGGACGATATTCCCCGTCTTACCGCAGCCGGCGCATCCGAAGTCGTGCCCGAGGCGTTCGAGTCGGGCGTCATGCTGGCTTCGCACACGCTGGTGCTCGTCGGCGTTCCGCTCAGCCGCGTCATGCGCCGCATGAGCCAGGTGCGCGGCGAGCAGTATCAGCTGCTGCGCGGCCTGTTCCACGGCAGCGGCGACGAGCTCGACGGCGACGGCGAAGCGCTTGCGCGCCTGCACTCGGTCACGCTCGATGAGCACGCCCACGCCCTCGGCAGGCCGCTCGCGCAGCTCGGGCTCGACGCGCTAGGCGTGCAGGTGAGGGCCGTGCGCCGGCGCGGGGCGCGCAGCAAGCTGACCGCTGCAGGGGCGGGTGCCTTGCAAGCCGGCGACGTGGTCGTGCTTCTCGGCGATCCTGAATCGCTCGCCGCCGCGGAAGTGCGGCTGCTGCGCGGCTAGAACGCGCGGCAGAGGACGTAGGTGTTGGTGCCGGTCTCCGCGTAGTTGTTGTTGCCGCCTGAGCCGGCGGCGGTGGCGTCAACGGCGATCGCGGGGTTGGGCGCCGACTGTTGCTGACCGCGCACGGAACCGGACAGGCGTTGGCCGTCGTCCATCTGCGTGTCGACGGCAATCGCGATCTTGTCGGGCAGGTTCGCCGAGCAGATGATGAGCCCGGAGAATCCGCCCGCGCCGGTCCCACCAACCCCCAGCACCGGCCCGCTCGGCGGGCCCGCGCCGTCGCCGGTCTGTACGCCTATCAGGCCGGTGACCGCATTGAAAGGCTGCTGCGGGCCGTTGCCGGAAACGAACCCTGCGCGCCGCAGATCGTCCCACCACTTGCACGTTTCCGCAGTGCCAGCAGCGACGACCGTGGGGCAGGCATTGTTATAAGTTCCCCCGACCACGCCGTTGCCATCGCCAGGCTGCGCGGCGGGCGCGGTCGTCCAGCGCGTTCCGGCGTTGGGGTCGTCGCCGGGAATGGCGCGGTAGCGGTCCTGGTAGCCGTGGTAGGCCGCCGAGACGCCGGAGAAATCCGCGATCACGTTCTTGATCTTCGCCTGGGTGATCATTTCCTGCCCCTTCAGGATGCCGCCCAGCAGCAGCCCGATGATCACCAGCACGATCGCGATCTCCACCAGCGTGAAGCCCTGCCCTCTTTTCTTCATTGCCAATCTCCCCTGGACCGTCCAGGCGATAGCCTACTTGCAACATCCGTGCCACGCAAAAATGGGTCAAAAAAGCCGCCAGGACATCAATTTACGAGGCAACGGCGTCGAGTTCCCGACAACAGCGTCGGTCCTTCGACACTTTCTATCTTTTCGTCCCGCGAGCGATACGCGCCTCCAGCTCGTCGAGCCGCTGCTTGAGGAACCGGGCCTCGGCAGGATCGCGGATGGCCCCTTTTGCGAGCAGCCCGCCGATCATGATCTTCGCCGCCTCCAGCTCGCTCATGTCCTCGAGGATGAAGATCTCCATCTGCCTGGCCCACAGGGGGACGTCCTCCGAAGTCGTGTAGCGGTCGATAGCCGCAGCGTAGCGGCGCGCAAGCGCCAGGTCCCCCAGCCGGTGCTTGGCAAGGAGCGCGGCGTGGGCAAGCCACGGCCAGCGCCGGTTGGGATCCTTGAGAAACTCCTGGTACGCGAATTCCAGGGCGATGCGACTGCGCGCCTCATCGGGAACTTCCGCATACACGCGCGCCGCGAGAAACAGCGGATACTCGCTGCGCGGGTCGAGCTCGAGTATCGCGCGCAGCCAGCCGGCAAGCCGGCGGTAATCCAGGTTCTTGTAGGGCAGCGCGTTTCCTCCGCCCAGGTCGAAAGCCTGGACGTATAACGTGACGAGACGCGCGGCCGCCTCCGGCTCGCCGAAGCTCGCCAGGCGCAGGGCCTGCACCGGCGGCGGCGGGGGGAGATCCGCGGCGGCCGGCGGCGCGGGTTGGCGCGTGCTTTGCCAGGTGAGCTGCGCAGCGAGGCTGAGCCCGAGCGCGAGCCATACCCATGACGGCACGCAGGCGAGTGCTCGCGCGTCGCGATTCACAGGTTGCGCCGGTGAAAATCGAACAGGCCGGCCGCGATCAGGAGCCCCGTGTACAGCATCAGCCCGGCGAGCGCGGCCGCGTAGGCCCCGGCGTCTGGCGGGCCATAGAGCAGCCACCCGGTGCGTGTCACTGTCTCGAGCCGCGGCAGAAGCAGCGCAATCGCATCGACGGCCCAGCGCGCCACCTCGTGCGGCAGCGAAGCTTCAGCCAGCGGGCCGCCGGCGATCGACTGGATCGCGGCCATCGAGCGGGCGAGAACGTAGAGCCCGGCGCTCGCCGCAATCGCGGGCACCAGCTGTGCGAGCGTCATGGAGAAAAAAAGTGCCGCCGCAGCGACCAGTGCAGTCTCGCAGGCGAGCGACAGTGCCCATAGCGCCACCGTGCCCGCGGACGCCCAGAGCAGCAGCGGAGCCGCGCAGGCCGCGGCGAGCGCGGCCCCGCACAGCGCAAAGCCGGCGAGTCGCCCGAGATATTGCGTGGAGCGCGACAGCGGCAGCGACAGCATCCGCTCGAGCTCCTTGTCGTTGAGCTCGCGCAGCGTGCTGGAAGCCACGTGCGCGGCGATCAGGAACACGGCGCTCGCGCGCAGCAGCGCCGCGACGATCGAAGCCTGCAGCGCCAGGCTTTCGGTGACCGCCACCTGCGAAAGAAATGCCGCCAGCCCGAGGGCGAGGGCGATGCTCGCGGCAGCGAGCCAGGGCAGGCCGCCGCGGCGCGCCTCCAGCAGCACGAAACGGGCGAGAATGGCAGCTGGCATGTTTTCATTTGTAGACTAGTCGCGGGATCCCGCCAATGCAACCCGCGCATCTCTCCGAGCCGGTGTTTGCGCGCCTGGCCAACAGCGTCTGGGCTTTCAGCCAGGACTATTGGCGCCTGGTGGTCGCGGCGATGCTCGCCACGCTTCACGTCGCGGTGTTCCGCGGCGTCGCCGACCCATGGGCGCGAGCGCTCCTCCTCGTGCACCTCGGCCTGCTGCTGCTGTGGCAGCCGTTCCTGCGCGCCGAGCAGCGCATCTCGCCGATGCAGGGCTTCATCCTTTCGCTGGTCGCGTTTGGCGTCATGCTGGCGCTCGACTGGTGGCTGCTCGCGTTCTGGGTGGTGGTGCTTGCCGGACTGGTGGGCGGCAAGGTCTACCAGCACCACGCGCGCTGGCAGCGGCTGAGCTACCTGGTGGTGCTGGCGTATCTTCTCGCGCTGCTCGCGGTGGTGATCCTGCCCGAGATCGCCCCGAGCCCGGAAATCAGCCCCGAGATCCGCAGCGCCGCCGAATATCTGCTGCCGCTTGCGTTCGTGCTCATTCTGGCGCTTCCGGCGGAGCCCGAGCCGGCGGATACGGCGCAGGTGATCGATTTCTTCTACAGCATGTTCCTGATGCTGCTGCTGGGCGTGGTGATCCTGGGCAGCTTCACCTTCATGACGCTGAGGCGAACCGGCTATCTGGAAGCGCTCACCTACACCGTGTTCCTGACCGCCGGTGCGGTGCTGCTCGTCGGGCTGGCGTGGAACCCGCGCAGCGGGTTCGCCGGGCTGAACGTGTTCTTCGTGCGCTATCTGTTCTCCATCGGCCTGCCGGTGGAGCAGTGGCTGCATTTCCTCGCCGAGCTGCTGCAGCGCGAAGCGCGCCCGGAACGCTTTCTCGTCGAGGCGCTCAGCGGCCTCGCGCGCCTGCCGTCGGTGTCCGGCGTGAGCTGGAAAGCCGCCGAGGCGAGCGGCGAAAAAGGCGAGCGCACACCGCATGCCGTCGACTTCGAGAACAGCGCCGTTTCGCTGCGCATCTACTCGCGCTACCGCCTGAGCCCGGCGCTGCTCTGGCACCTGCACCTGCTCGGCCAGCTGCTCGGCGAGTTCTACATGGCGAAGCTGCGCGAGGAGCAGCTGCGGCAGGCGAGCTATGTCCAGGCGGTGCACGAGACCGGCGCGCGCATGACGCACGACATCAAGAACCTGCTGCAGTCGCTGAACGTGCTCTGCTCGGTCGCGGCGCGCGACCATGAGCGCGATTCCACGCAGCTGCAGGCGCTGATCCGGCGGCAGCTGCCGCTGATCACCCAGCGGCTGTCCGAGACGCTCGCCAAGCTGCAGCGCCCGAACGCCGCCGGGGAAACCTACGTGCCCGCGCAAGCCTGGTGGGACGCGCTCGGCCGCCAGTACCGCGGGGAAGGCGTCGAGTTCGAGGCGAGGAAGCTGCCGCAGGACGCGCGCGTGCCGCGCTCGCTGTTCGACAGCGTCGCCGATAACCTGATCCGCAACGCGCTCGCCAAGCGCGCCACGCGCGTGCATGTCTCCCTCGATTGGGACAGCAGCATCGCCCTGCGGGTGCGCGATTCTGGAAGCGCCGTGCCGCGCGAAATGGAGTCGACGCTAATGCGCGCCCCGGTGGAATCCGCGAGCGGCCTGGGCATCGGCCTGTATCAGGCGGCGCGCCAGGCCGAGTCGAGCGGCTATCAGCTCGCTCTCGAGAGCAACCTGGACGGCGACGTCTGCTTCGCGCTGACCGGACCCGCCGCCTAGGGAAGCACACCTGCGGCAATCAGCTTGCCGTAGAGCTCGCCGACCGTGATCCAGGTGAACTGGTCGTCGAATTCGCCGTTGGCCGCGCCGCTGGGCGCCGGCGGGTGAAAGACGAATATCTGGTCGCCGTTCAGGTTGGCGAGCTCGTCCGCGCCGGTCCCGCCCGTGGTGGTGGCGTTCTTGCCGGTCGAAAAGATGACCGCCGCGACCAGGCTCTGGCTCATGATCTGATTCGCGCTGCCGCCGCAGGCGATGGGGGTAATGCCGGTCGCCGATTTGCAGATGAGCAGGTCGTTCGGCTGGCAGCTGATGCCGTTGCCCTTCAGGTTGGTGGCGTTCTCGAAGTGCGGCAGCGTGGAGGTGCCCGAGCAATTGGTGATGAGTTTCGCCACGGCGTAGCGGATGCGGTTTTGCGGCGCGGCTTGCCACGCATCCAGCGCGAATCCGCCAGCGTCGAGGGTCGGATAGCCGATCGTTGCCGCGGGCAGGAGACCGCCGACGACTCCGCCTGGCGTGCCGCCGTAATAGTCCTCGACGTTTGCCGCATCCTTGCATTCGCCCGCGGCGTTGCGCACCTCGACGCCGGCGCTGTTCGCGCGCGCAGGGCAGGGCAGGCGCCCATTGACGATCGCGAACGCGAGCACCAGCTCGCGCGCCTGCTCCAGGCGCCGGCGGGTGTCCTCGAAATTGCGCTGCTCGGTCTGCGCGGACAGCGTGTACAGCAGGCTCGACAGCATCAGCGTCACCACGAGCAGCACGATCGCCAGCTCGACCAGGCTGAAACCGGCGCTGCCCGGGAGGCGCTGGCGTGCCCGCATCAGTTGACGTCGACGACGACGATGCGGTCGTTGAAGGGCTTCTTCACCGCCGCGTCGACCGCGGTGCTTACCGGCTGGCGCTCGAAGTTGCCGGCGGCATTGCCGAATTCCAGGTAGTCGGCGAGAGTGCCGCTCGGGCGCGCGCTGCCGTTGATGCTGCGCCCGGTGAGAATCAGGATGGCGCGCTTGTTGTCGGCGGGAGCCAGGTTGCTGACCGTGACACAGTTGGTTCCCGGGGTGCAGGCCGGCGCGGTCGGAAGCGCAGCCGGCGTTGTAGTCTGTGCGGCGGCGTAATAGAGGACGCGGTACCACTCGTTGCGCATGAACCAGCCGGTGACCGGGTCGGTGGAATTCAGCACGGGATGATCGGCCAGAAGCGCAATCGGCATGCTGATGTTCATCTGGTAGCACGTCAGCCCCAGGAAAGTGCAAAGCGCGTTGGAGATGACGTTGCCGCCGCTGATCGGGATGCTGCCGCTCAGCGTCACCCGCGCGGAGCCGTCCGAGGCCATCGGCGCGCTCACTATGCTCCTGCCCGCGGGATCTATGCCGGTCATGGCGACTGTCGTGTCGAATTTGCGCAGCGCCATGCCGACTTTGCTCGCCGTCGCAGCCAAGGTGAAGGTCATCGGCGCGGGCAGGCCGACAAGGGGCCCGCTGGCAAAGATGGTGCAGTCGACGCTCGCAGCGAGCACCGAGCAGGTCGGGGCCGGGGGACCCAGCGCGGCACCGCCGGTGCGGGCAAATACCGGGGCGGGTGGACTCACCCAGCGCACGAAGGTCGGATCGCACGGCGATCCCGCGCTCGGCGTGCAAGGCGTGCTGGTGCCCGGGGCGCTCGAAAACATGACCGGCAGCAGGCCCTTGCAGACGCCGCCCGCGCACGAGGCGCTGCTGCTCTGATAGCTCGCGGTCAGCGACGGATCCGCGAAAGGCGCGGCAAAGGGATATACCGGATTGCCGGCCGAGACGTTTGCTCCCCAGCTATTCGTTGCATAGACGCCTCTCAGGAGCGGCGCGATTTCGCGCTCCACGCGAGACGCGATCGCTGCCTCGATTCCCGGCATCACGTCTGCAGCAGTGATGCGAACGACCTGGTCGTTGAACGAGGTCGTCGGCCCGGTCGTGGCGAACGTCGACGTGCCGGTATTGAAGCATTCGATGTAATCGCGCGCGTCCATGGTCGGGGCCGGAGCGCTGCGCGCCTGGTTGCGGGCAGTGCAGCCTGCGCTCGCCGCGACGTTCATCGCCGCACCCGGGGCGATGATCAGGGCCACCGCGGCGTTGGCCTGCCCGTCGACATTCAGCTGGCCGATGGTGTTCGAGTTGATGAGCAGGTTTCCGGCGGTGATTGCCCACCCGGGAGAAACGACGTACCACAGCGGCTCGCTTCTGGAGTCCACCAGCTTGTCCAGACCGAGCGTTCGCCATGGCAGTCGACCCACCGCAGGCAGCGTGCAGGCTGCAGCGGCCTGGCCTTCATTTGCGGTGGCTATATTTCCCGGCGCTTCAGGGCATGGCAGGCGTCCTGGGCTGTCTTCTCCGGCCTTGACCGCCTGCAGGGCAACGTAGCCGATCAACGTCTGCTTCGCCTGGCTGAGGACCGTCGCATTGCGGTTGCGGTCGATCGCCGTGAATGCACCGGCTATCGCGTCCAGCCGCGAAACCAGGAACCATGACGCGCCCAGCACCAGCACAGCGAGCAGCAGCAGCAACGCGGCACCGCGTTGCAGCCGCCGCACGCCAAGGCGCTCAGGGCCGGCCACGCCGCACCTTGATTTCGCCGTCGCCGATCAGGTCATGCACTTCACCGGTGCCGCGGTCGAGCACTTCTCCCGGCTTCAATCCGATGCGCGCCCCGCCGTCACCGGCCGGCACGCGCACTCGCCCGTCGCCGCTGCGGCCCGGATCGCGCAGCCTCTCGGCCGAGCCGTCCTGGAGCGATTCACCGTTTACCCAGACCGTGGAGCGACCCTCGGAGCGGACCACGTAGCCGTCGAGTCGCGTAGTGGGCGAAGCGACGGTCGGCGCTGCGGCCGGCCTGTCCGGCACGCGCGCCTTGCGCCGGGCGTCGAGCGCGGCGCGCTGCTCCGGCGTGAAGAACAGGCGGCCGAATTCCTGCGCCCCGCAGGGACCAGCCGCCGCAGCGAGCGACAGGCCGAGCAGGAAGACGAGCGCTGGCTTCATCGCTTGGCCGCCCGGTCGATGATCGTGATCAGGTCGATCTCGCAATCGGCGCGCAGCCGCGGCACGATGGAGGCGCCGGTGGCCGCCTGGCCGGTGCGCGTGATCAGGCACTGCTTCACCGAGTAGTACGCATTGCCGGAGGCGCGCAGATCGGCAAGGAAGCGCAGCAGGTCTTCCTCGTGCAGCAGAGCGAGCTCCACCTTCATGGTGCTGGCGTAGAAATCCACGTTGGCGGGCTTGCCGGGCGCCGAGATCAGCAGCTTCTGCCGGTCGACGCGGTAGCGCAGGTCGAGCAGCTCGCGCTGAGTGCGGATGCGGGTGATGGCGTCGGCCCATTCCAGCCGGTGCTCCTCGCCCAGGATGTTGAGCTGCTTCAGTTGCTGATAGACGTCGAGCTTCTCCTTGACCTCGCGCTCTTCCTCCGCGATGCGGGTCAGGCGTTCGGTGCTTTCCCTGCGGTCGGCCTCGGCCGCGGCAAGCCGCAGCAGGGCGCTGCGCACCGATTGCTGGGCGCCCCACACCAGGCCGGCGCCGGCGGCGACCAGCGCCAACGCGGCGAGGCCCGGCAGCAGCAGCTTCCTGAGCTCTTCGCGCGTCAGGGTCACGGCAGCCTCCGCGCCAGCGTGACCGTGAAGCGCGGCGCCTCGCCGGACTCCGCGCTGCTGCCGCCGATGTCGCCGGTCAGCGTGCCCTCCGACGTGATATCGAAGGGCAGCTGCGTGCGGACCAGCTCGTAGCCCTGCGATGCGCCGAGCGCCGCGGCGAAGCGCTGCACCTGCGCCGTGATCGCGCGATAGTCGTTGCGCTGGGTGGCGTTGACGCGGCCGGAAAGCTCCAGCGTCTCGGCGGCGCTGCTCTGCCCGGGTTTCGCGGCCGCGGCATCGGGGGGCGCGCCGGCGGGTCGGTCACGCCGCGCGTCCGGTCGCCCCACGCCCCAGTTGAAGCTGTCGAGCTCGATCTGGGGAAACTGCTCGAGCACGCGCGAGACGTGCACGAAGGCCTTCTCGGGGGACGCGCTGCGCTCGGCGATGCGCCGAAACTCGACCACCGCGACCTTCAGGTTCTCCGTCGAGGTCTGGGTCACCGGAAAGCCCGCGGTGATGCGCCCATATTGCGCGGCGGCAAGACGCGCGTCGTGCTGCTGGCTAGCAGCGCGGTCGCGCACCTGCCAGGCCTCGATCCATTGCGCTCCGGCATACAGCGCGCAGGCAGCGAAGCCGAGCGCGCCGGCAGCGACGATGCCGCGCTGCAGCCGCCATACCTGATAGCGGCGCCGCTCGGCGCTGCTTGCGAACTGTTCGCGCGGCGGCTTTTTCGCCGCGAGATGCAGATACAGCGCTTCACCGAGGATCCGCTCGGGCGCACGGCGCACGCCGACGCTGCGCAGCGCCTCGCCTTCGTCGACGGTGTGGAACACGAGCCGGGCGTCGGACACCAGCGCCTGCTCGAAAGTCGAGCGCTGCGCGCGCGGCGCGACCACGAATACCTGCACCGGCGGCCCCTCGCGGGGAAGCACGCGCAACGTGCCCAGGTACTGCGCGAGCCGCAGCATCTCGGAGCGCACGAATATGGCGAGCGCCTGCGGCACCATGTCCACGGTGCGCTCCAGGCGCGCGAACCGCAACCGGCCCGCCTCGATGAAGCACTGCCGCAACCCCGCCCGGTTGATCGTGACGACGAAGGCGCGGCCGGCTTTCGCGCCCAGCTTGCGCGCCAGCGCCGGCGCGAGCAGCGGCACCGAGTAGACGCCGGTCAGCTTGGTGCCCGCTTCCTCCAGCGCATCCAGCCAGGGCGCAAGCTGCTGCGTGTTCGTGAACGAGGCGAGCAGCAGCCGTTCGTTGCGCCGCGTGCCGGCCACGTAGCCGAGCGACAGCGCCGCGGCGAGCCGGGTGTCGCGGTAGCGCTGCGCCAGCCGGCGCTGCAGCACCGCCTCGCGGTCGCCGCCGCGCAGGAACGGAATCTGGTCCTCGTGGAAGTCCTCGCCCGCGACATCGACCAGCACGCAGAACAGCTCGCCCTTCAGGCCGCGCAGGTGCTCGCGGAACGCCGTGACGCCGAGGTCGTCGCCGGAGAACTTCGTCTCCAGCTCGAGCCCCGCCCCGGCGCTGCGGTAGAGGTAATGGTCCTCGGCCGTGAAGTAGAGAATGCGCCGCGTGGCCATGGCTAGAATTTCATCTTCGAGATCGTGTCGTACACCGGCCCGAGGACCGACAGCATCACCCAGCCGAGAATTGCGCCGAGCACCAGCGTCAGGGCCGGCTCGATCATCGCCTGCACCTTGCCGATCGATTCCTTCACTTCGCGGTTGTAGAAATAGCTGACGTTGAGCAGCGCCGTGTCGAGCGCCCCGGTGTTTTCGCCGATGCGCAGCATCCGGATCACGAGCGCCGGGAACACGCCGAGATCCTGGAACGCCGCCGTCAGGTTCTTGCCCTCCGCGATCTGCTGGCCGGCCCGGTGCAAGGCGGCTTCCAGGGGCCGGTTGCCGACGATTTCCTCGCAGCTGCGGATCGCGTCGAGGACCGTGATGCCCGAGGCATACATCATGGCGAAGCTCGAGGCGAAACGCGACAGGATGATCTTTCTCAGGATCGGGCCGATCAGCGGCATCGTGATCTTGTAGTGGTCCACGGCGTACTCGACGGCCGGGTTCGTCTGCATCGCAAGCTTGAGGCCGAACCAGGCGGCGAACGGCGCGGCGACGACGGCCCACCAGTAGTTCACGAAAAAGTCGGACACCGCCATCAGGATGCGCGTCTGCAGCGGGATATCCTGCCCCATGTTGCGGATGAACCCGGTCATCTGCGGCACCAGGTAGATCATCAGGAAGAAGGTGACCAGCAGCACGACGCTGCCGACGAACGCCGGGTACATCAACAGCTTCTTGGTCTGCGCCGCGAGCTCGTCCTCCCACTTCAGCGACTCGGAGAGGCTGCGCAGCACCTCGGGCAGCTTTCCGGTCTGCTCGCCTGAGCGCACGAGGCTCACGAACACCCTGCCATACACCTCGGGGTACTCGGCGAGCGCTTGCGACAGGTTGCGGCCGCCTTCGATCGATTCGATCATCCCGGACACCACCTCCCGGAAGCGCGGGTTCTCGACGCTCTCGCGCAGGTCGGCCAGGCCCTCCATGACCGGCACCCCGGCGCTGGCGAGCTGCTCGAGGTGAAAGCAGAAGTTGATCAGGTCCTGGCGCGTGACTTTGCCGCCGCCGATGAGCCGGGAGCGCGTGCTGGAGGGGGCGCCGAGCACGAGATCGAGCTCCATGCGCGCTAGGCGCTGCTCGAGATCGAACAGGTTCACCGCCTCCACCCGGCCCACCACGCTCTTGCCCCGGGCGTCTATGGCCTTGTAGGTGAAGAGGGGCAATGGGCCTCCCGGCGGCTCAGGCCATGCGGTCGGTCAGGTCGACCACGCGCATCAGCTCGTCCAGGCTGGTGGCCCCCTGGCGGACCAGGCGTGCGCCGTCGTCGGCGAGGGTCTTGAAGCCCTGGACGCGCGCCGCAGCGAGGATCTCGCGCGCGGTGGCGCGGCGCGCCACCATCTCGTCGAGCGCGCCGTCGACCTTGAGGATCTCGAGGATCGACTGGCGCCCGCGAAACCCCTGGTAGTCGCAGTGCTCGCAACCGACTGCGCGGTAGAGCGCTGCGGACTCGGTGGGCGCCACGCCGAGCAGCCGGCGCTCCCGAGCGTCCGGGTCATAGGACTGCCGGCAGGTGCGGCACAGTCTCCTCACCAGGCGCTGCGCTAGGATGCCGATGATGTTGCCCGCCATGGTGTCGGGCACGATGCCGATGTCGAGCAGCCGCGGGAAGGCGCCCACCGCGGAGTTGGTGTGCAGCGTCGTGTACACCTGGTGGCCAGTCATCGCGGCGCGGAACGCCATCTCGGCGGTCTCCTGGTCGCGGATCTCGCCGACCAGGATGACGTCGGGGTCCTGGCGCATCATGGCGCGGATGCCGTTCGCGAAATCGAGCTTCGCCGCCTCGGCCACCGAAGTCTGGCGGATCAGCGTCATCGGGTACTCGACCGGGTCCTCGAGCGTCATCACGTTGATGCCGTCGGAGTTGATGTGGTTGAGGATCGAGTAGAGCGTCGTGGTCTTGCCGCTCCCGGTCGGCCCGGTGACCAGGATGATGCCCTCCGGCCGGGCGATCATGCGCTTGAGCAGCTCGAGCTGCTCCTCCTCCAGGCCGAGCTTGTCGAGCGGCACGATGCCCTTTTGCCGGTCGAGGATGCGCAGCACCAGGTTCTCGCCGTGGCTGGTCGGCAGGCTGGCGACGCGGAAGTCGACGACGCGGCCCGACATGGTGGCGGAGATGCGGCCGTCCTGCGGCGCGCGGGTCTCGGCAATGTTCATTTTCGCCATCACCTTGATGCGCACGGCCATCGCCGGCCAGTAGGTCTTGTGCAGCGAGCGGATCTGGCGCAGCACGCCGTCGATGCGGTAGCGGATGCGCAGGAAGTTCTGCTCGGGCTCGAAGTGGATGTCCGAGGCGGCGCGCTCCACCGAGTCGGCGAGCAGCGCCGAGATCAGGCGCACCACCGGCTGCGAGTACTCGTCGCCGTCGACGATGGTCGTGTAGTCGACCTCGCCGGTCTCGATCTCCTTCAGGATGCCGTCGATCGAGAACTCGTGCCCGTAGTAGTGCTCGATGGCGCGGTCGATCTCGGTGTCGCCGGCGAGGCGCAGCTCGACCTCGAACTCGCCCTTCAGGTGCGCGCGCAGCTGGTCGATCGCGACGATGTTATTGGTGTCGGAGAGGGCGACGATGAACTTTTTCTGCTGGCGGTCGAGCGCTACGGGGAACACGCGGTAGCGCCGCGCCATGTCGCGCGGCAGCGTCTTGAGCGCCGCCGGGTCGACGATGATGCGTCCCAGGTCCACCGACTGCAGCCCGAGCTTTTCCGACAGCGCATCGCGCAGCGTCGCCTCGGACACGAAGCCGAGCTGCACCAGCAGCCTTCCTACCGGCATGTGCTGCTTGGTCTGCTCGAGCAGCGCGATGCGCAGCTGGTCCTCGGTCAGGATGCCCTGGTCGATCAGGATCTGGCCGATGTGCCGCTTTGCCTGCGGATTGGTGGGTGAGTTCATCCGGACGGAACAATGATATCGGGCACCAGTATTGGCCGCAGGTCAGAATCCACGACCGCAGTCAGAAAGTGTCAATGGCCGAGCTGCTGCACGCGGCTGCGGACCGTCGCAAGCTCGAAGCTCGCGGCGCGTTTCTCCGCCAGCGCGAGTGCGCGAGCGTAATACTCGAGCGCGAGCTTGGGCTGGCGCAGGTGATCGAGGCTCACCGCGAGGTTATAGGCGAAGTCGGCGTTGTCCGGATCGGCGGCAAACGCCTTGGAGTAGTACTGCTGCGCCTCGGCCCAGCGGCCCTGCAGCGCGAGCTGGTTGCCGAGCGTGAAATACAGCACGTCGGCGGCCGGGTCGTTGGCCAGCAGCGACTTGACGCGGCTCTCGGCGGCCAGCGGGTCCATGCGGCCTGCGCGCAACTCGATCAGCGCCGCGTGCGCATGGGAGTCGCGCGGGTCGGATTGCAGAAGCCGGAGGTAGATCGCCTCAGCGGGCTCATAACGCCCGGTGCGCACGTCGATGGCGGCCAGCCCGAGCAGGGCATCGCGGTTGGCCGGTTCCTCGCGCAATACCTCCTGGTAGTCGGCGCGCGCGGTGGCCAGGTCGCCGGCGAGATAGGCGGCATAGCCCGACTCGACCTTTGGATGCACCTGAGGTGCGGCGCGGCGTTCCGGGACGACGATGGGCGAGTCCGGGATGAGGCGCGCGGGCGGAGCGCTCAGAAGGGGCCTGGCCGCTGGTTTGGGTACGGCCAATATCTGCGTCGGGGAAGAAGCCGCCGCCGGTGTGCGGGCTGGTGTCGGCGCGGGCAGCGCAGCGGACCCCGGAAGACCGGGGATCGGCCCCTGGCCAGTTGGCGCGGCGGCAGGTCTTGTCGGCGCAGTGGTCTCGGCGGCCGCCGCAACCACCGCTTCGCCGTCGGGCCGCGGCGGATTGGCGTTGACCAGGGCATAAGGCGGTCGAAGCTGATACCAGAAATAGCCGACCGTGCCGAGCGCGAACACGCCGAGCACGCCCATGGCGATGTAAAAGGGCATGCGCGGATTCGGCTCCTTGAACTTTGCCTCGAACACCTTCCTTGCCGCCGCACGGTCAGCGGATCGGGGATCGGCTTCGCGAAGCGGGGCTTGCGGCCGCGGCGACGGCGCCGCCGTGTATTCAGGCGACAGCTTCTCCCCGGCGCTCGCCGGCTCCTTCACGGCCAGGTCGTCGCTGACGATCTCAAGCGGCTGCGAGATGTCGGGCAGCTCGGGACGCGTAACGACGCGCGTGTTGTCGACTGCGGGCGCGGCCTCGCCTTCCAGGCGCAACTCTCCCGCTGCGCCGCCCGAGTCGCCGCGCGCCCGCTTCTGCGCCTCTTCTTTCGCCTTCTCGGCTTTTTTCAGCGCCTCGAGGAGCAGGCTCATGTCACCGTAGCGGCTCGCCCGCCGGCGCGACGGGCGGAGCGATGCGGCCCGGGTTCGGCTTCGTAAAGAAGTCACCGCCCGGGAGCTGGTCGCGGAACCTGCGGAAGTCGCCCTCGGTGCTGGGATCGCGGATCACGCTGGCGCGCAGAAAGATGACCAGCTCCGTCTTCCTCGTCAGATCGCTGCGCGACGAAAGCGCCTCGCCGACGAGCGGGATGCTGCGGATGCCGGGAATTCCGGCGTCGGTGTTTTCCACCTGGTCCTGCATCAGGCCGGCCAGCACGGCGATCTCGCCGCTCTGCAGCCGGAGGATCGAATCGAACTCGCGCGTCTCGAACAGGGGAATGTCGTTCTGGGTCGCCAGCCCCTGCAGCGCCGGATTGGGATCCCGGGCGCTGGCGACCTGGCGGCGGATCGTCGGCCTCACGTTGAGCACGACGCCATCGGTTTCGTTGATCTGCGGCAGCACTGCCATCATGAATCCCTCGGCGGCGACGTTGGGGGTCGTGGTGAACGAGGCGTTGACCGTGATGCCGCCGGCTCCGCCGCCCGTGAAGGTGATCGGCTGGGTGGAGGGGGTGATGGTGAAATAGATGATGTCCCGCGTCACCCGCAGGATCGCGGTCTGGTTATTCATAACGCTGAGCTTCGGGCTCGACAGCACCCTGACATCGCCGAACTGCTCGAGCAGCTTCAACGTCACCGAGAAATTGTTGCCGGTCGACACGTAGCCGATCACGAACGGGTTGGGGTTGAATCCTGTCGGCGGCGGAAGCCCTGGCTGCGTGAGCTCGAAGCCCCCCGGTCCCGAGCGCAGGCGCTGCCACTCGATGCCGCGCTGGTATTCGTTTCTCAGCTGGACTTCGGCCACGGTGGCCTCGACCAGCACCTGGCGCTTGGCGCCCGCCATGACCTGGTCGAGAAATTCCTGCACCTTTTCATGCTGCTTGGAAGTTGCCCTCACATAGAGGACTCCGCTCTCGCGGTTGGCAATGACCGAAGCCGCCTCCTGGTAGGTGGGGGCCGGCGGCGCCGCCGGCCCCGGAGCGGTGGCGCTCTGCCCGGGGCCAGGCGCGACCGGCGGCGGCTGCACCGGTATGGCCGCCGCTGTCGCAGCGGCGGGCAGGATCTTGTCGGTCTCGCGCAGAATTTCCTTCACGTTCAGCACGATCGACTCCCACAGCTTGTTCTCCGCTGTGACGTCGATGGTCGCGGTCGCGCCCGTCGTCGCCGCGCCCGAGGCAGCGGCGGCACCGGTACCGCCGCCGAACAGCGTCGACGCCGTCGACTTCATCGTCACGTTGCGTGCCGCGCTGAGATAGTCGATCTTGTAGGCGCGCAGGAACGGCGTATCGCGCATCACGACGAGGGTTTGCCCGTCGATTTCCCAGCGCAGGTCTACCTGGCGCGAGATCCGTGACAGCAGCTGCGGCAGCGTCTGGTCGATCGCATTGAGGGTGGCGGTGCCGGTGATGTCGGGGCTGATGTCGACATTCAGCCTGGCGTCGCGCGCGAGGGCGAACAGCAATTCCTGCACCCGCACGTTGCTGACGACTACGCTATAGGTCTCCGGCCTGACGCTCGGCTTCGGCCGCGGCAGCACCGGCGCCATCTGAACCGGCGGCGGAATCAAGCCCTCGGGCCGCGGCTCGCCGGCCCGGAGATGCGACTCTGCCGGCTTGACCGGTGCCTGGGCGCAAGCGCTCAGCAGACCTGCCAGCAACGCTACCGCAGCCGTTGTCCCAAACCTCATTGCACCGCCTAGCTTCCCTCCCGCTGCGAAGCATAGCACGATACCAACTTGAGGAAAGTGGTCTAAGCACCTGTCCTGCTGGCGTTTTCCTGGTCCTGTCTAAATTTGGCCACGGAGTTCCGCGAAGCTGCGTGGCAAGGCCCGAAACGCCTGCTGGTAGCGCGGCGGTAAACGCTTCCCCGCCTCGATCGCCGCCGCGCGGCTCGGGAACTCGCCGAAAATCACCCGCAGCCGGTACTGCCCACCGCGCGCCACCGGGATGACGAACAACTCGCCGAGCGGAACCAGCTCGCGCGCGCGCACCAGAAAACGCTCCACGCGTGCCGGGTTGGTGTTGTCCGTGATGAACAGCTCGATGGCAAATTGCTCATCGGGCACGCGCTCGAGCAACTCCTGCGTTGCTGCGATGCGCTCGGTAAGCAGGCGCTGGCCACCCGGTGAGTACCCGCTTAGGCGCTGTACTTGATCTTGCCTCAGGAGTTTGGGGGGCGGAGGTTGCGGAGGGGGTTCCGGTTCTATGGCTGCCGCTGCCGGCACCCGGGCAGCCTGCGCTGGCGGGATGGCGGGTATCTGGGCCGCCGGTGCTTCCAGCTTTACCGCGCGTGCGAAAAACGCCCAATGAACCGCCGCGCCGATGAGCACACCGGCGGCGAGCGCCGCGCCGGCGTACGCGGCCGGCCGCCACGGCCTCCTGAGCCGGGCAAATTCGGAGTCGGCGATTGCCGCGCGCACGTGACGCTCGGTGACCGCGTGCGCGTCCTGCGTGAAGGCCGCGAGCAGCGATTTGTCGGCAAGTATGTTGATGCGGCGCGTGAGCCCGCCGGAGGCACGTGCCACCCGCGCCAGCGCGCCCGGCGCGAACACGTCGGGTCCCCGGTAGCCGGCCGCCCGCATGCGGAACGATACGTATTTGGCGACTTCGGGCTCCGCCAGCGGGCGCATGCGAAAGGCGTGCGTAATGCGGTCGCGCAGCTGGCGCAACGACGGCTTGGCGAGGGTCGCGTCGAGCTCGGGCTGGCCGAACAGGACCAGCTGCATCAGCTTGTGGCGGTTCGACTCGAGGTTCGACAGCAGGCGCACCTGCTCGAGCGTCTCCTCGGGCATGACGTGCGCCTCGTCGATGAGGACCACGACGCGGCGGCCGGCGCCGTACAGCCGGATCAGATGCTCCTGCAGCTCGCGCAGCGCCACCGTGGTGCGCTCGTGCGTCAGCCTGAGTTCCAGGTCGTCGGCAATGGCGTGAAGGATCTCGTCGCGCGCGAGCGATGGCGTGGCGAGGTAGATCGTCTCCACGTGCGGCGGCAGCCGCTCCATCAGCACCCGGCACAGCATGGTCTTGCCGCTGCCTACTTCGCCCGACAGCTTGACGATGCCCTCGTCGTGCAGGATGGCGTAGATCAGCGCCTCCAGGGTGGCGCCCCGGTCGGCGCCGTCGAAGAAAAAGTCGGTGTGCGGCGTGATGCGGAACGGCGGCTCGGCGAGCCCGAAGTGCTCCAGGTAAAGCGCCACCGCTATTTGTCCTCGTCGGGGTGCATGCGGCTGTAGAGCGTGGTGCGGTTCACGCCGAGCAGCTTCGCCGCCTGGCTGACGTTGCCGCGCGTCAGGCGCAGCGCCGCCTCGATGTAGCCCCGCTCCCAGGCGCGCAGCGTTTCGTCGAGGTTGAAAGCCCCAGATCGCTCCAGCTGACGCACGGCCTGCTCGACGATCGCGCCGCCTTCGACGGCGGACCCGGGATAAAGGGCCTCGAGGTCGAGCTCGGGCTCGAGCTCCGCCACGGACACGCGCTGCCCGGAATACTTCGTGCTGAGCCTGATCACGACGTTGCGCAGCTCGCGCACGTTGCCGGGAAAGTCGTACCGCGCCCAGCGGGCGGTGGCGTCGTCGTCGAGCTCGAAAGGCTGCATGCCCGATTGCGCCGCATAAAAGCGGCGGAAGTGCTCGAGCAGCTGGAGCTTGTCGCCTTCCATTTCGCGCAGCGGCGGCACGTTCAGGCTGAACACCGACAGGCGGTGATACAGGTCGGCGCGGAACGCCCCCTGTTTGACGTCGCGTCGCAGGTCGCGGTTGGTTGCGGCGATGACGCGGCAGCGGGAAACCCTGCGCTGCGTTTCCCCCACGCGCTGGTACTCGCCGTTCTCCAGCACGCGCAGCAGCTTCGCCTGCAGCTCGAGCGGCAACTCGCCGATCTCGTCGAGCAGCAGGGTTCCGTCCTGGGCGTCCTCGAAATACCCCGCCTTGTTGGAGGCGGCACCGGTGAACGCTCCCTTGACGTACCCGAACAGGGTCGGCTCGACCAGCGTGGGCGAGATCGCGGCGCAATTGAGGGTGAGGTACGGGCGGCCCGAGCGCGGCGAGAGCCGGTGCAGATTGCGCGCGACCAGCTCCTTGCCGCTGCCGGATTCGCCCTCGATCAGCACCGGGTACGGCGAGCCGGCGAATTGCGCGATCTGCTGCTTGAGCTTCGCCAGCACGGGGCTCGCGCCGACCAGCTCGGGCGCTTCGGCCGCCGGCAGCTCGAGCGCGCGCGCCAGCAGGCGCCTGAGCAGCGCCGGATCGCTCGGCTTGGCGACAAACTCCCAGGCGCCCAGCGCGCGCGCATGGCGTGCGTTCGCCGCATCGTTCTGGCCCGAGAGCACGAAGATCTTCATGCTCGGGGAATGCGCCAGCAGGTCGGCGATCAGCTGGAAGCCTTCATCGGGCGTGTGCGGCGCCGGCGGCAGGCCGAGGTCGACCAGCGCAAGCGGCGGCGCGTCGCGCAGCTGCCGCAGAAGCTCGATGGCTTGCTGCCGGCTGTCGCAGGCGTGCACCGCGTAGTCGGCCTGCAGGGCGAAGGCCAGCGTATCGGTGATCAGCGGATCGTCGTCGACGACCAGCAGCCCCGGCTTCGCCTCAGGCGCCGGCTGCGGATTCGTCGTCACGGATGCACCTCATGAACGCCCGCTCCAGGTGAGTCTGCGCGTAACGCGCGCAAAGCGCCGCCGGCGAGCCGCGGAAGCGGACCGTTCCCTGGTCCAGCACCGCGATGGACGAACAGAGCTCTTCGACGTCGGCGAGAACGTGCGAAGTAAAGAACAGCGTCCTGCCTTCAGCGCTCAGTCGGCGCAGAACCGATTTCACCGCGACCCGGGTGGCGGGGTCAAGGCCGCTCATCGGTTCGTCGAGAACAAAGAGGTCGCGCTCGACCAGGAAGCAGGAGGCGAGGCCGAGCTTCTGCGTCATCCCCTTCGACAGCTGCCGCACCGGGCGCTCGAGCACGTCGCGCTCGAGCTCCAGTTCCTCCAGCAGCCGTCGCGCGCGCGCCGGCTCGTAACGGGCCCCCGAGAGCTCCAGCATCAGCTCGAGGAACTCCCGGCAACGCAGGTAGTGCGGCGGCACGAAGCGCTCCGGAAGGTAGACCAGGCGCCGGCGCGCCTGCGGCAGGCGGGCGGCGACGCCAAAGATCGCAACGCTGCCCGAGTCGTAGGCGCAGAGGTCGAGCGCGCATTTGATGAGCGTGGTCTTGCCCGCCCCGTTGGCGCCCACCAGGCCGAACGCCTCGCCCGCCGGCACGTCGAGATCGACGCGTTTCAAAGCATCGAGCTTGCCGTAGCGCTTTGCCAGCGCGGCAACGCGCACTGCAGCCTCGTTCGCGGATCCTTCCCTCACGCGATAATATTACGCCGTGCAGCAATCCCCTGACTCTGAGCGGCATTCCTCTATCGTTGAAATAGGGAACGTTTCCTTCGGTTACGATCCCGCGCACCCCGTGCTGCGCGACATCAACCTTAAGATCGCGCGCGGCAGCGTGGTCGGCATCATGGGCCAGTCGGGTTGCGGCAAGACCACGCTGCTGCGGATCATCATGGGGGCTTACCTGCCCAGCGGCGGCACCGCGCGCGTGCTCGGGGAGCTCACCGGCAAGCTCGACCGCGAAGGGCTTTACCGCATGCGCCGCAAGATGGGCATGCTGTTCCAGTTCGGCGCGCTGTTCACCGACATGTCGGTCTACGAGAACGTCGCGTTCCCGCTGCGCGAGCACGCCGAGCTCCCCGATGACCTGCTGCGCGACCTGGTGCTGCTGAAGCTGCAGGCGGTCGGGCTGCGCGGCGCGGCCCGGCTGATGCCGACCGAGCTCTCCGGCGGCATGGCGCGTCGCGTCGCGCTCGCGCGCTCGATCGCGCTCGATCCGCAGCTGATCCTGTACGACGAGCCGTTCACGGGCCTCGACCCGATCTCGTTCGGCGTCATCGCCCGCCTGATCCGCGAGCTGAACGATTCGCTCGGCGCCACCTCGATCATCGTCACGCACGACGTGCAGGAGGCGCTCGGCGTGGTCGACTACGTCTACTTCATGGCGGCGGGCCGCGTCATCGCCCAGGGCACGCCCGCCGAGATCCGCGCGAGCTCCGAGCCCTTCGTCAACCAGTTCGTCAACGGCAAATCCGAGGGCCCGGTGCCGTTCCACTACCCCGCGCCCGACTACGGCGCCGATCTCGAGCCTGCCGCCGCCTGACATGCAGATCGTCGCTGCTCTTCGCCAGCGGCTGGAGCGCCTCGGCGCCGGCGTGACCTCCCACGTGTGGCGGCTGGGCTTCGCCAGCCGCTTCCTCGCCTACCTGGTCGTGCATTCTGGCACCGCGCTGCGGCGCTTTCGCCTGACGATCGCCGAGATCTATTTCGCCGGCGTGCTGTCGCTGATCATCATCCTGGTCTCGGGACTGTTCGTCGGCATGGTGCTCGCGCTGCAGGGCTACGACACGCTGCAGCGCTTCGGGGCTTCCGAGTCGCTCGGCGTGCTGGTCGCGCTGTCGCTGGTGCGCGAGCTCGGCCCGGTCGTCGCGGGGCTGCTTTTCGCCAGCCGCGCCGGCTCGGCGATCACCGCGGAGATCGGCCTGATGAAGGCGACCGAGCAGCTCTCGGCGATGGAAATGATGGCGGTCGATCCGGTGGCGCGCGTGGTGGCGCCGCGCTTCTGGGGCGGCGTGATCTCGATGCCGCTCTTGGCGGCGCTGTTCTCCGCCATGGGAATCTTCGGCGGCTACCTGGTCGGCGTGCAGCTGATCGGCGTCGACGCCGGCGCGTTCTGGTCGCAGATGCAGGCCGCGGTCGACCTGCGCAACGACATCGTCAACGGCATCATCAAGAGCGTCGTGTTCGGCATCGCGGTGACCTGGATCGCGGTATTCGAGGGCTACGACGCCCCGCCGACCGCGGAGGGCGTGTCGCGCGCCACCACGCGCACGGTGGTTACCTCGTCGCTCGCCATTCTCGCGCTCGATTTCGTGCTCACCGCACTCATGTTCACCGGAGGAGGTCACGGACAATGAACCGCTCGGCTATCGATCTGTGGGTCGGAATCTTCGTCGCGGCGGGCCTTGCGGGTTTGCTGTTTCTCGCGCTCAAGGTCGGCAACCTCGCCTCCTTCAACACCGCGCCGGCCTACCAGGTGTATGCCAAGTTCGCCAATATCGGCGGCCTGAAGGCGCGCGCGCCGGTGAAGAGCGCCGGCGTGGTGATCGGCAGGGTCGCCGACATCCGCTTCGACAATGAAAGCTACGAGGCGCTCGTCGCGATCAACCTCGACGCCGCCTACCAGTTCCCGCGCGACACGACCGCCAAGATCCTGACCTCGGGAATCCTCGGCGAGCAGTACATCGGGCTCGAGGCCGGAGGCGACGGTGTGATGCTGAAGAACGGCGACCGCCTGCGCCTGACCCAGTCGGCGGTGGTGCTCGAGAACCTCATCAGCCAGTTCCTGTTCAGCAAGGCGGCCGAACCGGCCAAGGAACCGGCGAAGTGAGGCTCCCGGCGAGCGCGGTGCTGCTTGCGTTGCTGGCGGCATGCGCCACCGCGGACGGCGATCCACGCGATCCATTCGAAGGATTCAACCGCGGCGTGTACAAGTTCAACGAGACCGTCGACGCGGCGATCGCCAGGCCGGTGGCCACGGCTTATCGCGATCTGCTGCACGAGGAGATCCGCAGCCGGGTGCGCAATTTCTTTTCCAACATCGCCGACCTTTTCATCGGCGTCAACAACCTGCTGCAGGGCAAGATCCAGGACGGCGTGGAGGACTGGGCGCGCTTCGCCTTCAACAGCAGCTTCGGGCTGCTGGGCATTCACGACGTGGCCTCCGACATGGGCATCGAGAAGCACAACGAGGATTTCGGCCAGACCCTGGGCCGCTGGGGAGTTGGCGACGGTCCGTATCTCGTGCTGCCGATTCTGGGCTCGAGCACGCTGCGCGACAGCGTCGGCACCGCGGCCGACATCTATACCGATCCGGTCGGCGATTTCAGGCCGATCAGGCTGCGCAATTCCGCGGTCGCGCTGCGCCTGGTCGGCGTGCGCGCCGATCTGCTCGACGCGAGCCGCATCCTGGAGGAGGCGGCGCTCGACAAGTACGTATTTCAGCGCGACGCCTACCTGCAGCGCCGCAGGAGCCTGATCTATGATGGACAGCCTCCGCGCGAGGAACGCATTCGAGAAGAGCGCAGTTTCAAAACGCCAGTCAACGTGGAGCCTGCCGCGGGCGTTAATGATTTGAGGGTGGTACAACATGCGCACGATCGCTAAAGCCGCTTTGTGTCTCTCCGCCGCACTTCTGCTCGCCAGCGTGCAGGGCCAGGAAGCGACGCCCGACGTGCTGGTGAAGAACGTGACGCTCGAGGTGGTGGATCTGATCGCCAAGGACAAGGAGATCCGCGGCAATCGCAACAAGCTCATCGAGCTGATCAACGAGAAGGTGCTGCCGCACTTCAATTTCGCCGGCATGACCGCCCTCGCGATGGGTCAGAGCTGGAACAAGGCGGACGCGGGGCAGAAGAAGCGCCTCACCGAGGAATTCAAGATCCTGCTGGTGCGCACCTACGCCAGCGCGCTCGCCGCCTTCGCCGAGCAGAAATTCGAATTCCGGCCCCTGCGCGCCAAGCCGACCGAGACCGACGTCACAGTCAACGTGCGCGTGCTGCAGCCCGGCGCGCAGCCGGTGCCGATCGACTACAGCATGGAAAAGACCGCCTCCGGCTGGAAGGTCTACGACGTGATGGTCGGCGGCGTGAGCCTGGTCGCCAACTACCGGACCGAGTTCAACAACACCGTGCGCGAGTCGGGGATCGAGGGCCTGATCAAGAGCCTGAGCGCGAAGAACCGCACGCTCGAAGCCGCCGGCGGGGCGCCGCAGAAATGATCCGGCGCGAGGGCCGCCGCATCATCGTCAGCGGGCCGGTGACCCTGGCCAATGTCGCTCGGCTGCTCGAAGAAGGCCGGCGCCACCTCGAAGAAGGGGTGCAGAGCGTCGATCTCGGCGAAGTCACCGAGATGGATTCCTCTCTGCTCGCGCTGCTCCTCGCCTGGCTGCGCGACGCCAAGGCGCGCCAGCAGGAAGTCTCCTTTACCAACCTTCCCGCATCGCTGCAGACGATCGCCCGTCTGTACGGCGTGGAGCGCCTGCTGCCCGCTGCCGCGCCGCACCACTGAACGCCATCGATGTCAGGCAGCTCGAGAAGCGCTTCGGTGCCGTGCGCGCGCTCGCGGGCGTGAGCCTCGCGATCGGGCAGGGCGAGTTCTTCGGCCTGCTCGGCCCCAATGGCGCCGGCAAGACGACCCTCATCAACGTGATTGCCGGCTTGGCGCGGCCGGATTCCGGGGCGGCAAGCGTGATGGGCGCGAACGTGGTCGAAGACTACCGGCGCGCGCGGCGCATGCTCGGCGTGGTGCCCCAGGAGCTGGTGTTCGACCCGTTCTTCACCGTGCGCGAGACGCTGCGCATCCAGTCGGGCTACTTCGGCATCCGCGGCAACGACGCCTGGATCGACGAGGTGATGCACCATCTGGATCTGACAGCGAAGGCAAACGCCAATATGCGCGCGCTCTCGGGCGGCATGAAGCGCCGCGTGCTGGTGGCGCAGGCGCTGGTGCACAAGCCGCCGGTGATCGTGCTCGACGAGCCGACCGCCGGCGTCGACGTCGAGCTCCGGCAGGGCCTGTGGCAGTTCGTGCGCCGGCTCAACCGCGAAGGCCACACGATCGTGCTGACCACGCACTACCTCGAGGAGGCCGAACTTCACTGCAACCGCATCGCGATGCTGAAGGCGGGCCGCGTTGCCGCGCTCGACTCGACCAGGAACCTGCTCGAGACCTTTTCGGGCCTGCAGCTGCGCGTGCGGCTCGATGCGGAGCGGCTGCCGGAGCCGTTTCCGGCGCAGGTGGTCGCGCGCGACGGACCGCTGTTCACGCTGCGCCTGCCGAGCGCCCGCGAGCTCGAGGCGGTGCTGGCGAGGCTGCGCGAGAGCGCTATCGGCATCGTCGAGCTGGAGGTGCAGCCGCCCGATCTGGAAGAAGTGTTCCTGCGCCTGACCGGGCGGCAGTCGTGACCGGCTTCTGGACGCTTTTCCTCAAGGAGCTGCTGCGCTTCTGGAAAGTGAGCGTGCAGACCGTCGCCGCGCCGGTGCTGAGCGCGCTCCTATACCTGATCATTTTCGGGCAGGCGCTGGAAGGACGCCTGCAGGTGTACGAAGGCGTGCGCTATACCTCGTTCCTCGTCCCGGGCCTGGTCATGATGAGCGTCCTGCAGAACGCGTTCGCCAACAGCTCATCCAGCCTGATCCAGTCGAAAATCACCGGCAACATCGTGTTCATCCTGCTCTCGCCGGTCTCCCACCTCGAGTTCTTCGGCGCCTACGTGCTGGCCGCGGTGATCCGCGGGCTGCTGGTGGGTGCCGGGGTGCTCGCCGTGACCGTCTGGTTCGTCGAGCTGCGGCTCGGCGCGCCGCTCTGGGCATTTGCGTTCGCGCTGCTCGGAGCCGCGCTGCTCGGGGCGCTCGGCCTGATCGCCGGCATCGTCTCCGAAAAGATCGATCAGCTGGCGGCGTTTCAGAACTTCGTCATCATGCCTCTCAGCTTTCTTTCCGGCGTGTTCTATTCGATTCATTCGTTGCCCGGCTTCTGGCAGAAGCTGTCGCACGCCAACCCGTTCTTTTACATGGTCGATGGCTTTCGCTATGGCTTCCTCGGCATTTCCGACGTGCCTCCGTATGCCAGCCTGGCGGTGCTCGGGGTAAGCTTTTTGATCGTTAGCCTGATCAGCCTCGGGCTGCTCAAGGCCGGGTACAAGCTGAGGTATTGAATGGTGACGCCTGAAAGCGTAAAGACGGGGATCGCGGCGGGGCTCGCCTGCGAGCACGTGGAAGTGGTCGGCGACGGACAGCATTTCCAGGCGCTGATCGTGTCCGGGGAGTTCGCGGGAAGGAGCCGCGTGCAGCGACATCAGCTGGTTTACGCGGCGCTCGGCGAGCGCATGCGCGAGGAAATTCATGCCCTTTCGATGCGCACGCTGACGCCTGAGGAGTGGAAATCGGGTGGATAAGCTGCGCATCACCGGCGGACGCCCGCTGCAGGGCGAGGTGCGGGTCTCGGGTGCGAAGAACGCGGCCCTGCCGATCATGTGCGCGGCGCTGCTGACCGACCAGCGCGTGGCTCTCAGCAATGTGCCGAGCCTGGTGGACGTCTCGACGATGGGCAAGCTCCTGCGCCAGATGGGCGTGGAGGTCCACCGTCCGGCCGACGGGCAGCTGACGCTGTGCGCCGCCGCAGTCAGCGACCCGACGGCGCCGTACGAGCTGGTGAAGACCATGCGTGCCTCGGTGCTGGTGCTCGGGCCGCTGCTTGCGCGCTGCGGGCGCGCCAGGGTATCGCTACCCGGGGGCTGCGCGATCGGCTTGCGGCCGGTCGATCAGCACGTGAAGGGTCTGCAGGCGATGGGGGCCAAGATCGGCGTCGAGCACGGCTACATGCATGCCAGCGCCGAGCGGCTGCGCGGGGCGCGCGTGGTGATGGATCTCGTCACGGTGACCGGCACCGAGAATCTGCTGATGGCGGCGGTGCTCGCCGAGGGCGAGACGCTGCTCGAGAACGCGGCGCGCGAGCCCGAGGTGGTGGACCTCGCCAGGTGCCTGTCGGCGATGGGGGCGCGCATCGAGGGAGCAGGCAGCGATGTAATGCGGATCGAGGGCGTGGCTTCGCTGCGGGGCACCGCGCACCGGGTCATGCCCGACCGCATCGAGCTAGGCACTTACCTGGCGGCCGCAGCCGCTGCGGGCGGCAAGGTAAGACTGACCGACGCCGCGCCCGATTCGCTCGGTGCGACGCTGGAAAAGCTGCGCGAATGCGGCGCAAGGATCGAAGTGGCGGATCGCTCCATCGAAATCGAAATGGCCGCCCGGCCGAAGGCCGTGAGCCTGAGCACCGCGCCTTACCCCGGTTTCGCCACCGACATGCAGGCCCAGTTCATGGCGCTCGCCAGCATCGCTCGCGGCACCGCGCGAATCAGCGAGACCATCTTCGAGAACCGCTTCATGCACGCGCTGGAACTGCAGCGGCTGGGCGCCCAGATCTCGATCCAGGGCAACACGGCGGTGGTCAGAGGCGTCGAGCGGCTGCAGGGCGCCGCCGTCATGGCGACCGATCTGCGCGCATCGGCGGGCCTGGTCATCGCCGGCCTGGTGGCCGATGGCCAGACCGTGGTCGATCGTATCTATCACCTCGACCGCGGCTACGAGGCGCTCGAAAAAAAGCTCGCCGCGCTCGGCGCCAGGATCGAGCGCACCCGGTGAAATTGCAGTAAAATTCAGAGCCTTATCGGCCCCATCGGGGCCTTTTTCGTTTATGGTCAAGATCAGCATCGCGCTATCCAAGGGGCGCATCTTCGACGAGACGGCGCCGCTGCTGGAGCGCGTCGGTATCCGGCCGAACGACGACCCCGAGCGCTCGCGCAAGCTGGTGCTTGCCACGAACCGGCGTGACGTGCAGCTGATCGTGGTGCGCGCTTCGGACACGCCGACCTATGTCGAGCGCGGGGGCGCGGATCTCGGCGTAGCCGGACGCGACGTGCTGGCCGAGCACGGCGGCGAGGGGCTGTACCAGCCGGTCGATCTCGGCATCGCCGCCTGCCGGATGATGGTCGCGGTGCGCAAGGGCTTCGATTACGCAGGCGCGGTGCGGCAGGGCGCGCGCCTGCGCGTTGCGACCAAGTACGTCAACATCACCCGTGAGCACTTTGCCGCAAAAGGCGTGCATGTGGACCTGATTCGCCTGTACGGGTCGATGGAGCTCGCGCCGCTGGTCGGTCTTGCCGATGCGATTGTCGATCTCGTTTCCACCGGCAACACCTTGCGCGCCAACAGCCTCGTTCCGGTCGAGGAAATCATGCCGGTGTCGGCGCGCTTGATCGTCAACCAGGCGGCGCTCAAGACCAAGCGAGCTGCGCTGCAGCCGCTGATCGACGCCTTCTCGAAAGCCGCCGGCCGATGAAGCTGCGGCGCCTCGCCACGCGCGACGCCGGGTTCGAGGCCGAGCTGGCGGCGCTGACGCGCCACGCGGGGCTGCAGGATACGGCGGTGCAGGAATCGGTACGCGCGATCCTCGCCGATGTGCGCTCTCGCGGCGACGAGGCCGTGCTCGACTACACGCGCAAATTTGATCGCGTCGCGGCGCGCTCGCTGGCCGAGCTCGAGGTGCCTAGGGAAAAGCTGCAGAGGGCGCTGGAGTCGCTGTCACGCGAGCAGGCCGGCGCGTTGCGCGAGGCGGGCGAGCGCATCCGCGACTTCCACCGGCGGCAGCTGCAGAGCTCCTGGGACTACACCGACCAGGACGGCACGCGCCTTGGCCAGCGCGTGACCGCAATCGATCGCGTCGGGATCTATGTGCCGGGCGGCAAGGCGGCGTACCCGTCCTCCGTCCTGATGAACGCGCTCCCGGCCAAAGTCGCCGGCGTGCGCGAGCTGGTGATGGTGAGTCCCGCTCCCAAGCCGCTGGTCCTGGCTGCCGCGGCGCTCGCCGAAGTAGACCGCGTGATCGGCATCGGCGGCGCGCAGGCAGTCGGCGCGCTCGCGTACGGCACGCGGAGCGTGCCGCGCGTCGACAAGATCGTCGGTCCCGGCAACGTCTATGTCGCCGAAGCCAAGCGCCAGGTGTTCGGGCAGGTCGGCATCGACATGGTCGCCGGGCCGTCGGAAATCCTGGTGATCGCGGACGGCCGTACACCTGCCGACTGGCTGGCGATGGACCTGTTTTCGCAGGCTGAGCACGACGAGGCGGCGCAGGCGCTTCTGCTTTCCCCGCAATCCTCTTATCTCGATCAGGTCGAGCTTTCGATGAAAAAACTTCTTCCTGCGATGCCGAGGCGGGAAATCATCGCCGCGTCGCTGGCGGCGCGTGGAGCGCTCATCGAGACGCGCGACCTCGAGGAGGCGTGCGCGCTTGCCAACCGCATCGCGCCCGAGCATCTCGAGCTGTCGGTGGAGGACCCGCAGGCCTGGCTGCCAAAGCTGAAACACGCGGGCGCCATTTTCCTCGGCCGCTGGAGCTCCGAGGCGATCGGCGACTATTGCGCGGGGCCGAACCACGTCCTGCCCACTGCCGGCAGCGCGCGCTTCTCCTCGCCGCTCGGCGTCTACGATTTCCAGAAGCGCTCCAGCGTCATCGGCGTGTCGCAGGCCGCGGCGGCCAGGCTCGGCAAGCTGGCCGCGGTCCTGGCCGAAGGCGAGGGGCTGACGGCCCACGCCCGCTCCGCGCAGATGAGATTCAAATGAGCCCCGAGAAGCTGGTGCGCCCGGAAATCCTCGCGCTGACCGCATATCAGGTGCCGGAAGCGCAGGGCATGGTGAAGCTCGACGCCATGGAAAACCCCTACCCGCTGCCGCCCGCGCTGCGCCGCGAGCTGGCCGAAGCGCTGTCCCGCGTCGATCTGAATCGCTATCCCGAGCCGACCGGGCGGCGCGTGCGCGAGCTGCTCGCGCGGCGGATGAACCTGCCCGCGGGCATGGAGCTGCTGCTCGGAAACGGCTCCGACGACCTGCTCCAGATCATCACGCTGGCGGTGGCGCGCCCGGGGACGACGATGATGTATCCGGCGCCGAGCTTCGTCATGTACGGCATGAATGCCGCGCTGTGCGGGATGAAAGCCGTGGCGGTGCCGCTGCGCGAGGACTTCTCCTTCGACGCCGGCGCGTTCCTCGTGCGCATGAAAAGCGAGCGGCCGGAGCTCGTGTTCATCGCCTATCCGAATAATCCCACCGGCGTGCTGTATCCGGAGGAAGACGTCCTGCGGGTGATCCGCGCCGCCGAAGGACTCGTCGTCCTGGATGAGGCGTATCACGTGTTCGCCGGCAGGACCTTCATGCAGCGCCTGGGCGAGCATCCGAACCTGGTCGTGCTGCGCACGCTGTCCAAGCTCGGCCTGGCCGGCATCCGCCTGGGCTATCTCGCCGGCCGGCCGCAATGGATCGAGCAGTTCAACAAAGTACGGCAGGCCTACAACGTCAACGTGCTCACCCAGGCGGCTGCGCTTTTCATGCTGGAGCGGCTCGAGGTGCTCGAAGAGCAGGCGGCGCGGATCAGGACCGAGCGCGCGGTGCTCGGCGCGGCCCTCGCCGGCCTCCCCGGCGTGACGGTGTTTCCTTCGCAGGCGAACTTTTTCCTGGTGCGCGTTCCGCGGGCGGAGCGCACTTACGAGGCGCTGAGGCGGCAAGGCGTGCTGGTGAGGAATCTGCATCCGGGATTGCGCGATTGCCTGCGGATCACGGTCGGCACGCCCGACGAAAACCGTATACTGCTCACCGCCCTCCAGGAAGCGCTTTGACATGCGTAGCGCCGAAGTCGTCCGCAACACCAAGGAAACCCGGATCCGGGTGCGGCTCAACGTCGACGGCAAGGGCGATGCGAAGCTCTCGACCGGGCTGCCCTTCCTCGAGCACATGCTCGACCAGGTGGCGCGCCACGCCCTGCTCGACCTGGACATCGAGGCGCAGGGCGATCTGCACATCGACGCGCATCACACCGTCGAGGACATCGGCATCACGCTGGGGCAGGCGTTCGCCCGGGCGCTCGGCGACAAGGCCGGCGTACGCCGCTTCGGCCACGCCTACGTGCCTCTCGACGAGGCGCTGTCGCGCGCGGTGATCGATTTCTCCGGCCGGCCGGGACTCGAGTACCACGTCAAATTCACCCGCGCGCTGATCGGCGAGTTCGACGTCGACCTGGTGCAGCAGTTCTTCCAGGGCTTCGCCAACCACGCGCAGGTCACCCTGCACATCGACAACCTGCGCGGCGACAACGCGCATCACCAGTGCGAAACCGTGTTCAAGGCGTTTGCGCGCGCATTGCGCATGGCGGCCGAGCCCGACCCGCGCGCGGCCGGCGCAGTGCCTTCGACGAAGGGCTCGCTTTAATTGAGGATTGCCGTCGTCGATTACGGCATGGGGAATCTGCGCTCGGTGGCCAAGGCGCTGGAGCATGTCGCCCCCGGCGCCGAAGTCCTGGCTACCGCCGATCCGGCGGCCATCCGGTCCGCGGAGCGGGTCGTGGTGCCCGGTCAGGGCGCGATGCCCGACTGCATGCGCCAGCTGGCCGCGAGCGGGGCGCGCGAGGCAGTCGTCGAGGCGGCCGGGGCCAAGCCCTTCCTCGGCATCTGCATCGGCCTGCAGATGCTGTTCGAGCGCGGCGAGGAGGGCGACACCCGGGGCCTCGGATTGCTGCCCGGCAACGTCCCGCGCTTCAGGGTCTCCGGTCTCAAGATTCCGCATATGGGCTGGAACGAGGTGCTGCAGCGGCGGCGCCACGCGCTGTGGGCGGGAGTTGCCGACCGCAGCCGGTTCTACTTCGTGCACAGCTACTTCCCGGCGCCGCGCGACGAGGGGCTGACGGCGGCCACGTGCGTCTACGGCATGCCCTTTACCTGCGCGGTTGCCCGGGATAACATTTTTGCCGTACAGTTCCATCCGGAAAAAAGCCAGTCTGCGGGCCTGCAACTTCTCTCCAACTTCGTGCGCTGGCGTCCCTGATTTTCAATCGAGCACTGAGTGCTCATCATCCCGGCTATTGACCTGAAGGACGGGCGCTGCGTGCGCCTGAAGCAAGGCGACATGAGCAGCGCTACCGTGTTTTCCGACGACCCGGTCGCGATGGCGAGGCATTGGGCGGGCGAAGGCGCCCGGCGCCTCCACATCGTCGACCTGAACGGCGCCATCGCCGGCCGGCCGAAGAACGAGAAAGTGATCCGCGACATGATCGCGGCGGTCGGCGGGCAGGTGCCGATCCAGCTCGGCGGCGGCATCCGCGACCTGGATGCCATCGAGAGCTACCTCGACGCGGGCGTCAGCTTCGTGGTGATCGGCACTGCCGCCGTCAAGAACCCGGGGTTCCTGTCCGACGCCTGCTACGCCTTTCCCGGCCATGTCATCGCCGGCCTGGACGCCAAGGACGGGAAAGTGGCGGTCGAGGGCTGGTCGAAGATGACTGGCCACGACGTCGTCGACCTGGCGAAGAAATTCGAGGAGTATGGCGTCGAGGCGCTGATCTATACCGACATCGGCCGCGACGGCATGCTGACCGGGGTCAACATCGACGCGACGCTCAAGCTGGCGCAGGCCATCAAGACGCCGATCATCGCCTCGGGCGGCCTCAACAGCCTCAAGGACGTGCAGGCGGTGTGCAGCCAGCTCGCTCCCGAGGGCATCATCGGCGCGATCGCCGGCCGCGCGCTCTACGAGGGCAAGCTCGACTTGAAGAAGGCCCAGGCGACCGCCGACAAGGCGCTCGCCAAGGACTAGCCATGGGGCTCGCCAAGCGCGTCATTCCCTGCCTCGACGTCACCGCCGGCCGGGTGGTCAAGGGCGTCAACTTCGTCGGGCTGCGCGATGCCGGCGACCCGGTCGAGATCGCGGCGCGCTACGACGAGCAGGGCGCGGACGAAGTCTGCTTTCTCGACATCACGGCGAGCTCCGATGAGCGCGACATCCTGCTGCACGTCATCGAGGCGGTCGCCGAGCGCGTGTTCATCCCGCTCACGGTGGGCGGCGGCGTGCGCAAGCTCGCGGACGTTCGGCGGCTGCTCAACGCCGGGGCCGACAAGATCTCGATCAACACCGCCGCGGTGCAGAACCCCGACCTGGTGCGCGAGGCTTCAGGCGTCGTCGGCAATCAATGCATCGTCGTCGCGATCGATGCGAAAAGGAACGGCGCCAGCTGGGAGGTCTACACCCACGGCGGGCGCAAGCCCACCGGCCTGGACGCCGTGCAATGGGCGCAGCGCATGCAGGCTGCCGGGGCGGGGGAAATCCTGCTCACCAGCATGGACCGCGACGGCACGCGCGACGGATTCGACCTCGCGCTCACGCGCGCCGTGTCGGACGCGGTCGGCGTGCCGGTCATCGCTTCAGGCGGCGTCGGCAGCCTCGAGCACCTCGCCGAAGGCGTCATCGAAGGGCATGCCGACGCGGTGCTGGCCGCCAGCGTGTTCCATTTCGGCGAATTCAGCGTGCGCCAGGCGAAAGAGCACATGCGCAGCCGCGGCATCGAGGTCCGCCTATGAACGAATGGCTCGATGAAGTGCCGTGGAACGAGCAGGGGCTGATCCCCGTCGTCGCGCAGGATTTTTCCTCGGGCAGGGTGCTCACCGTCGCGTGGATGAACCGGGAAGCGCTGGAAAAGACGGTGGCGGGCCAGGAGGCGGTCTATTGGTCGCGCTCGCGCAAGAAGCTCTGGCGCAAGGGCGAGGATTCCGGGCACGTCCAGAAAGTGCGCGAAGTGCGCATCGACTGCGACGCGGATGCGCTGCTGCTCAGGGTGGAGCAGGTGGGCGGCATTGCCTGCCATACCGGCCGCGAGAGCTGTTTCTTCAGAAAACTGCAGAACGGGAGGTGGGTGGCGACCGATCCGGTGCTGAAGGATCCGTCGCTGATCTACAAAAAATGAAACCTGGACTCTACGCGACGCTCGAGCGCATCGCTGCGACGATCGAGGAGAGAAAGCATGGAGATGTAAAGACCTCCTATGTCGCCCGGCTGCTGTCGCAAGGCGAGGACGCGCTGCTGAAGAAAATCGGCGAGGAGGCCACCGAGACGGTGCTGGCCGCGAAGAGCGGCGACCGCCAGCACCTGGTGCGCGAGACCGCCGACCTGTGGTTCCATTGCATGATCGTGCTCGCGCGCCACGGCCTGGGCCCCGGCGACGTGCTGGCCGAAATGCACCGCCGCGAGGGCATCTCCGGCATCGACGAGAAGGCCGCCAGGAAGAAATGAACGACCCCAACTGCATTTTCTGCAAGATCGCCAGCGGCGAGATCCCGGCGAAGAAACTCTACGAGGATGACGACGTGTTTGCCTTCCACGACATCCGGCCGCAGGCGGCGGTGCATTTCCTCATCGTTCCGAAGGAGCACCTGCCGTCGCTGTACGACGCCGGGATGAGCCAGCTGCGGCCTCTGGGCAAGATGCTTGCGCTCGCCGGAGAGCTGGCGCGCAAGGAGGGGGCCGCCGACGGCTTTCGCGCCATCATCAACACGGGGCGCGTGGGGCATCAGGAGGTGTATCATCTCCACATGCACGTCCTCGGCGGGCCCGAGCCTCTCGGCCCGATGCTGCAGAGGAGGAAATAGGAGACGCGTATGGGTTCGCTCAGCATTTGGCACTGGCTGATCGTCCTGGTGATCGTGATGCTGATTTTCGGCACCAAGAAGCTGCGCAACATCGGCGCGGACCTCGGCGGCGCCGTGCGCGGCTTCAAGGACGGCATGCGCGAGGGCGACAAGGCTGCCGACGCCGGCGCCGCGCCGCAGGTAACGGGCAAGACGATCGAGGGCGAAATCAAGGAAAAGACCGAGCAGAAGGCCTGAGCGCCGGCGCGGTCCCCAGCAAAGGCGCCCGCCCGGGCGCCTTTTTGTTCCCAGGCTGACCAATGTTCGACATAGGATTCTCAGAGCTGCTGGTAATCGGGCTGGTCGCGCTGATCGTGATCGGGCCCGAGAAGCTGCCGCGCGTGGCGCGCACGCTCGGCCACCTCGCGGGCCGGCTGCAGCGCTACGTCGCCGACGTCAAGGCCGACATCAACCGCGAGATCGAGCTCGACGAGCTGCGCAAGATGCGCGACTCGATGCAGAAGGCGGCGAGCGACGTGGAGACCTCGGTCAATACGGAGCTCGCCAAGACCGCAGACGAGCTCAACCAGTCCGTCGCGGCGGCGGCCGAAGGCAAGCCCCCGGAAAACAAGCCGGGATGAGCGACCAGGAAACCTTCATCTCGCACCTGATCGAGCTGCGCTCGCGCCTGGTGCGCGCGGTTGCCGTGGTGCTCGCCATCTTCGTCGCGCTGTTCATCTGGCCCGGCTCCGGGCCGATCTACGACGCCCTCGCCCTGCCGCTGATGCGCGCGCTCCCCGAGGGCGCCAGCATGATCGCCATCGGCGTCGTCACCCCGTTCATGGTGCCCGTGAAGGTGACGGCGCTGGTCGCGTTCATGATCGCGCTGCCGTATGTCCTGTACCAGGCGTGGGCCTTTGTCGCGCCCGGGCTGTACGCGCACGAGAAGAGGCTGGCGCTGCCGCTGGTGATCGGCAGCACGGCGCTGTTCCTGCTCGGCGTGGCTTTCTGCTACTTCTTCGTGTTCGGCAGGGTGTTCGCGTTCATCCACGGCTTCGCGCCGAAGTCGATCACGCCGGCACCCGACATCGAGGCGTATTTCAGCTTCGTGATCACGATGTTCATCGCCTTCGGGGTCACCTTCGAGATCCCGATCGTGGTCATCGTGCTGGTGAGGATGGGCGTGGTGAGCGTCGAGAAGCTGCGCGACGCCCGGCCGTACGTCATCGTCGGCGCATTCGTCATCGCCGCGGTCGTCACGCCGCCCGACGTGCTGTCCCAGCTGCTGCTCGCCATCCCGATGTGCCTGCTTTACGAGGCCGGGCTCGTCCTGGGCCGCTTCGTCAAGGCCGCCGAAAGCAACCAGCCGGACCTCACAACAAAGGGGGAAATCTGATGCGCGCGCTTCTCGCCATCGTTGCATTTGCCGTCGCCGGCAATGCGTTCGCGCAGCTGCTCACGGAGAAGAGATTCTTCACGCTGCCGCAATACGCCAGCGTGGGCGGCAAGCCGATCAAGAACGTGCGGGTCGGCTACGAGACCTACGGCAAGCTCAACGCCGCCGGCGACAACGCCGTGTTCGTCCCGCACTTTTTCTCCGGGACCTCGCATGCGGCAGGACGCTACAAGGCCGACGACAAGGCTGCCGGCTACTGGGACGCGATCATCGGCGCGGGCAAGGCGATCGATACCGACAAATACTTCGTGGTGAGCGCAGATACGCTGGTCAACCTGAATGTAAAAAGTCCTGCGGTCGGCACCACCGGGCCTTCGACCATCAATCCGGATACCGGGAAGCCCTACGGCTCGGCATTTCCCGTCGTTTCGATGCGCGACTTCGTTCGCGCGCACAAGGCGCTCATCGATTCGCTCGGCGTCAAGAAGCTGAAGGCGGTGGCCGGGGCATCGGGCGGCGCGATTCAGGCCATGGAATGGGGCGCGGCGTACCCGGAGCTGGTCGAGCGGGTGATCCACGTCATCGGCCCCGGCCTGGACATCCATCCGTACGTCATCGCCATGCTCGACGCCTGGGTCGCCCCCATCAAGCTCGATCCGAACTGGAAGGGCGGCGACTACCACGGCGGCCCGGAGCCGGCTGCAGGACTGGCGCAATCGCTCAAACTGGTGACGCTCACGACGGTGCATTTTGCCTGGGCGGAAAAGCTGCACGGCTACAAGTGGGCGTCCGAAGGCGGCAATCCGGCCGATGCCCTGGGCAACCTGTTCGCCATCGAGGATGCCCTGAACAAGGCGGGTCAGGCGCGCGCCGGCGCCACCGATGCGAGCCATTTCGTGTGGATGGCGAAAGCCAACCAGCTCTACAACGTCGAAAAGGAGCAGGCGCGAATCAAGGCGAAAGTGCTGTTTCTGCCGGCGAAAACCGATCTGCTGTTCCCGCCCGAGCTGTCGCGCAGAGCCGCCGACAAGCTGCGCGCGCAGGGCAACTACGTCGAGCTCTACGAGATCGACGGCACCAGCGGCCACCTTGACGGGCTGTTCTCGATCGGCAAGGTCGCCGATCAGATCCGCGCTTTCATGGAGAAGTAGAAATCGGGGTCTAGCTCAGCGCCTGTCGAGCATGAAGAGCAGCAGGATCACGATGAGCACCAGGAGGAGCGCGGCCGCGGAGATGTCGGCGCCCGCCGGAAGCGAGTCGATCCGGCCCGCGAGCTGCTGCACCTCGTCGTCGGTGAGCGCGTTCGCACGCTCGGCGGCCGCGGCGGGGGCAACGCCCAGCACGGCGAGCTGCTTCTGCACGTCGGCGCGCGCGAGGAAGCCCGTCAGCTCGCCGCGCTCGGCCTGGCGCTGTGCCGCAAGCGCCTCATCGACGCCGATCAGGGCGGCCTGGGTCTGCGCCGCGTAAGGCAGGGCGACGAGGCTCACGGCAAGGAAGCGGCAGATGAAACGGCGGAGGAACGCTTTCATTGGATGTCTCCTCAGTGCCTTCTGTCGAAGAGGAAAATGACCAGGAGCAGGATCAGTATGATTGCCAGCGCAACTTCGGTGCCGACCCCGCCGGCCGGCAGCGTGTCGATCCGCCCGGCGATCAGCTGAGCTTCGTCGTCGGTGAGCGCATTCACGCGCTCGCCCGCCGCCGCCGCGCCGACGCCGAGCGCCGCCAGCTTCCTCTGCGCATCCGCGCGCGCCACGAAATCCTTCACCTTGGCGCGCTGCGCCTCGACGTTCGCAATCGCCTGCCCGGTGCCGATCATCGCCGCCTGCGTATTCGCCGAATACGGCAGCACGATGCTGCTAAGGATGACCAGCCTGCATATAAACCGCTTGAAGAACGCCGTCATGTGATCCTCTTATCGGGGTTTGGAGGAAGAACTATAGCGCCAGACCCCAAGTCCGGCCAGCGTGCGCCGCTATGCGTTTAACCCAGCTAAAGCTCTGATGTGCTGCACGGCGCTGCGGCCGAGGGCGGAGAGCGCGTAGCCGCCTTCTAGGATTTTTACTCCGGCCGCGCCTGCGGCTTGGGACGCCGGCCGACGGTGACGCTGGCGTCCATGTCCTGGCCCTGGCGCTTCACTTTCATCGTCGCCGCCGAGCCCGGCGCGAGAGCGGCGACGAGGTTCAGCATCGCCGCGGGATCGGCGACCGGCTTGCCCTGCACCTCGAGCAGCACGTCGCCCGGCTTGATGCCGGCCTTGTCGGCGGGCCCGCCGCGCAGCACCCCGGCGATTAGCGCGCCTCGCGTGCCGTCGAGCTTGAAGGATTCGGCGACCGGCGGCGTGACCTCCTGCACTTCGACGCCGATCCAGCCGCGCGTGACGCTGCCGCTCCTGACGATCTGCTCGAGCACCATCTTGGCGGTCGACACCGGGATGGCGAAGCCGATCCCCATCGAGCCGCCCGAGCGCGAGAAAATCGCCGTATTGATGCCGATCAGGTTGCCGGCCGCATCGACCAGCGCGCCGCCCGAGTTGCCCGGGTTGATCGCGGCATCGGTCTGGATGAAGTTCTCGAAGGTGTTGATGCCCAGGCCGGTGCGGCCGAGGGCGGAGACGATGCCGCTGGTGACCGTCTGCCCGACGCCGAACGGATTGCCGATGGCGAGCACCACGTCGCCGACGCGCAGCGCGTCGGAGGAGCCGAAGCCGATCGCCGGGAGGTTCTGCGCGTCGAGGCGCAGCACCGCGAGATCGGTCTCGGGATCGTTGCCCACCACTTTCGCCAGCAGCTTCTTGCCGTCGGCCAATGCCACCTCGATTTCGTCCGCCGCCTCGACCACGTGATGATTGGTCAGCACGTAGCCGCTGCTGCTGACGATCACGCCCGAGCCGAGGCTGGCGGCGCGTTGTGCCTCGTCGGGCAGCTGGTCGCCGAAGAAGCGCCGGAAAATCGGATCGTTGAGCAAAGGATGGCGCGGCGCGCGGACTTCCTTGGAGGTGAAGATGTTCACCACCGAAGGCGTTGCGCGCTGCACCGCGTCGTAATAGGACGCAGGCGCGGGGCCAGCGCGCGCGGCGACCTGCATCGGTCCTGCGCTGCTCGGCTGCGTGATCGATAGAGGGACCTGCGCGCCCGCGCGCGGGGGCAGCCATTCCGGGCGGAAAGTCGATACGACGAACAGCGCCGCCACCGCGATCGTCGCGGCCTGCGAAAAAATGAGCCAGAGGCGGTACATGAGCGAACTGATCATTATACAGAATTCCTCTTAAGATTTAGATGTTTACGCGCGAAATCCTAGACAGGGCGAGGCCCCGTCGGTAGAATCGCACGCTTTCGCGCGCCGCCCACCCCGAGCCATCTCCATGAACGATCAGAAAAAAATAGACAGGACGCGGCGCAACCTGCTGGTCGCCACGTCGGTCGTCGGCGGCGCGGCCAGCGTGTGCGCAGCGGCCCCTTTCGTGGCCAGCATGTGGCCTTCGGAGCGCGCGAAGGCCGCCGGTGCGCCGGTCGACGTCGACCTTTCCAGAGTCGGCCCCGGTGAGCTCGCGGTGATCGAGTGGCGCGGCAAGCCGGTGTGGGTGCTCCACCGCACCCGGGAAATGCTCGATTCGCTCAAGGCCGCGGAGCCGAAGCTGACCGATCCCTTGTCGAAGGCTTCCGAGCAGCCGCCTTACGCGACGAACGAATACCGCTCGTTGAAGCCCGAGATCATGGTGATGGAAGGCGTTTGTACTCACCTGGGCTGCTCGCCGCAGCTGAAGACCGCCGAAGCCAGGGCCGAGATGGGCGCGGACTGGCCGGGCGGCTTCTATTGTCCCTGCCACGGCTCGAAGTTCGATTACGCGGGGCGCGTGTTCCGCGGCGCACCGGCGCCGACCAACCTGAGGGTGCCGCCCTACGCGTTCGTCGCGGAGGCCGGGCTGGTGATCGGCGAAGACAAAGCAACGAAAGGGGCCTAGCCGATGGCTGCGCGCCTGTGGAGCTGGGTCGACTCGAGGATGCCGAGCCTCAAGCAGGAGTGGCGCAAGCACGCCGCCGAGTACTACGCGCCGAAGAACTTCAATTTCTGGTACTTCTTCGGCTCGCTCGCGCTGCTGGTGCTGGTCATTCAGATCGTGTCTGGCATCTTCCTGACGATGAACTACAAGCCCGACGCCAATCTGGCGTTCGGCTCGATCGATTACATCATGCGCGACGTGCCGGGCGGCTGGATCATCCGCTACATCCACTCGACCGGCGCCTCGGCGTTCTTCATCGTCGTGTACCTGCACATGTTCCGCGCCATGCTGTACGGCTCGCACAGGGAGCCGCGCGAGCTGGTGTGGATCTTCGGCATGCTGATCTACCTCACGCTGATGGGCGAGGCGTTCTTCGGCTACCTGCTGCCGTGGGGGCAGATGTCCTACTGGGGCGCGCAGGTCATCGTCAACCTGTTCGGCACGGTGCCGTTCATCGGGCCGGACCTCGCGCTGTGGATCCGCGGCGATTACGTGGTGTCCGACGCAACGCTGAACCGCTTTTTCGCGCTGCACGTCATCGCGTTTCCGCTGGTGCTTCTGGGCCTGGTGGTGGTGCACCTGCTCGCGCTGCATGACGTTGGCTCCAACAACCCGGACGGGGTCGATATCAAGAAGTACCAGGACGCCAGCGGCCACCCGCTCGACGGCATCCCGTTCCATCCGTACTACACGGTGAAGGACCTGATGGGCGCGGTGGCATTCCTCGGCATCTTCTGCTTCGTCATGTTCTTCATCCCCGAGGTCGGCGGCTACTTCCTCGAATACAACAACTTCATCCCGGCCGATCCGCTGAAGACCCCGCAGCACATCGCGCCGGTCTGGTATTTCACGCCGTACTACTCGGTCCTGCGCGCAGTCCCGCCGCTGTTTCATTCGCAGTTCCCCGGCGTGCTGGCGATGGGCGCGGCGGTGCTGATCCTGTTCTTCCTGCCTTGGCTCGACCGCAGCCCGGTGCGCTCGATCCGCTATCGCGGGCCCTACTACAAGAGCGCGCTCGCCGTCTTCGTCGTCGCCTTCCTGATCCTCGGCTACCTCGGCACCGAGTCGACCACCGTGTGGGGCCAGTTCGGCTTCGACGCCTTCTTCCTCGACACCAAGGACCGGGCCACCTGGTTGGCGCGGCTGTGCACGGTGGTCTACTTCCTGTTCTTCATCCTGATGCCCTGGTACACGGGGCGCGACGAGGTGAAGCCGGTCCCCGAGCGGGTGACGCACTGATGAGAAAACTGGTGATCGTTTTGCTGCTCGCTCCGCTGTGCGGCTGGGCCGCCGAGGCCGGCTATCGCCTGGACAGCTCGCCGCACGATCCCCACGACCTCATCAGCCTGCAGGCCGGCGCTCGCACGTACGTCAATTACTGCCTCGGCTGCCACGGCCTGGAATCCATGCGCTACGGCAAGCTGACGGACCTCGACCTGACCGAGGCGCAGATCAGGGACTACTTCATGTTCACCGCCGACAAGGTCGGCGAGCCGATCCGCACGGTGATGCCGCGCAGGGAAAGCAAGAGCTGGTTCGGCGTGGCGCCGCCCGACCTTTCGCTGGCCGCGCGCTCGCGCAGCGCGGATTGGCTCTACACCTACCTGCGCAGCTTCTATCGCGATGCGAAGACCGCCACCGGCTGGAACAACGCCGTGTTCGAGAACGTCGCCATGCCGCACGCGCTATGGACGCTGCAGGGCGAGCGCGCCTACGACCGCGAGAGCCGCAAGTGGACCGAGATCGCCAAAGGCATCCAGTCGCCCGCGGAATATGACGCCACGGTGCGCGACCTCGTCAATTTCCTGGTGTACGTCGGCGAGCCCGCCGCCACCACGCGCAAGGTGATCGGCATCGTGGTGCTGTACGTGCTGGCCATCGTTTTTGTCTTCACCTATCTCCTGAAGAGGGAATACTGGAAGGACGTGAAGTAACTGCGGGCCGCACCGCGGCCGGTTTTTCAGGCGGAATCCAAGCCATGATGCAACTCTATTCGGGCACTACCTGCCCTTTCAGCCACCGCTGCCGCTTCGTGCTCTACGAAAAGGGCATGGACTTCCAGGTCATCGACGTCGACCTGTACAACAAGCCCGAGGACATCGCGGTGATGAATCCGTACAACCGGCTGCCGGTGCTGGTGGAGCGCGATCTGATCCTGTACGAGTCGAACATCATCAACGAGTACATCGACGAACGCTTTCCGCATCCGCAGCTGATGCCGGCCGACCCGGTGATGCGCGCGCGCGCGCGGCTGATGCTGTTCAACATGGAAGTCGAGCTGTTCTCGCAGATCGAAAGCCTGGAGTCCGGCAAGGAAAAGCAGGTCGAGCGCGCGCGCCAGCACGTCACCGACCGGCTGATCGAGCTGGCGCCGGTGTTCACCAAGACCAAGCACATGCTCGGCGACGACTTCACCATGCTCGACGTGGCGATCGCGCCGCTCTTGTGGCGGCTGGATCACTACGGCATCAAGCTCGGCAAGACCGCCGCGCCGCTCATGAAGTACGCCGAGCGCATCTTCTCGCGGCCGGCGTTCATCGAGGCGCTCACGCCCTCGGAGAAGGTGATGCGGAAGTAATCGGGCGATGAACGAGATCCCGACCAAGCCGTACCTGCTGCGCGCGCTGTTCGAGTGGTGCGTCGACAACGGCTACACGCCGCACGTCGCGGTCAAGGTCGACTCGCGCGCGCAGGTGCCCTCCGAGTACGTCAAGAACGGCGAGATCACGCTCAACATCAGCCCGAACGCGGTGCACAAGCTGCAGATGGGAAACGAGCTGATCGAGTTCTCCGCGCGCTTCGGCGGCGTCGCGCGCCAGATCTCGGTGCCGATCGCCAGCGTGTTCGCGCTCTACGCGCGCGAGACCGGGCACGGCATGACCTTCGACACGGATTCGCCGAAGCCCCCGGCGCAGGCGAAGGCCGAGGCCGAGCCGGCGTCGCTGCTCGGCAAGCCCAGGTCTCCCGCCGCGCTGCCCGCGCCCGCCCACCCCGAGCCGCCGAAGAAGCCCTCCGGCGGCAAGCCGACGCTGAGGCGAATCAAGTAGGCGCGGCCGGTGCATAATGCGCGCGCCGTGCCGGCTTAGCTCAGCTGGTAGAGCAGCGGCTTTGTAAGCCGTTGGTCGGCGGTTCGAATCCGTCAGCCGGCACCAAAACCCCGGCGTCTCGCCGTTCGCGTGACAACAATTTTCACTTCCACGCGGGCCGCTTGGTGAAAGAGCGCAAAAACCTGACCTCCTTCGCAGCGCCCACCGGTCGATCGGCGGACCATCCGGGCATTTGCGGGGTGTCGTATGCAAGCAGCCGGAATCCCAATGCGCCGCGTCATGCCGGGCGTGATGGCCCTGCTGCTCGCCGTTGCCGGAGAAGCCGCCGCGCAGGCCTATCACCCCGCATCGCTCGAGCGCTTCGAGCAGGCTCCTCCCCGCGTGCTCGCCCATTCACCGTCTGCCATTCGTGCGTTGGGGCATGACATGGATCTGCAAGCGCTCGATACGTTCGCAGAGCAGCGCGCCGAAAGGCTCGGCCCCCTGGAGCGCTCAGAGGGGTGGAGGCTGTACGGCCGGCTCGGATTGCTGAATTTCCAGGACGAGCCCGATGCGAATGGCAGCGGCATACGAGTCAGCTGTTGCCGCACCGGCCCTGAGCTCGGCACGAAAATCTATCTCGGCATCCATCGCCGCTTCTGACCCTCTTTGGTAAATTGTGACCTATATCACGGGCGGTCCACCGCTGCGACATTAGAGTATCGGTCCAGCCGCAGGACAGCGTTAAGGATCGAGCAAGCATGTCAAGGCGCAGACAGAGGAAAGCTCGCGCAGCGCAGCACGCCTTTAACCACGCCTATTCTGCGTCCTGCTACGGACGCTTTCAGAAAGCCGCTTTCCGGCCTGAGGACAGCTTGTTCGCCGTTGCGCTGATCTGCGGACTTGGTCTGATGGCGTGGGTAGCGACGGTTTTGTACGGCTTTCTGACTACCTATCTCTGAACGGCGTGCGACTCGCGCTGGTCGCATCGCTCCTGCTGCTTGCGGCCTGCGCCGAGCGGCCCGCGATCGGCATCACCATCTCCAATACGCCGGAGCCGATCGGCGCGTGCGCGCCGCCCAAGCCAGGCGCGGGCTGCCCGTAGAACACGATGATCGCCGGCCTGTTCATTCATCCAGTGAGGATGGTAAACAAAAAGCCCGCTTTCGAAGCGGGCTTTTTGTCGTTGCGTGGAGCGCTTAGAGCGGCTTGATGTTCGCCGCCTGCAGGCCTTTGGGGCCGCGCTTCACTTCAAACTCGACCTTCTGGCCCTCCTTCAGCGTCTTGAAGCCGTTCATCTGGATCGCGGTGTGATGCGCGAACAGATCTTCGCCGCCTTCAGTCGGGGTGATGAAGCCGAAGCCTTTGGAGTCGTTGAACCACTTGACGGTACCGGTCGCCATTTACTTCTTCCTTCTACTGGAAGTCGCGACAAATCCGGGCGCGACCACGCCGGGCACGACGATCAAGGGAACTGCCGGCCACTACGGACGACGCTTTTGGCGGCGGGAGAGGGGTACAAATTCGCTGCTCGATATCCTGCGGGCGGCATGGTATCAATAAACACGACCAAATGCCAGCCCGGGCGCGCTACGATGCCGCGATGACCGACCTGTCCGCATTCTGGCGCATCAACCCGTCGGACGCCGACCCGGCCGAGACGCGCGAATGGCTCGACGCCTTCGACGCGCTGGTCCAGGCCGAGGGCCGCGAGCGTGCGACTTTCCTGCTGCGCAAGCTGCTCGACCATGCGCGCGCGCGGCGCGTGCCGCTGCCGCCGGTGCTCAACACGCCTTACAAGAATTCGATCGCGCTAGCCGACCAGGCGCCGTTTCCCGGCAACCTCGAGCTCGAGCAGCGCCTCTCTTCGATCGTGCGCTGGAACGCGCTTGCCATGGTGGTGCGCGCCAACCGCGCGCATGCCGAGCTCGGCGGGCACATCGCCAGCTACGCGTCGGCGGCCGATCTTTTCGAAGTCGGCTTCAACCATTTCTTCCGCGGCGGGCGCGACGGCGACCTGGTGTACTTCCAGCCGCACTCCGCCCCCGGGATCTATGCGCGCGCGTTTCTTGAAGGAAGATTGAGCGAAGAACGGCTGAATCACTATCGGCAGGAAACCGGCGGCGCTGGCCTTTGTTCCTATTGCCATCCGTATCTGATGCCGGAGTTCTGGCAGTTTCCGACCGGCTCGATGGGCCTCGGGCCGCTCAACGCGATCTACCAGGCGCGCTTCATGCGGTATCTCGAGCACCGCGGCATCCAGAAGACCGCGGGCCGCAAGCTGTGGGCCTTCGTCGGCGACGGCGAAATGGACGAGCCCGAGTCGCTCGCCGGGCTGTCGCTCGCGGCGCGCGACGGCCTCGACAACCTGATCTTTGTCGTCAACTGCAACCTGCAGCGCCTGGACGGCCCGGTGCGCGGCAACGGCTCTATCGTGCAGGAGCTCGAAGGCCTGTTCGCTGGCGCCGGCTGGAACGTGATCAAGCTGCTGTGGGGCTCGGACTGGGACCCGTTGTTCGCGCGCGATGAGGACGGCGTGCTGCTCAAGCGGCTGCATGAAACGGTCGACGGCGAATTCCAGACCTATGCCGCGACCGACGGCCGCTTCAACCGCGAGCATTTCTTCAACAAGTATCCCGAACTCCGTCAGATCATCGCGCACATGAGCGATGCCGACATCGACCGGCTGCACCGCGGCGGCCACGACCCGGTGAAGATCTATGCCGCGTACCGCGCCGCGGCGGAGCACGCGGGCCAGCCCACGGTGATCCTCGCCAAGACCAAGAAAGGCTACGGCATGGGGTTGTGGGGCCAGGGCAAGATGGGCACGCACCAGCAGAAGAAGCTGGACGACGCCGCCCTCAAGGAATTTCGCGACCGCTTCGCGCTGCCGCTGTCCGACGAAGACGTGGTGCAGCTGCGCTTTTTCCATCCGGGGGCCGACAGCCAGGAGATCAGATACCTGGAGGCGCGGCGGAAGGAGCTCGGCGGCTACCTCCCAATGCGCACTGCATCGTCGAGCACGCTCACGGTACCCTCCCTGCAGAGCTCATCGCGCAATCAGTCGACGACAATGGCGTTCGTGCAGCTGCTCGCGCAGCTCATGAAGGACGAAACACTCGGCGCGCGGGTCGTGCCGATCGTCGCGGACGAGGCGCGCACCTTCGGCATGCAGACGCTGTTCAGGCAGTTCGGCATCTATTCGGCCCTCGGGCAACTCTACGAGCCCGAGGACCACGAGGAGCTGCTCTATTACCGCGAGGCGAAGGACGGCCAGATCCTCGAGGAAGGCATCACGGAGGCGGGCGCGCTTTCATCCTGGCTCGCCGCCGCGACCTCGTATTCGTCGCACGGCACGCCGATGCTGCCGTTCTACATCTACTACTCGATGTTCGGCTTCCAGCGCGTCGGCGACCTGATCTGGGCGGCGGCCGATTCCCGCGCGCGCGGCTTCCTCGTCGGCGGCACCGCCGGGCGCACCACGCTGGCGGGCGAGGGCTTGCAGCACCAGGACGGCTCTTCGCATCTCGCTGCCTCGGCCATTCCGAATTGCCGTGCCTACGATCCCTGCTTCGGCTACGAGCTCGCGGCCATCGTGCACGACGGCGCCCGCCGCATGCTCGAAGGCCAGGAGGATGTGTTCTATTACGTGACCGTCGGCAACGAGAACTACCCGCATCCCGCGATGCCCGAAGACGCGGCGGAAGGGATCCTGCGCGGCATGTACCGCCTGCGCGATGGATCGCAGGTGCAATTGCTAGGCTCCGGAGCGATCCTGCGCGAAGTAATAGCCGCGGCCGAGCTGCTGGAGAAGGACTGGGGCATTCAAGCCGCCGTCTGGAGCGTCACTTCGTTCACCGAGCTGCGGCGCGACGGCATGCGCGCCGAGCGCGCGCGGCGCTTCGGCGGCTCCGACGCGAGCTGGGCGGAAGAATGCCTGTCGAAAACCCAGGGTCCTGTAGTCGCCGCAAGCGACTACGTTCGCGCGGTGGCCGACCTCATCCGGCCTTACGTGCCGCGCAGGTTCGTGGCCCTGGGGACCGACGGCTTCGGCCGCAGCGATACGCGCGCGGCGTTGCGCGCCTTCTTCGAAGTGGATGCCCGCAATATCGCGGTGGCGGCGCTCGCCGCCCTGGAGAGCCCGCTATTGCCCGAGGCTTTGCGGCGCTACGGGATCGACCCCGGGACGCGGCCCCCCTGGGAGCGGTAGCGGCGCGTCCGGCTTTCCCGGTACCCTGACCACGGGCGGCGGCAGTTGCAGCACTGCTTCGCGCTCCTGCGCCATGCGCGAGCGGTCGTAGTCGGGGAACTGCGATGCAGGCTCCAGCAGCTGCCTGGCATGCAGCGCATCGAGGCTGCGTCCCTGCAGCCGGGCCGCAAACTCGGCCGACTGCTGGTCGCGCTCGATCAGCGCTCGACGTACCGCTTGTTCAGTCGGATCTGCCGCGCAAACCTGCACGGTAGCGAACAGGACTGCTCCAAGAACAACTTTCATTCGACTTCGAGGGCGCGGGCCTCGCGGATCGAGCGCGCGAACTCGAGCACCGAGCGCGCCAGCGCCACGCGGTCGTCGATCGTGCGCATCACGGTCTGTACAGCTAGCACCCGCATGCCGAGCGAGCGCACGCCTTCAGCGAAGGCGAGGTCCTCGCGGTCGATGACGAAGCCGTCGGCAAGCGAGCGGTATTCGGTCGCCGCGCCGAGCGCGGTCGGCTCGCGCCCCAGCTCGCGCATCATCTTGCCGGCCGAGCCCTGCAGCGCCTTGCCGCCGACGACCGGGGTCACGGCGACCACCGGCGCGCCACGCTTGCGGAGCAGCTCGCGCATGCCGTTCAGCTCGAGGATCGGGCGGATGCCGTGGTACGGATTGGCCGGGCCGATCACCACCGCTTCCAGGTCCTCCGCGTGCAGCGCGTCGAGCACTTCGTCGGAGATGCGCGCTTCAGCGGCCCCCGCGTACTGCAAGCCGCGCACGGCGGGGTCGCAGCCCAGCTCGTTGTAGTACTGCTGGAACGTCATCGCGCCGTCGTCGGTGAGCACGTTGGTGCGCACCGGGTCGTCGCTCATCGGCAGCACCAGCGCTTCGATGCCCAGGCGCCGGCAGAAGTCGAGGGTGATCTCGGTAAGGCGGCGCTCGTTCGCCAGGCCCTCGGCGCGCAGCAATGGCGCGGCGAGCGACTTGTCGCCCAGCAGCGGGCGGTCGGGTCCGCCGAGCCGCTTCAGCATGCCTTGCAGCGCGCGCGTCTCGCCCTCGGGTTCCCAGCCCGCCGTGGCGCTCGCGATGCCGGCGAGCGTGAAGAGCGTGGTGTCGAGATCGGGCGAGAAGGCGAGGCCGAGATGCCGGTAGTCGTCGCCCGTGTTGACCACCACGGCGAGATCCATTCCGCGCAGCCGGTACAGGCCATCGGCAAGCTTTGCGCCGCCCACCTGCGCGGCCAGAACCACGACGGTCCCCATGCGCGGTAGTGTACTCAGTTTCGTAAAACGAAGACCGTGCCGAGCACGACCAGCACGCCGCCCGCCAGCATCGTGATGGACAGGGCTTCACCGAGAAACAGCGTGCCCCAGAGGACCCCGAACAGCGGAATCAGGTAGGTGACCGTCAACGCGCCTGCGGGCCCGATGTCGACGATCAGGCGGAAGTACAGCAAGTATGCGACCGCGCCGCAGAGCAGGCCGAGCGCGAGCACGCTGGCCGCGACCAGGACGGTAACTCCCGCCGGCGGCGGCGAGAACGGGATCAGGGGGAGCATCAGCAAGCCGGCGGCGACCTGCGTGCCGACCGCCATGCCGCGGGCCGGCACCTCGCCCGCCCAGCGCTTCATGTATACGCCGGCGAGGCCGTACAGGAACGAGGCGGCGAGGCACGCGGCGATGGCGAGGAAAGCCCGCGTGGTGCCTGCATCCGGCCGCGACAGCACGGCGACGCCGACGGCGCCGAGAGCGAGGCCCGCCGCGCGCCGCCCGGTCAGCCGCTCGCCGAGCAGCAGCACCGTGAGAAGCGCACCCCACATCGGGGCAGTGGCGTTCAGCACGGCCATCAGCCCGGCGGAGAGATAAAGCGCCGAATACGCGTAAAGCAGGAAGGGCAGCCCAGAATTCAGCAGCCCGACGAAAGCGTATTTGCTGCCCCAGCGCCGCCAATCCGGATCGAATCCGACGAGACGGAAATACGCGACCAGCGCGACGCCGGCGACCAGCATGCGCAGATCCGCTGTCAGCGCCGGGCCCAGGACCGGCGCGACGATGCGGGTGAACAGGAAGGACGCGCCCCAGATCGCGGCGAGCGCGACGAGCCGCCCGAAATCGGCGGCCCTCATTTCTTCGTCGGCTTCTCCAGCTCCAGGAGTCGTTTCTTCCGCGCGATGCCCCAGGCGTAGCCGCCGAGCCCGCCGTCGGTGCGCACCGCGCGGTGGCAGGGGACGACCAGCGCCACCGGGTTCGCGCCGCACGCGCTGCCCACCGCGCGCACGGCGGCCGGGTTGCCGATGGCACGCGCGATCTGGGCGTAAGTGCGCGTCTCGCCCCGCGGGATGCGGCTCAGCGCCCGCCACACGCGGCGCTGGAACACCGTGCCGCGGATGTCCACCGGGACCCGCGAGAGATCGCCTTCTCCCGACAGGAAGGAAGCGATGCGGTCGCGAATTTCTCCCAGCGCCGCGGGATCCTCGATCAGCTCCGCCGCGCTGAACTCCTCGCCGATCAGCCGGCGCAGCTTCGCCTCGTCTTCGCCGAGCTTGACCGCGCAGAGGCCGCGCGAAGTCGCCGCGACCAGTGTCCTGCCGATCGGCAGGGTGAAGACGGCGTACCGGATTCTCTCGCCTCGTCCGCTGGCGCGGTAGCGGCGTGCCGCCATGCCGAGGCTGGAGGCCGCCTTTTCGTAGAAGCGCGAGGTCGAGCCGTAGCCGGCGTCGAACAACGCCTCGGTCACGCGGCTGCCGTTCTTGAGCGAGGACTTGACCGCCTCCAGGCGATGCGCGTCCTGGTAGTCGCGCGGCGAGATGCCGAACGCCTGCTTGAAGCGGCGCTGCAGGTGGAACGGGCTCGCGCCCACCGCGCGCGCGAGCTCCACCAGCGTGACGCGCTCGCCGCGGCGCGCGTCGAGGTAGGTCTTGGCTTTTTCGACCGCTGTTTCCATGAGCGCTAATGTAACGTCAGATGATGCTGCGTACTATCCGAATCTTGCGTCCAGGCTAGAACTTCTTGGTCAGCGAGAAGGCGACGAAGTCGCGGTCGCTGAACCGGTCGGCATTGCTTCCTTTCGCTAGGTAGGAACGATAGGACAGGCGCCCGCCGAGGGATTTGTCGATGGCGAAGTCGGTCGCCAGGATCAGCGATTTGCTCTCCTCCAGCAGCGTTCCCAGGGTGATCGGGGCATTGCCTTTCACGTCGTGAATCCACGTGACTGAAGGGGAAACGCTCTGCATCCCCATGAGGTCAGCATAGTCGAATCGCGTCGAGAGCCGGTATCCCCATGCCGAGCGCGTGGCGAGGCCCTGTCTTCTGCCGCCGGCGGCGTCCGGCCGGATGCTGACGCTGGCGTCCAGCAATCCGTCCTTGAACCCGTGGATGTAGACGCCGCCAAGCTCGGCGGCCAGCGACCACTGCCTCGCGCCGAGAATTGGCGGTAAGCCCTGCACCATCGACGCCGCGTACTGCGATACGTTGAAGCGCTCGTATCCGCTTAGCTCGGTCGAGAAAAAGCTCGCCGCATTGGCCGCCGTGATACCGCCTCGCGACGCGATCAGCGGGTTTCGGTTCAGCGCCGCCAACGTCGCTGCGCAGGTCGGGCTCGCCGGATCTGGCGCGCATGCGCCCACCGCGGCCGCGGGCGCAAGGCCCGCGGTGATGACAGTATCGTCGTCGATCTGCAGCGGCTGCCGCAGGCGCATCGAGTAATCGAGAGTGAGGCGAGTGCCGGATGCCGGAACCAGCCGTGCCGAGCTGCCGAGCACCGTTACGTTCGGTACGTATTCCAGGAAATAGCTGCCGCTCGAGGTGTAGTCCGGTGCCGCTATGCGCTGCAACCCGCCGAGCGTGCCGGTTCGCACGCTGACGATCGGCTCGCGGCTGTGCACACGCATGGCATAACCAGCGAGCGTGAGCTTGGCCGCTCCCAGCTCCGGCGTCTCGATTCTCGCGCCATACTGACCGGCGGGATTGGGTCGCCGGTCGGCAGCGCGCGGCACTTTCGAGCCGAACGGCGTCGCCGGAGTGACGAACGAGACGTCCGCGTCGGGAACCAAGGGCGAGCCCTGGCCCAGCTGGAGGAAGCGCGCTCCCGGCGAGTAGTAATCGTTGCCGCTCAGAAACGTGCCGGCCGCCTCCAGCTCGGTCGGCTTGAAGGCGAGCTGATAAAAACCCTGCAGCGTTCGCTTACTCGCGGATTCGAGCTTCGCGGTGAGCATGGGAAGCGCCACATACAGGTCCTTGGCAGTGTTGCCGGGTTGATAACGCCGCGAATAGGTCACCGGATTGACCGGCGCGATGCTGTGGCCGAATGACGGGCTTTCGCTCCAGCGCAGGATCTGGTTGCCGAGGCGAATGCCGTTGAATCCGACATAGGCGTCGTTGAGGTAGAGGTTGCGCCCGGCCCGGTTGCGCGCGTCCCCGCTCAGCGGCCGAAAATCGGTCCTGCCGTCGGCATTGATGAAGTCGTAGAAGTAAACCGCTTCGATCCTGAGCTCTCTAGTGCTCGATCGGCCGTCGACGAGGGTTCTGCCCTGAATGCCGAGCGAGGTGAGGCCACGGCCGTAATTCAGATTGCCGTCGTCGTAGTTGATCGAAGTGCCCGTGCCGCCGTTTCCGCCGCCGACCAGGCCGGGGTCGCGGCGGGCGACGCGTGCCATCGCTCCAACCGAGACCTCCTGGCTTACCACGATCTGCGGCGCATCGACGCCGCTATCCATCTTTTGCGCCGTCGACGTACTTGCGCGAGGTGCGCGGATCGAGCCCGGTGCGCTTCGCGACTTCGGCATAAGTGCCCAGGCGCCGGTAAAGCAGGCCGCAGTAGCGCGATAGCAGCTGCGCGGCGGTGAGCTCGCCGGCGCGCAGCTTTTCGATCAACGACGCCTCGTCGTCCGGCGCCCCTTGGGCGAGGTCGGCCGCATACCGCCCGGTGAGCAGCACGCGCCGCACGGCCTGCTCGAGCTCGCGCACATTCCCGGGCCAGGGATAGCCGCGCGGCAGGTTTTCCTCGAGGGCTTCCAGGACCGCGGCGACCAGCTCGTTCGACTCGGTACCGATGATGCGCGCGACCATCAGCCGCACCAGTTGGGGCAGCTCGCCGGGGGATTCCGCGATCCGCTGGCGCAGCGTCGGAACCTCGATCACATCCGAGCACAGCCGGTAAAAAAAGTCGTCGCGGAACCGCCCGCCGCGGCGCAGGTCGGCCAGTCGCCGGTTGGTTGCCGCGATCACGCGGCCGGAGAAACGCTTTTTCTCGTGGCCGCCGAGCGGCGTAAGGGTGCGCTCCTGCAGCACCTGCAGCAGCTTGATCTGCACCGGCATCGATACTTCGCCGATCTCATCGAGGAACAGCGCGCCGTGCGCGCTGCAGCGCTCGAACACGCCCTGGTGATGGTCGATGGCGCCCGTGAAGGATCCCTTGCGGTGGCCGAACAGCTCGGACTCGATCAGCGTCTCGGGAAACTGCGACAGGTTGATCGCGATGAAGGTGTCGGTGAAATTGGCGGCGAAGCGGCGTTCCCCGGCAGCGTACGGGATGAACTCCGAGCGGCCGATCGCCGCCGCGGCGGAACCCTTGCCGGTGCCGGTCTCGCCCAGCAGCAGGGTGGAGAAATCCTCCATCCGGTTCCAGAGCCCCGCTTCGTATCCCCGCATGTCATGCGTGAAGACGTTGTTCCACAGCGCCTCTCGCAAACGGCGCATCGATTCGCATTCGCCGGCCAGCGAGCGCTCGATGAAGTAGAAGGCGCGCCGCAGCTGGAAGAAGAACGCGAAGATGCGCAGCGCACGCTCTTCCGACAAGCCGCCGCGCAGAAGCTCGGCGATCACGTCGTCGGCGAACGTCACCGCGAGCGCAGCGCCGGCCTGCTTCGCCTGCTGCTCGATCAGCGCGTCGAGCTGCGGCACGGCGCGGTGGTAGCAGACGTACCAAAGTGCGGCTTCCAGTAGACGCCGCTCTTCCTCGCCGAGGTGCTGATCCTGCAACCGCTGCAAGCGCGGCGCCACCACCCGCGGGAGCGCTTCCCGGTCGCGCGTGAGATCGCCAAGCGACGCTCCGGGAACGAGCCGAAGGATCAGCTCCGCGCGCTGCGGCGTGAACGGATTGCCGAAAACGACATCGGCGAGCGCCGCGAAGAACTCGCGATCTGCGGCCGTAAGTCGAGCTTGGGGCATGCATTAAATGTATGTCGTCGAATCATTAAATGCTAGTCGGAGCACCAAGCTATGCCACCGATAAATGGCAATTGATATTGATAACAGCCACTTAGGAAAGTGGCACGGACGCTGCTCATGTAAGGCTCGGGACACACAAACAAGGGAGAGCCCACATGATGAAAGACCAACTGCAGGCGATGGTGGCTTTAACGATGGTGGCTGCGGTTTCCGGATGCGCGGGCGGCGGCGGTGGCAGCGGCTGGAGCGGGCCGACCGTGTCCGTCCTTCCGGCCGACGCGCCGCTGCGCCCCGGCTATGAGCCAAGCCCGTGCGGCCGGCTGTACGGATACCCCGTCCCATGCGTCCCGTCGCAACGTGCTGCGATCGACGCGGCGATGAGCGACTCGCCGCAGTCGTCGAACCCGATATCTCCGTGGTCGACCCCGTTGCCTGTCAGCAGCACTAAGAGCACTGAGATTCCAGTAACGAGCTTCGATACCACCGCGGCGGAGCTGAGCTATATCACCGCCGGGGACGCCGTCAGTGGCACCCTGCCAAGAAGCACCTACAGTCGATACTGGTCGGGGCAGCTGTCGGAAGGCGGGCAACCGCTTACGGGAGCTTCGTTCTCCATCGGGCCCCGCGCCGATCTAGTCAATCTCGCAGCGACCGGTCAGCCCAACATTCTGGTCGACCTACAGAGCGGCTGGGGCTCGGATACCGGAAGTGCGTTTACCACTTCCAGCGCGGCAAAAATCGTGGTGGTCGCCGACCAGGCGGCGCAGAAATGGGATTACCAGTCCTTTGGGGTGTGGAACGACGCGAGACTCACCGGTCACCAGTCGATCTACTCCCTCTCGTTCGGGAGCGCAACGCCAGCCGCAGGCCTGCCCACCGCAGGTAGCGCCCTCTTCACGGGCAAGCTCGCAGGGTTTTATGTCGCGCCGGGCGGGCAGGGATCGATCGCGACCGCGGACCTGGCCGTCAACGCGAACTTCAGCGAGCGCTCGCTGAGCTTCAGTTCGTCCAACTCCCGGATTACGCGGGATCTCGCAACCGCTACCGCCGCGCCGAACCTGAACCTGGGCGGCACGCTCACGTATGCGCCAGGCACCAACGGATTCAGCGGAACGTTGACGAACGCCGGCGGAACGATGAGCGGATCGTCCAAGGGCCAGTTTTACGGCCCCACGGCAAACGAGCTCGGCGGCGTCTTCACCGTAAATTCACCGAAGACGGTCGAGACGTTCACCGGCGCGTACGGCGGGAAGCGATAGGCACAGCCATGCGACGCCTCGCGCTAGCGCTCCTGCTTGCAGTGTCTGCTCCCTGTCTCGCCGAGTCGGAGGGCGAAGCGCTGCAGCGGGCGTTCATCGAAGCCATGCAGGCGCAGGAGGCAGGGGATCTCGCGCACGCGGAATCGGCCTTTCGGGACCTGCTCAAGGCAACGAACGCGCCGCGGGTGAAGCTCGAGCTTGCGCGCACGCTTTACCTGGAGGGCAAGTACGCAGAAGCAAAGCCGCTTTTTTCGGAAGTGTCAAAGCAGGCCGATACGCCCTGGCGGGTGCGCGACAACATCGCGCACTTCGTGCGCGACATCGAGGAGCGAACTGGTTACCTGAAGTTCGGCATGACCGTGGTGACGGATTCCAATCCGCGCAGCCTCGCCGCACAGAAGGAATTCGCGATCGGCGATCTGCGCGTCACACCGACTGAAGCACCCCAAAAAATGCACGGGCTGCGCTACTCGGCGCGCGGCTGGCTGCCGCTGGAGCCGATCGGCGGGGCCGGTTACCTCGCGGCCTCGTACGCGGACTATCCGGGCGAGGAGTTCGATCGCCTGACGCTCGATGTCGGCGGCGTCAAGAACCTCACTTCGTCGGGGCGCATCCGGGTCAAGCCGGGAATGGAATTCGGCGCGTTCGGCGGCCATCGCCTGTACCGCTTCCCCTACATCGGTCTGGATGCGGTGCTGGCGGAGACGAATACCTCACGCCTGACGGGCGAGCTCAAGGTCGGCAAGGTCAAATTCGCCGACTTCGGTTACCTCGATGCCACCAATACGAGTGCAGCGGTCTCCGCGCGCAAGCTCGTATCGAGCAACGCCACCGTCACCCTGAGCGCGTCCCTGGAGAACTCGAGCGCGAAGGAGCGGCCGTATTCCTACTACGGCTGGGACCTGGGACCCGGAATCGACAGCTTCTGGCCCGAATGGACCCTCATGGTGGGGGCGCGTGCCTCGGTCGGATCGCGGCAATACGCCGCCACCGATCCGATGTTTGGCGAGCGGCGCGTGGATACGAAGCGCCGGCTCGAACTGTCCGTGGGTAACAAGCGCTGGCGCTGGAGAGACCACGACGTGTCGCTCGTCGCATCGCTCGAGCGCAACAACTCGAGCATCGGCTTCTACAGCTATCGCAAGACCAATGTCTCCGTCGTCGTCGAATAGAAAGCGAAAGAGAAGGAGCAAGCGAATGGACACGCTGCCACTGACTCCACGGGAAATCGACGTCCTGCGCCTGCTGGCGCGCGGCTGCTCCTATACGCAGATCGCCGACCGGCTGGGCGTGTCCTTGCATACGGTGGCGAGCCACATCAAGAACCTTTATCGCAAGCTCGACGTCCACTCCGCGCGCGCGGCGGTCTGGCGGGCGTTCCAGCTGCGGATGCTTCTCAACCCTGACGTTGTCTAGAGCCACCATGACCGCCATTGCCAAAGCCGCGATGAGCCTTTCAATGCTGGCGCTGCTGGCCGCTTGCGCGGCCCAGCGCCCGGCTCCAATGAAGGAGGACGAGCTCTCGCTCTCCTTGCAGCCGCAGATCCACGCCGTGCACCACGAACCGCAGCGTGCATTCTCGGTGCAGAGCACCGGCTATATCGTTGCCGCGGTGCTGCTCCCAACGCCGCTCGTCTTTCTGGCCGCTACGGCCGACGGCGATGAGCTGAAGCGCGAGTTCGCACTCGAAGACCCGGTCTCACGTATGAAGCAACGTTTGGTGAGCTCGCTCGAATCGAGGCTCAAGCTCACGAACATGACCGCGGTATCGGCGCCACTGCGGGACGACGACATCGAGACCCTCAAGCGGGACTTCGAGAGCGGCCTGGTGCTCGACGTGCGCACCGTCAAGTGGGGAATCGACAACAATCGCGCCCGCTATTCCGCGCGCGCGCGCCTGGTACGCCTCGCGGACTCGAGCGTGCTGTGGGAAGCCACTTGCCACGATCTGGTACCCGGCAAGGCCGGCCCAACGCGCACCAGGGCCGCGCTCGTGGCCAACCAGGGCGAACTGCTGAAAAGCGAGTTGCGCGAAGCGGCCGACGCCTGCGCCGACCAGCTCGCAGGATGGGTGATCGGAAAATGATCCGTCCTATTCGCCAGGACCAGGACTACCACCGCTTCGCCGACGGGCGCGCTCTTCTGGGGATGGAGAACGCGGCTGACGTGCTGTCCAATATTCCGTTCATCGTGGTAGGCGCTATGGGACTCGTCTTCATGGCGCTGCTGGCGGCAATGGCGCTTTGGATCGTCCTTCGAGGGGTTCAAAACAGGGAGGCTATATGAACGGATACGCACTCATTGTCGTCCTCGGTGGCGCCCTGCTGGCGATAGAGCGCCTGCGGCCGGGCCGTGCATTGCCCGCAACGAAGGGCTGGTTCGCACGGGCCGCGGCTCTGAACGCAGCTCAGCTCGGCATCGTGGTGCTCGGCGGACACACGTGGAGCGTCTGGCTACAGGGGCCATCGCTCCTGCACATCGACGCTCAGCTGCCGGCGATCGCGCAAGGCTTCCTGTGCTGGTTCGTCGGAACCTTCGTGTTCTACTGGTGGCATCGCGCTCGGCATGCGTTCGACATGCTGTGGCGGCTTCACCAGGTTCACCACAGCGCGAGCCGCATCGAAACGCTGACGTCGTTCTACAAGCATCCGCTCGAAATCGCGATCAACTCGATCCTCTCCAGCACGATCATCTTCGTGTTCCTAGGTGCATCGGTCGAGGCCGTCGGTTGGTACAGCGTGTTTGCGGCGCTTGGGGAGTTCTACTACCACATGAACGTCAAGACTCCCCGCTGGACCGGGTACTTCCTGCAGCGGCCCGAGCAGCACTCGATCCATCACCAGCTCGACGTCCATTACTACAATTTCGGTGATATCACATGGTGGGACCGGCTGTTCGGCACCTTCAAGGAAACGGACCGCTTTACTGCGCAATGCGGCTACCACCCCGGGCGCGAGCAGCGCCTGGCTCAGATGCTCGTATTCCAGGACGTGAACAAATGATCAACGCCATGAAAATTACCGACTACGCCATCAACCTGCTTCTGAGCCTGGTGCTGATCGTCGGCGTGTACCAGTTCTACTTCTGGTGCCAGCGCAATCATCTGGCCACCCCGCGCGAGCTCAAGCTGCGCATTGACGACTGGATACCGTATTGGCCGAGCTGGGTTTGGGTCTACAGCTGCATCTACTATCCGATCATCCTCTATCTCAACTTCATCATCGACTCGGCGCGTCACTTCACGCACGTGGCGACCAGCTACATGCTGCTGCTCGGCCTGCAGATGCTGTTCTTCGTGCTGTTTCCTGTGACCACCCCCGCACACTGGCGCGGCTACAACCGGGAGCGCGGCCTGTCCGAGCGCTTTCTCGCGCTGGTCCAGCGCTTCGACGCGCGCTCCAACAGCTTTCCGAGCATGCACGTATCGGTCGCGATGCTGACGGCCCTGCACTTGCTGCCGCACCTCGGAGCGACGGCTTTCGCCTTCCCGGTGCTGATCGCGCTTTCGTGCCTTTTTACCAAGCAGCACTACGTGATCGACTTGCCGGCAGGGGCGTTGCTGGGATGGTCAACCTTCGGCGCGTACCGCGCGCTATTCTGATGCCGCGCCGGTGAGGCCTTTCATCTGGGCCGCTTGTCGATGACGCGCTTCGCCTTGCCGATCGAGCGCTCGATCGAGCCGGCTCGCACATCGACGGTAATGCCGATGTAGGCCTTGATGCTGTGCTGCAGGCTGGCCATCGCCGTGTCGTTTCCTTCCACCAGGACGGTCAGGTGGTCGAGGGGCCCGTCCCTGGAAATCTCGAGCGCGTAATGCGGGCTGAGCCCTGGCTGCCTGAGGATCAGCTCCTCGATCTGCGACGGGAACAGGTTGACGCCGCGGATGATCAGCATGTCGTCGGAGCGGCCGGTGACTTTCTCCATGCGGCGCATGGCGCGCGCGGTCCCGGGCAGCAGGCGCGTCAGGTCCCGGGTGCGGTAGCGGATGACGGGCAGGGCCTCCTTGGTGAGCGAGGTGAGTATCAGCTCGCCTTTCTCGCCGTCGGCGAGCGGCTTGCCGCTCGCCGCGTCCACTACCTCGGGATAGAAGTGGTCTTCCCAGATGGTGAGGCCGTCCTTCGCCTCGGCGCACTCCTGCGCCACGCCCGGCCCGATCACCTCGGACAGGCCGTAGAGGTCGAACGCCTCCATGGAAAGCCTGTTCTCTATGTTCGCGCGCATTTCGTTGGTCCAGGGCTCGGCGCCGAAGATGCCGAGGCGCAGCGAGCACTTCGCGGGGTCGATGCCCTGGCGTTCCATCTCGTCGGCGATCGCCAGCATGTAGCTCGGCGTCACCATGATGATCTCGGGCTTGAAGTCGGCGATGAGCTGCACCTGCCGCTCGGTCATGCCGCCGCCCAGCGGGATCACTGCGAGCCCCAGCCGCTCGGCGCCGTAGTGCGCGCCCAGGCCGCCCGTGAACAGCCCGTAGCCGTAGGCGACATGGACCTTGTCGCCCGGGCGCGCGCCCGCGGCGCGGATCGAGCGCGCCATGACGCCCGCCCAGGTATCGATGTCTTTCGCGCTGTAGCCGACGACGGTCGGCTTGCCGGTGGTGCCGGAGGAGGCGTGGATGCGCACGATCCTGTCCATCGGCACCGCGAACATGCCGAACGGATAGGTCTCGCGCAGGTCGGCCTTGGTTGTGAAAGGAAACTTTGCCAGGTCGGAAAGCGAGCGGCAGTCCTCCGGCTTCACCCCCGCGGCGTCGAACTTCCTGCGGTAATGCGGCACGTGGTCGTACGCGTGCTGCAGCGTCCAGCGCAGCCGCTGCAACTGCAGCTTCTTCAGATCGGCCAGCGGCGCCTTTTCGATCGGCTCGAGCGCAAAGGCGTTCACTTGCCCTGGTAGCGCGGCTCGCGCTTCTCCATGAAGGCCGACACGCCTTCGCGATAGTCCGCGGAGAATCCCGCGTCGCGCTGCAGGTCGCGCTCGAGATCGAGCTGCGCCTCGAGCGAGTTGCCGGCGGAGGCGTAGATCGCCCTCTTCACCAGGCCGTAGCCCTTCGTCGGCCCGGATGCCAGCGCGCGCGCAAGCGCATTCGCCTCGGCGGGCAGCTTGTCGTCGTCGAGCGCTTTCCAGATGAGGCCCCAGCGCTCGGCATCCTCGGCGGAGAGCTTTTCGCCGAGCAGCGCAAGGCCCATCGCGCGCGCGGTGCCGACCAGCCGCGGCAGGAAATAGGTGCCGCCCGAATCGGGCACCAGGCCGAGCCTGGCGAACGACTGGACGAAGCTCGCCGAGCGCGCGGCGAGCACCAGGTCGCAGGCGAGCGCGACGTTGGCGCCGGCGCCGGCGGCGACGCCGTTGACTGCGCACACGACCGGCTTGGGCAGCTCGCGCAGCCGGCGCACGAGCGGGTTGTAGTACGAGCCGATGGAAACGGAAAGATCGATCGGCGCGGCGCCAGGGCTGACGTCGCGCTCGGCGAGATCCTGCCCGGCGCAGAACCCGCGCCCAGACCCAGTGAGCAGCACCGCGCGGATGTCGGCCTGGTCCGCGGCGCGCTCGATCGCCTGACGAAGCAGCGAGTGCATTTCCGGATTGAAGGCATTCAGCTTCTCGGGGCGATTGAGCGTGAGGGTCAGCACGCCGGCTGCCTGCGAAACAAGGATCGATGACATGGGAAAAGCTTACAATTTCGCGGTGCCCAAAGTCCATTCCAGACATGCCTGAATTCATCAAGGTGGAGCAGAAGGGGCGCGTCGGCCTGATCACGCTCGACCGGCCCAGGCAGCTGAACGCGCTCAGCCCGCAGCTCATGCAGGAGCTCGGCAAGGCGCTGCTCGAGTTCGACGCCGACGCCGGCGTCGGCGCGATCGTGATCACCGGCAGCGACAAGGCGTTCGCCGCCGGCGCCGACATCGCCGCGATGAAGGACTTCAGCTACATGGACGCCTTCCTGGGCGATTACGCCACCTCCTGGGAGCACTGGCGGAAGGTGCGCAAGCCGGTGATCGCGGCGGTCGCCGGCTACGCGCTCGGCGGTGGCAACGAGCTCGCCATGCAGTGCGACATCATCATCGCCGCGGACAACGCCAGGTTCGGCCAGCCCGAGATCAACCTCGGCGTCATGCCGGGCTTCGGCGGCACGCAGCGGCTGCCGCGTTTCACCAGCAAGGCGAAGGCGATGGACCTTTGCCTGACCGCGCGCATGATGGACGCGCAGGAGGCGGAGCGCGCCGGCCTGGTCTCGCGCGTCGTGCCGCTCGCCAAGCTGATGGAGGAGGCGATGGCGGTGGCCGAGAAAATCGCCGGCTACTCGGCCCCGGTGGTGATGATGATCAAGGAATCGATCAACCGCGCCTACGAGACGCCGCTCGCCGAGGGCGTGCTGTTCGAGCGCCGCGTGTTCCACTCGCAGTTCGCGCTCGAGGACCAGAAGGAAGGCATGGCCGCGTTTCTCGACAAGAGAAAGCCCGTCTTCAAGAATCGATAGAAGAAAATGGGGACAGCGGAATTCGGGGACGCGGAATTCGGGGACGGAGCCCTAACTCCAGCGACGCGCAGCTTACGGAGTTAGGGCTCCGTCCCCGAATTCTCCTCGCGGCCCACATCCTGTCGATGCTGGGCTTTGCGACTTTTGCCGCGCTGCTGCCGGAGCTGCGCGATGTGTGGCGGCTCTCCAACGTCGAAGCCGGCGTCATCGGCGGCATGTTCTTCACCGGCTACGTCGCCACGGTGTCGTACTGGACCGCGCTCACCGACCGGCACGACGCCCGCAAGGTGTACCTCGCCGGCAGCCTGCTCGCCGCGGCGGGCAGCGCGGGCTTCGGCTGGATGGCCGAGGGCTTCGCGGGCGCCGTGCTGTGCCAGGGGCTGCTCGGTGCCGGCATCGCGGCGACCTACATGCCCGGCCTGCGGCTACTCTCCGAGCGAATTTCGGGCCCGGCGCAGAGCCGCTATATCGCTTTCTACACTTCGTTCTTCGGCATCGGCACCGCGCTTTCCCTCGCGCTGGCCGGTTTGATTGCGCCGCTCGCCGGCTGGCGCACGGCATTTCTGCTTTCTGCGCTCGGCCCGCTTCTCGCGGGCGTGCTCGTGTTCGTCTGTGTCGAGCCTTTGCAAAAACAAGCTTCGGGAGAGAAATCTTTTTCCTTGACGACGCCCTTTCCTTTCGCTGCCTGGCGGCGCGTGATGGCCAACCGCGCGTCGGCCGGCTACACGCTTGGCTACGCAGCGCATTGCCTCGAGCTGTTCGGCTCGCGCGCCTGGATGGTGGCATTTCTCGCCTTCTCCTCGAGCTTTCACGCGACTGCAACCTTTCCGTTGCAGCTTGCCACCGTCGCCGCGGTGGTGAATCTGGTCGCCGTGCCCGCTTCGATCCTCGGCAACGAGATTGCGCTGCGCATCGGGCGGCGGCGCTGGATCCTGGTCGCGATGGCAGGCTCGGGCTCGAGCGGCATCCTGCTTGGCCTCGCGGCGCCGTGGCACTGGGTCATCGTGCTGGGCCTTCTCGTCCTTTACTCGATGCTGGTGATGGCCGAATCGGCGACGCTGACCGCAGGCCTGGTGGCGGCCGCGCCGGCCGAGCTGCGCGGCGCGGCGATGGGGTTGTACTCGCTCGCCGGGTTCGCCGGCGGCATGCTCGGTCCGGTGGTCTTCGGCGCAGCGCTCGACGTCGCCGGCGGCGCCGGCAAGCTCGCTTCCTGGGCAATCGCCTATGCGGCGATCGGCGCCGGCTGCCTGGCCGCACCCCTCGTTGCGCGCTCGGCTAGAATCGGCAGCGCGCGCCTGTAGGAGAAGACATGGAACGCATCTGGCTGAAGAGCTATCCCCCCGGCGTTCCCGCGGACATCAACCCGGACGAATACAAGTCGCTGGTCGAGCTGTTCGAGACCAGCGTCGGCAAGTACGGCGAGCGCCCGGCGTTCAACAACATGGGCCGCACGATTCGCTTCGCCGAGCTCGACAGGATGTCGCGCGATTTCGGCGCCTGGCTGCAGGCGCGCGGCCTCCCCAGAGGGGCGCGCGTCGCGCTGATGATGCCGAACTGCCTGCAGTACCCGGTCGCCATGTTCGGCGTGCTGCGCGCCGGCGATACGGTGGTGAACGTCAATCCCCTGTACACCGCGCGCGAGCTCGAGTATCAGCTCAGGGATTCGGGCGCCGAGGCGATCGTGATCCTCGAGAACTTCGCCCACGTGCTGCAGGAGGTACTGGCGCGCACGCCGATCCGGCACATCGTGGTGACCTCGCTCGGCGAGCTGCTGGGGCTGAAGGGCCTGCTCGTCAACCTGGTGGTCCGCAAGCTGAAGAAGATGGTTCCCGCGTACGAGCTGCCGGGCGCCATTTCCTTCAAAAATGCCTTGAATGAAGGCAGGGACAAACCGCTCGATACGCCCGCCCTTGGCCACGACGATATTGCGTTCCTGCAGTACACCGGCGGCACCACCGGCGTCTCGAAGGGCGCGATGCTGCTCCATCGCAACGTGATCGCGGCGCTGCTGCAGTACAAGGCGTGGCTCTCCCCGCTGATGGGCGAGGAGCGCGCGGTGATCATCACCGCGCTGCCGCTCTACCACATCTTCTCGCTGACGGTGAATTGCCTGGTGATGATGGTGGTCGGCGGCGAGAACGTGCTGATCACCAACCCGCGAGACATCCCCGGCTTCGTCAAGGAGCTCGCCAAGCACAGGTACAGCATGATCTCGGGCGTCAACACGCTGTTCAACGCCCTTCTCAATCATCCGGACTTCGCCCGGCTGGATTTCTCCGCCCTTAGGCTCGCGGTTGGCGGCGGCATGGCGGTGCAAAAGGCGGTGGCGGAGCGCTGGAAGCAGGTGACCGGCTCGCCGATCATCGAAGGCTACGGCCTCACCGAGACCGCGCCGTCGGCGACCGCCAACCCGCTCAACGTCACCACGTTCACCGGCGCGATCGGCGTGCCGATGCCTTCGACCGAGGTGGTGCTGCGCGACGACGACAACCGCGACCTGCCGCTCGGCCAGGCCGGCGAGATCTGCATTCGCGGGCCGCAGGTGATGGCCGGCTACTGGCAGCGCCCGGCCGAGACCGCGGAAGTGCTCGGCAAGGACGGGTTCCTCCATACCGGCGACATCGGCGTCATGGACGAGAAAGGCTTCATCCGCGTCGTCGACCGCAAGAAGGACATGATCGTGGTGTCGGGCTTCAAGGTGTTCCCGAACGAGATCGAGCAGGTGGTCGCCATGCTTCCCGGGGTCCTCGAGTGCGCCGTGATCGGGGTCCCCGACGAGCATTCGGGCGAAGTCCCCAAGGTGTTCGTCGTGAAGAAGGACCCGCAGCTCACCGAGCAGGACGTGCTCGAGCACTGCAGGAAGGAGCTCACCGGCTACAAGCGGCCGAAGTACGTCGAGTTCCGCGCCGAGCTGCCCAAGACCAACGTCGGCAAGATCCTGCGCCGCGCGCTGCGCGACGAGAAAAAGGCCGCCTTTCAGAGCTCGTAGCGCGAGCCCTCTTCCCCCATGACCGCCGGCTCGACGATGTTGCGCGGCAGGTGGGGGGCGAACAGCTCGATGAACTCGTAGGCGTAGCGGCGCAGGTAGGCGCCGCGCTTGATTCCCAGGCGCGTGGTGCTCGACTCGAACAGGTGGCTCGCGTCGATGGCGCGCAGCGTGCGGTCGCGCGCGGGGTTGAACGCCATCTTGGCGAGGATGCCGATTCCCAGGCCCAGCTCGACGTAGGTCTTGATGACATCGGCGTCCAGCGCCGTGAGCACCACGTTCGGATTCAGCCCCTTCGCCTCGAAGGCTTTCTGCACCAGCGAGCGGTTGGCGAAAGCGAAGTCGTAAGTGACGATCGGGTACTGCGCCAGCTTCTCCAGCGTGAGCGGTCCGGCCTTGAGCAGCGGGTGCTTCGGCGGCACCACCACGCAGCGGTTCCACTGGTAGACCGGCATCGAGACGATGTCCGAGTAGAGCGCGATCATCTCGGTTGCCACGCAGAAGTCCGCCTCGCCCGCCAGCACCTGCTCGCAGATCTGCGTCGGGTTGCCCTGGTGAATGACCAGCTTTACGTTCGGGTAGCGCCGCTTGAACGCGGTCACGGCGTTGGGCAGCGCGTAGCGCGCCTGGGTATGGGTGGCGGCGATGGTCAGCGTGCCGAGCTTGTCGTTGGCAAACTCCTCGCCGGCGCGCCGCAGGTTCTGCGCCTCCGACAGGATGCGCTCGGCAATTACCACCACCGCCTTCCCCGGCTCGGTGACCGCGACCAGGCGCTTGCCGTGGCGCACGAACACCTGGATCCCCAGCTCGTCCTCCAAGGCCTTGATCTGCTTGGACACTCCGGGCTGGGAGGTATGCAGCGCCTCGGCCGCCTCGGAGACGTTCAGGCCGCGGCGGGCGACTTCCGTCAGGCAGCGCAGCTGCTGGAGCTTCATATGCTATATACGCATAACATCCTAACACATTAGTCTTTTGAAAGAATAAGCCGGGCTTTTAGCATGGCCCCAGGGAAAGCCCCGGCATGTACCTCTACGACCCTATCGATCAGCGCATCGTAGACGAGCGCGTGAAGCAGTTCCGCGACCAGACGCGGCGCTTCCTCGCCGGCAAGCTGAGCGAGGACGATTTCCGCGCGCTGCGGCTGCGCAACGGCCTGTACATCCAGCGCTACGCGCCGATGCTGCGCATCGCGATCCCCTACGGGCTGCTCTCGACGCGGCAGCTGCGCAAGCTCGCCGACATCTCGCGCAGGTACGACCGCGCCTACGGGCACTTCTCGACGCGCCAGAACCTGCAGCTCAACTGGCCGCGCCTGGAGCAGGTCCCCGATATCCTCGCCGAGCTCGCGAGCGTGCAGATGCACGCCATCCAGACCTCCGGCAACTGCATCCGCAACATCACCACCGACCACTTCGCGGGCGTGGCGAGCGACGAGATCGTCGACTCGTTCGTGTGGTGCGAGATCATCCGGCAGTGGTCGACGTTCAACCCCGAGTTCAGCTACCTGCCGCGCAAGTTCAAGATCGCCGTGAACGGGTCTATCGGGGATCGAGCCGCAGTCGCGGTGCATGATATTGGTTTACATGCCTTGAAAAACCCGGAAGGCGAAATCGGATTCAAGGTCCTGGTCGGCGGCGGGCTCGGGCGCACGCCGATGATCGGCCACGTGATGCGCGAGTTCCTGCCGTGGCGGCACCTGCTCACCTACCTCGAGGCGATCCTGCGCGTCTACAACCGCTACGGGCGGCGCGACAACCTCAACAAGGCGCGCATCAAGATCCTGGTGAAGGAGCGCGGCCCCGACAAGTTCCGCGAGGAGATCGAGGCCGAGTGGGCGCACCTGAAGGACGGCCCTTCGACGCTGATTCCCGAGGAGATCGAGCGGGTCGAAAAACGGTTCACTCGCCCGAAATACGAAAAATTGGAATCAGACGCCGTTTTGCCACCGCTTCCCGGTTTCGATGCGTGGGTCAAACGCAACGTGCACCCGCACAAAGTGCCGGGCTACGCGGCGGTGACGCTGTCGCTCAAGAAAACCGGCGTGCCGCCAGGCGACGTGACCGCCGACCAGATGGACGCCATCGCCGGCCTCGCCGACCGCTACTCGTTCGGCGAGCTGCGCGTCTCGCACGAGCAGAACCTGATCCTCGCCGACGTGCGCTCGCGCGATCTGGCGGCGCTGTGGCGCGAAGCGCGCGCGCTCGGCCTCGCGACGCCGAACGTCGGCCTGCTCACCAACATCATCTGCTGCCCCGGCGGCGATTTCTGCGCCCTCGCCAATGCCAAGTCGATCCCGGTCGCGCAGGCGATCCAGGAGAGGTTCGACGACCTCGACTACCTGCACGAGATCGGCGAGCTCGACCTGAACATCTCGGGCTGCATGAACGCCTGCGGCCACCATCACGTCGGGCACGTCGGCATCCTCGGCGTCGACAAGAACGGCGAGGAGTGGTACCAGGTCGAGATCGGAGGGAATCAAGCCCCCGGTGCTCTGGGGAAGGTCATAGGGCCGTCGTTCGCCCGTGCTGACATCCCTGACGTGATCGAGCGCCTCATCGAGACCTACCTCGAGCAGCGCGACAGCGAAGCCGAGCGCTTCGTCGACGTGGTGCAGCGCATCGGCATCGAACCTTTCAAGGAACGCGTTTATGGCAACGCTCATCAGAGGGCGTCGGATCGCGAGCGAGAGCGCGCCCTCGCCTGAGCAGGGCGAGGTGCTGCGCTTGGAGCCGACAGACGATCCGGCGTCGGTCGCGGACCGGCTCGGCCGCGTCGCGCGCGTCGAAGTGAACTTCCCCAAGTTCGGCGACGGCCGCGGCTTCTCGATCGCGCGGCTGCTGCGCGAGCGCTACGGCTACCGGGGCGAGCTGCGCGCCGTCGGCCAGGTCGGGCGCGACCACCTCTTCTACCTGGAGAGCTGCGGCTTCGACGCTTTCCTGCTGCGCGACGGCGAGGACGCCGAAGAAGCGCTCGCCGCGTTCAACGACTTCAGCGAGTCCTACCAGGCGTCGGTCAAGCGGCCCCTGCCGCTCTTCCGCAGGCGAGGGTGAACGGAACTGTCCATCTCGTCGGCGCCGGGCCGGGTGCACCCGACCTCCTCACCGTGCGCGCGGCCCGGCTGCTCGGCGAGGCCGATATCGTCTTCCACGACGCCCTGGTTCCCGAGGGGATCCTTTCTCTCGTCAAGGGAGAAAAAGTCGCGGTCGGCAAACGCTGCGGCCGCCACTCGACCGCGCAGCGCTTCATCAACAAGCGGCTCGCCGACGCCGCCCATCGCTACCGCGTGGTGGTGCGGCTCAAGGGCGGCGACCCGATGCTCTTCGGCCGCGCCCATGAGGAGATCAGCTTCCTGATCGCGAATCGAATCCCGGTGGAGATCGTCCCGGGCGTCACGGCCGCGCTCGCCGCCAGCGCGGAAGCGAAGGTCTCTCTTACTCGCCGCGGTATTTCGCGCAGCGTGGTGTTCGCGACGCCGCGAGTCGGCGAGGACGAGGCGCCCTCCGGCTGGGTCGATGCGGTGCGCGCCGCTGACACCGCGGTGCTCTACATGGCCGCCGGGGATGCCGTGCCCATCAGGAATGAATTGCTCGCCCGCGGCATGCCGCGCGACATGCCGGTGGCCGTCGCCGAAAACGTTTCGTCTCCGGAGCAGAGGTTTTTCGCAGGCAAGCTCGGCGAGCTGCCCGAGCTTGCCGCGCGTTGCGCGGGCGGGCCTGCCTTGCTCCTGATCGGAGAAGTCTTCCGTCAGGCGCCGAGAAACATCGAGGTCCTGGACCTGATCGCGCGCACCGCGAGCCACAGGGCGTAGCAGCCGAGGACCACGAACCAGGCGAGCGACCACTCGGCGATCGACAGGCCGAGGAAGGTCCAGTCCACCGCCGCGCACTCGCCGCTGCCTGCGACGAGCTTCTTCAGCGCCTGCGCGAGCGGGAAGTTCTCCAGCATGAAGAACAGGTCCGGCCCGCACTGCGGCACCTTGTCGGGCGGCAGGTGCTGCAGCCACACCTGGCGCGACGCCGTCGCCGCGCCGCCCGCGGCAAACAAGAAAGCCAGAGTTGCGTAGAGCACTGCCCCAATCCAGGCGGGGTTGTGAAAGGCAGCAATGATGAAAACGACCCCAACGGCGTAGAAAAATCCGCGCTGCACCAGGCACAGCGGGCAAGGCTCCAGCCCGCGCACGTACTGCAGGTAATAGCCGAAGCCGAGGAGCAGCGCGCAGGCGAGCGCGCCGAGAAAATAGGGGACAGCCCCCATTTTTCTCATTTCTCTTCCCTTGCCGCCAGCACGCGGCCCGCTGCCTCGCCGAAGCCGATCGTCGCATGGCCTTCGCGCGCGCAGCGGGCGCGCTCGATCACCTCGTCGCCGTCCTCGATGAAAGTCCGGGCTTCGCCGCTCGGCAGCTCGAGCGCCGCCTTGCCGCCCTGGGTGAGCTCGAGCAGCGAGCCGGCCGAGTCCGGCGCCGGGCCGGAGATGGTTCCCGAGCCGACCAGGTCGCCCGGCTGCAGGTTGCAGCCGTTCGAGCTGTGGTGGGCGATGAGCTGCGCCGGCGTCCAGTAGGAGCTGTTGTAGTTGCCGTGCGAGAGCCGTACTGGCGCGGGGCTCTTGGGGGTGCGCAGATACATCTCGACCTCGATCGAGAAGCCGCCTGCGCGCGAGTCGGCTTCGTCGAACAGGTAGGGCAGGGGCTGCGGATCGCCGGCCGCGCGCGCAAAGGCCGGGCAGCGAAACGGCGCTAGACCTTCGAGGGTCACCACCCAGGGCGAGATCGTGGTGCCGAAGCTCTTGGCGAGGAACGGGCCGAGCGGCTGGTATTCCCAGGCCTGGATGTCGCGCGCCGACCAGTCGTTGAGGAGCACGACGCCGAAGATGTGGTCGAGGGCCTTTTGCAGGGGAATGGGTTTCCCCAGCGCATTTCCCGGGCCGATGACGAAGGCGAGCTCGGCCTCGTAGTCGAGGCGCTTGCTCGGCCCGAAGGAAGGGCTGGCCTGGTCGGGAGATTTTGTCTGGCCGCTGGGGCGTACCACGGGAGTGCCCGAGACCACCACCGACGAGGCGCGGCCGTGGTAGCCGATCGGTAGCCACTTGTAGTTCGGCAGCAGCGGGTTATCGGGACGGAACAGCCGGCCGACGTTGGTGGCGTGGAACACCGAGGTGTAGAAGTCGGTGTAATCGCCGACCGCCACCGGCAGGAACAGCTCCGCCCGCTTCATCGGCACCAGGTGCTTTTGGAATAACTTACTCGGCCTGGAAAGCGCTTTTGAGATTTCCCTCCGCAGCTTTTTCCACGCCGGGCGGCCCATCGCGGCGAGGCCGTTCAGCGTGGGCCCGCTCTTCACGCCGAGCGCGGCGAGGTCGAAGATCTGGTCGCCGATGGCGACGCCGGCGCGCCGCGCCTCCTTCGAATTCTTGCGCCTGAAAATGCCGAACGGCAGGTTCTGGATCGGGAAGTCGCAGCCAGGCGCGTTCGCCGACTCGACCCAGCTCTTCAAACCGGGATCGTGCGTCTCGTCCAAAATGGGGACAGACCCCATTTTTCTCATTTGGAAGAAATGGGGTCTGTCCCCTTTTTGAATCCGTCCCAGACGCTGTCGTAGTCTTTCTGCAGCTCGGGGGCGCTCAGCGCGAGGCTGGTGGGCCGCCACACCCAGCGCGACTCCCACATGAAGGCGAGGGTGTTCTCGATCTTCTGCGGCTTGAGCTCGGCCGCCGAGGCCTTGTCGAAGGTCGCGCGGTCCGGCCCGTGCGCCGCCATGCAGTTGTGGATCGAGACGCCGCCGGGCAGAAAGCCGCTCGCCTTCGCGTCGTAGACGCCGTGCACGAGGCCCATCAGCTCGCTCATCACGTTCCTGTGGAACCACGGCGGGCGGAAAGTGTGCTCGGCCACCTGCCAGCGCGGCGGGAAGATGACGAAGTCGACGTTGGCGATGCCCGGTTGCCCGGAAGGCGAGGTCAGGACAGTGAAGATCGACGGGTCGGCGTGATCGAAGCTCACCGTGTTGATCGTCATGAAGCGCGCGAGATCGTACTTGTACGGCGCGTAGCGGCCGTGCCACGCCACCACGTCGAGCGGCGAGCGGCTCCATTCGGCGGACCACAGCCCGCCCATGAACTTGTTGATCACCTCGCACTTCGCGTCCTGGTCCTCGAACGCCGCCACCGGCGCGAGGAAGTCGCGCGCCTGCGCGAGCCCCTGCGCGCCGATCAGCCCCAGCTCGGGCAGGCGGAACGGCGCGCCGTAGTTCTCGCAGAGATAGCCTCGAGCCTGCTTCTCGAGCAGCTCGACCTTGAACTTGATGCCGCGCGGCACGACGCCGATCTCGCCCGGCGCGACGCACGTTTTTCCCAGCTCGGAGAAAATCAGGATTTCGCCGAGCTGCGGGACGAACATCAGCTCGCCGTCGGAGTCGACGAAGTAGCGGGCGCTCATCGAGCGGTTGGCGCGATACATGTGCACCGCAACACCAGCCTGCGCGGCCGGCTCGCCGCTGCCGGCAAGAGTTATCAATCCGTCCAGGAAATCGGCCGGAGCGTTGGGAATCGGCAACGGATTCCAGCGCAGCCGGTTGGGCGGCGTCTCGGCTTCATCGAACGGCCCCGAGCGGATCGCCCGGTCGTCGACGCGACGGAACGGTGCGTGCAGCGCCGAAGGACGCAGCCGGTAGAGCCAGGCCGAGAGATTCTCGGCGCGCGGCGCGGTGAACGAAGTTCCGGAAATCACCTCGGCATACAAGCCCTTGGGCGGCTTCTGAGGCGCGTTCTGCCCGACCGGGAGGGCGCCCGGCGTCGCCTCGGTGCCATGAACGTTGCCGAAGCCGCTCTGGTATTCGAGGACCGGTCTGGTCATGGAACAGAATGGGTGATTATCTGTACACCTGTTGCAAGCTCGAATTATTAGCGATACCGTGAATCAGGGGAAAGTAACCATGGGAAGTTATAGCAAGGCAGGGCTGTTGCTGTCTGCATTGTTTATCTCGGGTCTTGTCGTCGCGCAGCCGCGCACGCCTCCGGGGGTTGCGGGCGGAGCGGCCGGCGGCACGGCAGCAGGCGCGAACGTGGGCGGAGCGGCAGGCGCCGCAGCCGGGGGTCCCACCGCGGGCGTAGCCGCGGCGGCCGTCGCCGCGGCCGCGGCGAGAGCCGCGAGCGCGGGCTCGTCGTCCACCTCGCACCTCAACAAGAGCAAGAAAGGCCCGAACAACCCGGGCAAAGGCGGCGGCAGGGGTGGCGGCTAGCGCAGTCAAAAACGCCGCCATCGCCCTGGCGATGATCGCAGCCGGCGGCGTGCTGGCGTACATGCACGTCGCGAGCCAGGTCTATTACCCGGTGGTGAGGATCGCCTCGCCCGACGGCGTCAGCTACACCGCGCTGATGGATCCTACGGACGACCGCCGGGATTGCGGCGCGGCGAACGAGCGCTTTCTCGGCCCGGTGAAGGACCAATGCAAGGAGTGCAAGGTGGTCTTCGCGCGCTGCGAGCGCAAGAGCGAGGCGATCGACCTGGCGGTTCATAGCGGCGAGCCGGTGCGGCTGCACTGGGTCGTGTCGAGCGGCCTGCGCATCGCGGTGGTCGGACCGGAGGAAACGGCGAAGGCGAGCTGCGACCAGATCGCGGGCGACCTGCGGAAGAGCGGCTTGCGCTCGAGCGCCTGCCTGCATCCCAGCTAGAAGCACGGCGTCCACGCCTGCGGGACATCCCAGACGACTTCGCCGCTGTGGACTTCGACGTTCGCGACGACGTGCGGCTGCCGGCCGGCGTCGTCGATGCGCACCGCGACCTGGTCCTCGCCGGTCGCCACGACCACGCCCCGGATCCAGTCGCGGCCGCCGATCCCCACCTGCATCTCGCGGCAGACCTTCTGGCCTTCCTTCGCCACCGCGGCGCGCGCTTCCTTCTCGAACTGCGCGCGCGCCCGCATCATCTGCGTCGGCGGCCCGGCGAAGGCGTCGTCCTTCCAGGGGCCGGCGTAGACATCGCCGCTCGGCCAGCGGTACACGCCGAAGCCGCTGCGGCGGTCGTTGCTGAAAGCGCCCTCGTAGCGCTCGCCCGCCCACTTGCCGCGGCCCCACGCATAGGCGCCCACGCCCTCCTTGCGGTCCTCGACGAAATCGCCCTCGTAGCGATCGCCATTGGGCCAGGCCTTCACGCCCTTGCCGTGCTTGCGCCCGGCCTTGAACCCGCCCTCGTATTGCGCCGCCCCGCTCGCGCTGCCATGACCCTCGGCGAGCCCGTTCACGCACGGCCCGGCGTAGCTCCCCTGCAGCTCGGGATCGAGCACGCGGCAGCCTTGACCTTGCGCGCTTGAAACGAACAACAGAAAAACAGGGACAGACCACGTTTTTCTCACGGCAGCTCCCATGCCAGCCCGACTGTACCCGGTCCGACCGCCAGCGACGGCCCGTTCTTGCCGCGACGCGATTCGCGGCGCGCTTCCCATGCCAGGCTGCCGATGGCATAGCCGAGCACGGCGCCGCCGACGGTATCGGAGAGCCAGTGCTCGCGGCTGCCGGTGCGCGCGGCGTTGGTGAGCGCGGCGACGCCGTAGAGCCACTCCATGCCGTACTCCTTTGCGTACGGCGTGACCGCCGCCCACATGATCGCCGCATGGCGCGACGGGAAGGAATGGAAGCGGTCGTCCCGGCTGCCGGCGTGGAAGTCGCTCTGGCCGACCCCGGCCGTCGGACGGGCGCGCCCGGCGACGTACTTGATCCCGCTGCTCGCCAGCAGCGCCAGGCCGCCCGCCTCGAGCGCCGCCACCCCGGTGTCGGAGAGCCGCGGCCGCGACTTGTCGAACGCGAAGACGGCCGAGAGCCCTAGCCCCGCTACCGGCAGCGCGTTGCCCACGCGGATGCCCTGCTTCATCCAGTGCGCGTCCTTGTGGCGCTCCGCGAAGCGCCAGGCGGCATGGTCGAGCAGCGCCGAGCCGACGACGATCCCGGTGCCGAGCGCCGCCGTGCGCAGCCAGTCGACCTCGCCGGCGGCGCGCAGGCCGCTGAAGAAGTCGTCGGCGACCAGGTCCGGCCAGATGCGGTCGCGCCCGGTCCCCAGCGACGGCAGGTCGTAGTCGTCGTCGCGGTCGCCGAAGCGCGAGAGGCCGTCGCGCGAGTGCATGCGGTAGACCGGGTCCTCAAGCAGGCTGTACAGGTCGCCGGGCGAGGCGACCATCTGCCCGACGTCGCGCGTCCACGGCGAGAGCGAGAAGCCGGCGACGGCCTGCGTGTCGCGAGTGAGCAGCGTGTCGAGGCGCCACAGCATGAACACGCCCTTGTCGTAGTAGGGGTTCGAGGGCGAGCCGGGCGAGGTGATGTCGTTGCCGTTGGTCACCGTGTACCAGGCGCCGACCTCGAAGCCCGAGGCGAAGCGCCGCTTCACCTCGGCGCGCACGCCCTCGTCGCGGGCGAGGAAGCGCCCGGCCCGCAGCGTGCCGGTGACGCCGTGCGCCATGCGGTAGTTGAGCGAGGCGATGGCGGTCACCGTCTCGTAGTGCTGGTGGCCGAACCAGCCGTCGAAGTCGCGCTGCTTGAGCCAGTTGACGTCGAGGTCGGCGCCCCAGCGGCCGTCGCGCGGCAGATACAGCACTTGCCCGCCGGCGCCGCTGAACATCTCCTCGTAGATGCCGCCCGAGAGCCTGGCGTAGACCCGCTCCGAGGAATGGTAGAACCGGTTGACCAGGAGCTGCGACAGCTTGAGGTGGTTGTGGCGCCGGTACTCGGCGATGTCCGAGCGCACGTGCGGCAGCTCGCTGTTGGACGGACTGGTGACGTCGCTGATGTTCTCGTAGAGCGGCAGGTAGGCCTGCGCCTGCAGGAAGGTCTGCTCGGCGAGCGCGCGGCTGTAGTTGCCTACGATCGACAGGTCGTAGCGGAAAGCGCCGCTCGGATCGTTGAAGAAGCTGGAGAAGGCGGGCCGCACGTACACGCGGCCTCCGGCCACGTTCTCGCCGCGCAGCGCGAAGAAGTCGGCCTCGTTGGTCTGCAGCACCAGGCTCTGCGGCAGCGGCTCCTGGAAGGTGATGAGAGTCTCGGCGCGGTCGGCTTCCTCGCGCAGCGCGTCCGGGCCGGCGTACTCGATCGCCACGTAGGGGGCGAGCTGCCCGCGCGAGGCGAGGCCGTTGAAGTAGCGCTGCAGGAGCGGCACGTTGATGAACGTGTACGTGGTGACCGGCAGCGAGCCTTCCAGGTAGGTGATGCGGAGCTCGCGGACTTCGAGCGGCGCGAAGGAGAGCATGGTGCGCGCTGCCCGTCCGACCGCGCGCGGCATCGACGAGATGCGGAAATTGGTGAGGCTCGCCTCGAGCCGGCCGTTGTGGTAGCCGATGCGCACGTTCCGGAAGTCCTGCTCCCTGAGCGCGCGCAGGAGGCGCGCGCGGTGCCGGTCGTCCTCCTGCCATTGCGCTTCGGTCGGGCGCGGGTTGATCTTCGTGTACGGCGCCGGCTCGTCGACCTTCGGGATGAACTCGCGTTGCTCGAGCGGCACGCTGATGTAAGTGTTGAAGCCGAGGTGCTCGTGCGAGGAGAAGAGCTTCGCGCCGAGCCAGCCCCAGCGGTACTCGATGCCGACCGCCGGCGCCTTCTTGTAATTCGCCGCGCCGGACAGGTCGGAGCTGAAATCGCGCTGGTAGTTGTAGGCGTCGTACTCCGCGACCAGGCTCCAGCTCGGCAGGCTCGACGGCGACCAGCGCGCGCCGCCGAAGACGCCGTCGATGCGCTGCCTGCCGTAGCCGAGGGTCAAGTCCACGTCGCCGACGCGCTTGGAGGCCGCGCCGTACAGCGCGCGGAAGATCCCGGTGCCGCCGCCGGCGTCCTGCGCTCCGAGCGCGATCGCCGGCCAGGCTCCCCGCTCGGGAACGAGCTGCAGCTTCGCGTCGAAGGACTTGTCCTTGTAGTCGCCGTAGCCGATGGCCTGGTCTTCGGGAAAGCCCGGAACGTGGTAGATGCGCGTATAGCGAAACGAGCCTTCCATCCAGGGGAACAGCGTGACGTTCGTCCAGAGCGCCTGGTAGGGGCGCATGAAGCTCATGCCGGTGCGCCAGCTTCCCTCCGGCGCGAAGCGCGCGTCGGGCATGCTGATCAGCCCGGTTTGCCCGGTGACGCTCGGCTCGGCGGCGAGAACTGACGCCGGCAGCACCGCGAGAAAAAGCGAAGCCACCAAAAGAGAAAGGCCCCGCATGGGGGCCTTTTCCTGAGCGATTGCGCGGTCGGCAGCTATGGTCAGTGGTGCGAGGTCGTGCTCGACTTCCTGGTGCTCGCCGCGACCCCGGCCGCCGCCGCGGCTCCCGCCGCGACCCCGGCCGCGCCGACGCCGCCCGCGCCGCCGGCCGCGCCCGTTCCGGCCGCACCCGCGGACGCGCCGCCTGCCGCGGCGACGCCGGCCGCGGCGCTCATGCTGCTGAACGCCGCCGAAGCGGCCGCCGGCAGCGCCGAAGCCGGGATCGCGGTCGCCAGCGCCGCCGAAGTGGCGACGGTGCCGAAGGTCCCTGCGCCGAGCGCCACAGTGCCTGCGGCATTGGTAACGGAAGCGCGACCGCCTGCCGGTTGCGCCCGACTATCGCGCCCGAGGCCATCCGCAGCGCGCCCTTGATCAGGTCGAACACCGTGCGGTCCACCTTCGCGTCGCTCGCGTCATAGCGGAAATCGACGATGCGGAACTCGGTGTTCTGGTTGAGCACGACCTGCTGGCCGTCGTCGAAGCGCAGGACCACCTGCGCGTCGGCTCCCGTCACCACCGCCGTCCCGGGCGTGAGGCGCTGGTCCACAGCCACCGTTCTGGCCGTCTGGCCCACGGGACCGGCCCGAACATCGCCCTTCATCGACTGGACCACCCCGTTGGCGTAAGCGGCCAGCGGCAGCGCCGCGGCCAATGCAACTGCTGCGAGCAAGCGAACCATTCCGGGTCTCTCCCCACGGCGCCTTCTCTCAAGGCTTGGTTGGAATTCTCTCATGGACCATCGGCCAGGACGGCGGCCGGATTCTCGACTGCGGCGCCGAAGGCCGGAGCCGGCAGGCCCTGCGCGGAAACCGCGGCGAGCAGATCGGCCCACTTCGCGGCGGCAATGGTCCGGTCCCAGTTTGCCTCGAACGCGCTGCGCGCGTTGTCGCCCAGGGCGCGGCAAAGATCCGGGCTCGCCGCCAGGTGGCGAATCGCTTTCGCGAGCCCATGGCGGTCGCCATTCCTGACCGCGATGCCGCAATTGAAGCGGCGAACGACGGATCCGATCTCCCCATCAGGATCGCCGATGTAGATCACCGGCCTGCCCACCGCCGCGGCGCCGTAGAACTTGCTCGGCACCACCAGTCCCTCGACCTGCGGACGCAGGCAAACCAGGTGCAAGTCCGCCGCGCCGAGGCTTTGCGCAAGAGACTCGCGTGGCTGGTAGTCCATGAAGCTGAGGTCCAGCTCGCGCCGCCTTGCTTCGGCCTTGAGGTCACGCATCCGCACGCCGCTGCCGATGAATACGAAAGCAATCCGGCAGCTGGCGCGAAGGAGCTCTGCGGCCCCGAGGATCGTTTCGTATTCGTGGACGCGGCCCATGTTTCCGGAGTAGGCGACGACAAAACGGTCGCTGAGCCGCCACTCGCCGCGCAGAGCGTTCTGTTCCGGAGCCGACGGCCGAAGGGCAGCGCCATCGGCCCAATTTGCGATCACGCGCAGTTGCCGCTCGGCTATCCCGCGCCGGCGCAGCACCTCGCGCATCGTGTCGCCCAGCACGACATTGACCTCCGCCGACGCAAGCGACCAGTCGCGCAGCCTTTGCACCAGCCGGCCGAGGCGGCCGCTGAAAAGCCGGATGCCGACGGCGCCGACCACCTCCGGGAAAATATCCTGCAGCCAGTTGACGAGCCTCGCGCCGCGCAGCAGGACGATCGGCGCGGCGACAATCGACAGCAGCGGCGGATCGGTCTTGATGACCACCACATCGCCGCTGCGCACGAGCGACATCAGCCGCACCGCGCAGGTGAAGTAGAAAGTCAGGTAGTCGACCGCGCGCCCGCGCAGGCAGAACCGGCCGAAGCCGGCTGTCCAGACGCGGTGAATCGTTACACCCCGATACTGCGCGCGGGCCGGAAGCCGCGCGGCGGGATCGTCGTACCTCAGCCGGCTAGTCACCACGTGGACTTCCGCGCGCTCCGCGAGGTCGAGCGTCAGCTCGGTAAGCAGCTGGCTGGTCGCAGAGAGGTCGGGGAAGAAGAACCGGTTCACGAAAACGATCTTCGCGCCCGCCGATGCCGGGCTGACAGGCGCCTGCCCGGGCCTTACGCGGATCACCAGCCACCGCGGCACGCCGAAGCGCGCGATGCGCCGGTAGATGAAGCCGTAGACGAGGATGAAGCCGATGGACGCGAGCTGCAGAACGCCGGTGCGGTCCCAGAACGCCACCGCAAGCGCGAAGCACACGGCGGGTATCCACCACAGGGCGAGCGAGGCAGTCGAATTGCGGCGCGTCGTGTCCGAGGCGGTGGCGCTGCGGCGCTTCCAGCGCACGACGCGGTGATACACGAGCGTGTGCGGGTGCAGCGCGTTCGGGCGCAGCGGCGACACTCCGTGCCGCCAGCGCCGGAGCATCGTGAACAGCGTCTCCCAGATCGGGTAGGCGAGGAGCACCAGTGGAAACCACGCCGAGACCTCGGTGTTCCGCTGCACCAGCATGAGCGAAAGCAGCGCCAGCACCAGCCCGACGAAATACGCCCCGCCGTCGCCGAGAAAAATCCGCCCGCGCGGGAAACTGACCAGGACGAACCCGGCCAGGCTCGCGGCCACCGCGCACGCGGCCGTGAAGACGAACGCGTCGTTCACCGTCCACGCCACGAGCGCGAGCCCGAGGGCCGCCAGCAGCGTCGTGAACCCCGACAGGCCGTTCAGCCTGTCGATCATGTTGATCGAGCTCGCCACCCCCGCCACGGCCACTACGGTGAGGGCAAACGAAAAGGCGGGAATCGCGAGAAGATGGTCCAGAACAGGGAGGTCGACACCGGTAATGCGGGTGTCGAGCAGAATGAAACCCAGCGCCGCCGAGATGCCCGTGAAAGCCAGGCGCACGAGCACCGCGCCGCGCCTGGAAAGATCCTCGATCAGCCCCCACAGAAGCCCGGGCGCGATGCAGACCAGCAGCAGAACCCCCAGCGTCATCTGCCCTTGCCAGACCCCGGCCGAGAGCAAGCCCCAGATAACGCCGAGCGCAACGGCGATGCCGCCGACACGGGGTGTGGGATTGCTGTGGACCTTGCGGAGACTGTGCGAGCTCTCGTCGACGCCGGGCTGCCGCACCCACGCGCCGCCGGCGAGCAGGCGTGCGCCGACCCACGCTGAAAGAGCGGCACTAAGTACCGTTATCGCAATAGCGATGCCGGGCACCCCAAGTCCCCCCCTGCAATAAGGCTTCGGGCGGAACCTGGGCCTCGCGAACCCCGCTCCGAACCCTCAGGTACTAGCTTACCTCGCGCCGCGGGACATCTGTCAATACTACGAACGGGCTATATACGTGCTCAGGCGCACACAGCGCAAGTGCGCCGCAACCATGAGGTCTCGCAGCTCGTCGACGTAACTAGGCTGGCCATAGAGTGCGAGGACCATCACCTAGTACTCGTCGCCAACGAGGTGCATCCGAGGCGGCTAGTCACTCCTGGCTTTGGCCACCCGCCCGCCGCGCCCGATGCTCCCATAGTCGCCGCCGCGTCAATAACAGCAGCGATGCACGCCAGCGCACCATGGTCGGTATCGAGGCAGGGCGCGAAGGGCTGGTATTCCTCTCATGCCGCCGATAGCGAAGATACGCGGCCGAAAGGTAGTGCACGTTGCCAATTTCTCTGCCGAGCAGGCCGAGCCACATGTCGTGCTGGGGCACCGTAGGCGGAATAGGCAGCCCCATGCGCAGCACGTCCCGACGCAGCGCCATGCAGCACCCGAGGAACCGGTTCTTGTAGAGCGTCGACCACAAGGACCCGCTGAATCCGCCGCGCGTTTGCATGAATGACGCAGCCAGAGTCCTGCCGACGGCGTCAATCACCTCGGCATCGGAAACGACGACGCTGCATCGCCTATCGCGCAGAAACGACTCCACGAACGCCTGTCGCTTGCCGGGCAGCCACACGTCATCCTGGTCGCACAGGAAGACCACGTCGTTACGGGTCAGGCTCAGGGCCCGATCGAACGTCCCTGCCGCGCCGAGGTTCTTTGAATTACGGTAGACCTGCATCCGCGGAAACTGCAGCTGCTCGAGAAGCTTCACCGTCCCGTCGGTCGAAGCGTCGTCGACGATGACGAGCTCGTCGCCGGCCTGCATTTGCGAGCGGACAGACTGGATCTGTTCTTCCAAAAATCGGACGCCGTTATATGTCGCCATCGCGATCGAGGCGGTGGAATGCTGCGGCGGACTCATCGATGCGCGAGGATCGTCACGAAGTGCTTTAGGCAGGTGCGAATCAAGCGCCATGTTCGCATGCGCAATGCCATCTTGAACGTTCTGAGCGCGTGCCATGCGAAATAACGTGATGCGGCGAAGCCGGGCGCATCCCGAAGGAAACGATATTCGGCCCTCAGGATGCTCTGATAGCGGGACGCCGGCATCGACTCCATTGCCCACACCGACAATGAATGATTGACCTCTGCGCCTGAGACTGCAATTTTTCGACCCTGTGCAGTCAGCGAGCGGAACAGCCAATGATCGAGATAGTCGAGACCGAAGTCGGCCGGGATGGGAGCAACGTCAGCCATATGTTCCGTGCGTATGAAGGCCGCAGAGGCGATTGCGGTTACAGATCCGCTCGCGGATGCACGAGCAGCTCGGCCCGGTATCACGCGTCCATAGTGTTTGATGATGGACGGTGATGCAACCCGGCCGTCCACGGTGACCGAAGGAACGATGGCGCCGATTTCTTGCGGGCATGCATTGTTCTCCAGGGCCGCGTACGAAGCGCGCAGATAGTCCGCCGGCAAAACCGTGTCGTGGTCAAGAAGCAGCAACCAGTCGCACTTCAGTGCACGCGCCTGCCGCAGAGCTGAATGGTAGGCCGCTCGTGTACCGCCATTGGCGCGGTCGTGCACATAGGTCGCGTCTTGCGAGACGAGGGGCTTGAAATCGGCCGACGACACCGCGCTATTGTCATAAATTAAAACGTGGGAGAGCCGAAATCCCGGTCCTTCGTGCCCTTCGGACTGCCATTGCCTCAATTGAGCGAGGCAAGGCACGTCCTTGGGAGCCTTGCCGAATACCACCACCACTGCGAGAACGCGGGCTGCAGCCATGCGGCCTACGACAGACTCATCATGTAGGGCTCGACCAGCGGATTTTCCCGGAAGACGTAGATGTAGGCTGTCGCAACACACCACAGAACCAGCAGCAACTTCGGCAGGATTCTTCGTTTTCGTGAGAACAGAATGGCAGCCGCGAGCGGAATGAAGGACACGCTCAGCTCGTACAGGCGCAAGCCGATGTCCCGGAACGCATAGAGCAGTGCGAGGCAGCAAACCCCGGCAAGAATGCTGCGGCGCAAATGCGTGATGGCAACGCGGTCTCTAGTGCCCGTCGCGACTGTTTCCGGCGGCTGCCGCCCGACGAACAGGGACAGAGCCAAAGCAAGCGCCAGAAGGGCGGGAACCGAAAAGGGATTGGCCGCTTCCGAGATGCCGGTGAGAGAATATTCGACGTAGATTGCGAGCCGTGGATCGAGCTCGGTGGCCCACTCCGACGCGAACCCCACCGCCGGGGTGTCGGCGAGTGCGCTTGCCAGCGCTGCGAACGTGCCAAGCACAAAGATCGCGTCGACGACCCTGGAACGACGTCCGTGCGCCGGCAGCAGAAACAGCAAACCGAACACTGCCGCAGCGTGAAACCCGCACGCGAGGATGGCGAGGCAAAGAAATCGTGCCCGGCTGCCATTGGCTAGCGCGAGAAGTCCGGCGAAGAGCAGAGCAACCGCCGCTCCGGCGCGGACCTGGCTGAAGTCATGCAGTAGGTAGAAGGTCAGCGCAAATACGAGCAGCGCGATGGCTGGCGCTGCCGGCCGGCTCGAAAAGCTCAGGATCACTTTCGCCTTGATGAAAATGGAGATGGCGGCGATGCCCCAAAGGAAGGCTCGGAACGGCAATCCGACCGACGAGAGAGCATCGTTGAGGCCGAAGTAGATCGCTTCCAGGTGGAAGGGACGCTCCAGAAAGGACGCGTCCTCCGTGGTGAACTGATACCACTCTTGGTAATTGAGGAAGTCCCTGCCGACATCAGCGCCGCGCAACGCCGCCATCGTCGCTAGCACCGCGGCTGCCACGCAAGCCGCCAGCGCGGGCGCTCGCAGGCGGTGGATCTGGCCAAACGCGACAGCCAGAATGGAAAACGCAGTGAGATAGATCATTCGATGCCGGCGGGCGCCGCCAGGTAAGTGAGATTAGACGCTAATTCGTTTTCCAATGCGTATAAAGCGCATGTTCTCTCCGCAGCAATTATCACGTCGAGTTTTGGGTGAGTAACTTGAGGTTGACAACTAGGACAGCTCACCGTTGAACACTGTTAGCATTTGATCAGCGACGCTGTCCCATGAGTACGCGCGCGCAACAATGCGCCCTTGATTGGATTTTTGCTGTCGTGTAAGTGGATCGGCGACTAGTCGGCTTATGGCGTCGCAGATCGAATTTACATCTCGATTACCAACGATCCACGCTGTATCGGGCGTCGCACCCATGTAGCCCGTGGTAACAACTGGAATTCCACAAGCCAGGCCCTCCAGAACTGGATAATGCGGCGCCCCATGCTGGACAGTTCCCGGCGCGACAAGGATGTCCAGGCTGCGATAGTAGCTCGCGAGCTCCTGGTCGTTCTTCGGTACTACGATCTCGCAGCCGTCATGTTTCCAACCTTCCGGCAGATTGCCGTAAGCAACTCGCAATTGAAATCTCCGGTCCCTTTGGTGAAGCTTTTCGAATGCGCGCAGTACATAGATCGTTCCTTTTTCGGGCTCATACCGTCCGATACAGCCTATGACGATACTTTCTGCACGCTCTAAATCCTTGGCATCTTTCCCTGGCTTGAATATCGAAAGATCAATACCCGGAGGAACGAAGCAAGAAGTCCGCAAGTTTCTGTAACGAAAATATATGGGCGAGTTGGCGATTCGCTTTATCGGCAAATGATATGAAAGCGCCGTCATGAACGCGAGAACATATCCTTTGATTGTTCGCCTGTTGGCATAGTATTCGGGCTCGTAGGCTTGCACGTAGTAGAACTTCTTCGCGTTACCACACGCCGCCAACGCAACGGGCCATGCGGTCAGCGAGTGATTTGCTAGTATGACGTCGTACTCATGTCCCACAACTTTCAAGCCGCGCGACAAAGCCTGAAGATGATAGCGTCCGCTTGGCTTCGCCTTCGCCTGTCGTTGCGCGGAAACAACCCCTTCGCCGTTTACCCACCGAATCTCCGCTTTTGTTGGAAAGTAAGGTTCATCGCTGCTGTCCGGACTCAGGAAATCCACGTCGTGATTGCGAGAGACCCAGTTGTTCGCAAGCTCTGAAAGCACGCGGTATCCGCCGGCGCGCCCAAAAGACAGGATTGGGACAAGAATTCTCATGCCGCCATGGTTTGAAAGCGTATTACCCGTTTGACGACGAAAGCCAGTATAAGCAGGTAGAGCACATAGCTGACAAAGTAAGCCATCGTGGCTCCCTTTAAGCCGAAATATCCAGTTAGGAGCCAGGTAAATATCACTAGCGAAATGCTGAACAATACTTCGGTTGCTATGAATGCTTTAGCGGCTGCCTTTCCAAGCAAAACATAACCAAGCACCCACGACGCGATCTTGACCACGTCGCCAGCCAGCTGCCAACCAAACAATTCGGTCATCGGCCGGAAATTGGACGCGAACAGCAATATGACCAACGTGTCACGCATTAGATAAATCCCTAGGGCGAAGCCGGCCGCAAGTGGCAGCGAGAATCGGTAAACCCTTACAACTTCCGATCGCAGTTCTTCCGATCTCCGAATCTCGGCAATTCTCGGAAGGTAATAAACCGCCAATGGCCCGATAATCAGCATCAGGTAGATCTCGCTGATTTTCGAAACAGCCTGCCAATATCCGGCTGATTCCCATCCAATTGTCTCTCCAAGATGATTTCGTATCAGGGTTTGCGCGATCGGCGTGCATACTGCGGTCGTAAGCATCATCAACGCATACTTCGACAGCTCGCGCAGCGATGTGAAATCAGTCGGGCCCCAGATATATTGAGGCCGGAACCAAGGCGTCCGTGAAATAAGGACTACCGATGCCGTAATTGCAACGGCCGGACTGATGGCCACAGCGATGAGCGCACCACGAATTCCGAATGCAGCGGTCATTGCTGCAGTTACCGACAGGGCTAGGAGGGTGCCTGACGCATTGGCAATGACGTAAGCGCCAACCTCTTTCTTACCATTTAATATGGCTAAAAATAGCGTGTTCGCACACATCGCAGGCAACGCCAAAACAAGCCAGACAAGAACGTCTGTCAGATCGCCTCGATGAAAGAGCCAAATTCCTAACTGTCGCCTGAAAAGGAATAATAAGGCTGCTGCAAGCAATGTCGTCCAGATAGATAACCGAAAGGCTGTTCTCCATATTGCGTATTGCCGGGTGTCATCGTCGAAATGCTCAGCTGTAGCCTTCACTACGCCAGTGCTAATCGCTCCCCCGGCGATACCTGCCATTATTGAGACGACATTCTGGATTTGACCGATCAGAGCGTACCCGGAAGGTCCGACCAATATGGCCAGGATCTTGTTGAGTACGAGAGCACTCGCAATGCGGACGAGTACCGCTACTGCGTTAAGGTAGCTAGTCCGTACCAGAGACAAAACGTCGGCCGCTGTGGGTTATAGGCAGGCGTCGCGAACTGCGTTCACGACTGCTTCGACCTCGCTGTCTGTGACGTGCGGCCCGATAGGAAGGCTAACTACCGTTTCATGAACCTCTTCTGAGATGGGGAAGGCACCTCGCACAAAACCGAGGTCAGCGTACGCCGGCTGCAGGTGAGGCGGTACCGGGTAATGAATCATAGTCGCGATCTCCCTGGCGTTAAGCACCGCCCGCAATTCGTCTCTTGTTCTTGAACGCACAACAAACAGGTGCCAAACAGGCTCCGCCCACTCCGGTACATTGGGAAGTAGCAGGTCCAGGTCTACGAGTTTCTGAAGGTACTGACGGGCTACATATCGACGGCGGCTATTCCATTCATCGAGATGCTTAAGTTTCACGCTAAGCACCGCCGCCTGTAGCGGATCTAGACGGCTGTTAAAGCCTTTCACCTCATTTCCATCCTTCTTTCTGGACCCGTAATTGCGCAACAGACGGACTGCCGCGGCGATTTCGGAGCTATTCGTTGTTATCGCTCCGCCATCACCGAGAGCGCCGAGATTCTTGCTGGGGTAGAAACTCCATGCGACTGCATCACCGTGAGCTCCGATGCGTTTCCCTCGGTAACGGGCTCCATGTGCTTGGGCGCCGTCTTCAAGAACCTTAAGACCGTAACGGCGTGCAACCTCCAGAATCGGATCCAGGTCTGCCGGCTGACCGTAAAGGTGGACAGGAATAATAGCTTTGGTGCGAGACGTAATAATGCTTTCGATGTCGACAGGATTGATGTTGCAGGTGCCCCTGTCCGGTTCTGAAGGCACTGGCACCGCGCCCGTATGGCTGACTGCCAACCACGTGGCGATATAGGTGTTGGACGGAACGATCACCTCATCGCCGGGTCCTACGCCAAGCGCTAGTAATCCAAGGTGCAAGGCATCCAAACCATTCGCCACGCCAACGCAATGGGCTGCACCACAATACTTGGCGTAGAGATCCTCAAAAGCATCAACCTCTTCTCCGAGGATGTACCAACCGGAATTGACGACCCGGTGAATGGCTTGATCGATTTCGTCTTTCAGCTCGAGATATGGCCCGCGCAAGTCGAGAAATGAAACCTTCATGCCTGTTTACTTGCTCGTACCTTGTGATCGTATTCGGACGAAATCCGAGTAGTCGCGGATATAGTCTGCTGGATCGTAGTAATGAGATGCGAATACCAGAAGCATCGCATCAGACGAATACTTGTACTGGATGCCCCATGTCATTGGCGGTAGATGAACACCCTTGTCCGGCGAGTCGAGAGGTATTTCAATGCGCCGCTTGGCATCGTCCGCCACAATGGCGCAGCTTCCACGAATGCAAATGAGGAATTGATGGCATTGTCTGTGTGCGTGCTCGCCACGGGTTTCCTTGCTGGGTACTCCGTAAACTATGAAATAGCGAAGCGGCGAGAACGGAATGCTTCTCTCGAACTCCCCTACAGCAATTTCTCCCCGGATATCGCGGAAAACCGGGAGATAGTGAATCGAAACCCCGTCCACGGAAACAGCTTGTCGCGCTGGGCGATTTTCTATCGGACCTGGAACGGCTAATGGAGCTGGCGTGGCTTCGTCAGTCTTTGCGTAACGAATGATCCGAGCGGGATTTCCCACGACTACCGCATAGGGAGGGACAGAACGAGTAACTACCGCCCCCGCTCCGACGACGGCACCCTGACCGATAGTAACGCCCGGCAAAATGGTGGCGTTAGCTCCTATGGACGCTTGTTTCCTGACAACTGTACGGTCGAATGATTCCGGGCGCTGTTTTGACTTTGGCCAAAGATCGTTCGAAAAAGTTACGTTAGGTCCAATGAACACGTCGTCTTCAATGCTGACACCATCCCATATGTGGACGCCGTTTTTTATCGTGACGTTGTTACCGATTACGACGTCATTTTCAATGAAACAATGTGAGCAGATATTGCAGTTGTCGCCAATCTCAGCGTTCTGCAGCACTACACAAAACTGCCAGATGTTAGTCCCGGGTCCCACGTGTACTGACTTGACTTCTGCTAGTTCGTGAATCACGCAGGCAGCCCGCATAAAAGAGTTCGCTTATTTCCGTTACATTCCTCGAAGAACATTGGGAACCGGCCTACAACGACGCATCATCGAGTGTTCCCTCCCTGCAAAAGCCTGCTCTACGGCGCGCCCCCCGGCGGCCGGTCGGGAACTCCGTTCGGATTGTTATTCGGAACCCGCGGCCATTATAGGTGAGGAGCGGCGCGGAAGCGCAGGTCAGACGCCGCGTGCGCGCCGCAGCTGATGGCGAGTACCATCGCGGCCGCGCAAATCCGTCCGCTAAAACCCTTGAGAATGTCAGGCGTTCGCGGGAGTATAGGACTCGAGTATCGTGGACTTTGGGCTACCTTGCCATGATCCGAATGGACGTACAGACCGACCTGCTGCTGGACCGTTGTGGGCCGCTGAGTTCTACGCCGTGCTTCCGATTGCCACTGTGGGCAATGAGGCGTAGCGTCACCCCGATGAAATAGTCGCAACGCGGTCGTACCGATAAAGGGAAGGATATGACTACCTCAAAGGCTACCAATAACGGCCGCCGTTCGCGGCCGGTGGCGCGCGCTGCCCTGATCCTGTCGGCCTGCCTGTTCAGCACGCAAGCGGCGGCGTTTGCCTCGGCGCCGTATTTTCCGCTCCCCGACGGCGCCACCTGGACCTATAACGTGTCCGACGGCACCACCAGCAGCACCGAGACCAGGACGGTCGCCGGCACCAGGTCTTTCAACGGCGCGCAGGTCAAGATCATCCGCGACCAGGCCGGAAACGAAAATTACTTCACGAACGACGACGCGGGTGTGCGTGTCCACGGCGCGTTGTTCGTCGATCCGGTCAACGGAAACGAAACCGATACCTATAGCCCGCCGGTCCCCTTTGCGTCCCGCGACTCGATCATCGGCACCCAGGTGCCCGGCTCGGGCAGCGCA
>VBBY01000020.1 GCA_005881595.1 Betaproteobacteria bacterium | reverse complement strand
ACCTGGACACCAGTGTCCCCGCAGATAGCAACGACCGGGTCCTGCTGGGCAGCAGCAAGATCCGCTTCGGCCGGCTCGCGCTCAGGAATGCGAGCGGCTCGCAGCTCGTGCGCCTGCCGGTCCCGCTCGAAACGCAATACTGGAACGGCACGGCGTTCATCACTAACGACGCCGACAACTGCACGACGCTCGCGACCAATAACGTGGCGATGAGCAACTTCACCAGCAACCTGGCCGCGTGCGAGACCGCGAATACCGCGGTGAGCGCGTTCGCCAGGGGCCGTAGCATACTGACCCTCGCCGCGCCGGGCAGCGCCAACAACGGCAGCGTTGACCTTGCGGTGAACCTAGGCTTGGCAAGCAGCGGCACCACGTGCACGAGCGTCGGCCCGAGCACCGTCCCCGCGGCAGGCGCCAACAGGACGTACCTGCAGGGCAACTGGACGGGCGGCCTCTACAATGTGAACCCCACTGCCCGGGCGACGTTTGGGGTCTACAAGGGCTCCGACGAAGTCATCTTCATCCGGGAAAACTTCTGAACGCCACGCGAACCACCCTGAGGCAAGCGCTGCCGCGCCGGCAGCGCGGGATCGTGCGCGCCGTGCTGCTGATGGGCGCGCTCGCCGGCATGGCGCTCGTCAGCGCCGCGCACGCGCAGATCGCCTTCCGCAACTCAACCTTCGCCTCCATTCCCGGCGGCGGGATACCAGCATTGCGCGCCGCCGCAGCAGGAGGCGCTCCGATGACCATCGTGGGCGAGTCCCGGATGCCGGCGAGCGACGATTCGATTACGAAGGCAGCGAGCGCGGCGATCGTCCCGCCCGCCGGCATGCAGAATAAAGACGTGATACTCCTCTTCGTCTCCGCCATGGTGCCCTCGAGCACCCTCATTCAGAACACCGTGTCGGGCGGGCAAACGTGGTGGAGCATTCCTGGCGGCCAGATAGGCTCCAATCCAACCGCAAGGGTATTCAAGACCATCTTCAACGGGTCGTGGAGCGGTACTCCCAATATTCCCGCCTTCAGCTGGGGGGCGACCGCCGTTACATACCAAATGTGGATGATCGTACTGCGGGGCGCCGATACGATAGGTGTGGGCACACAACCAGTGAACGACTATAGCTGCTGCGGCGGGAGTACTAACTACTTGAGCGGCACTTTTTCCGCCGCCCTCCCGTCGCCGTACGATGTGGCCATCTCCGGCTTCACCACGACTACCGATAACGCGATGGTGTTCGCGCATTGGTACTCGGCGGATGACAATACGTGGTCCCTCCAGACCCCCGGATGGTCACAGCCGGGCGGACAGCCGCCATGGCGAACCATGGCCGTGGCAGGCGGTGCGGGCGCTGACACGTCGATGTCGATCGCCTACCTTACGCAAGCCACCGCGGGTCCGGTTGCAGCGGTCACTAACCGCCAAGCGACACTGGGCCCTAAGGCCGGCGCATACCGCCTCTTCGCTATGCGGCCCGGGGGCATCAGGAAGCCGCCCGGTACGGTGGCCGGCGACGTGATGATCGCCTCTTTGGCCTTCGCAAACAACGCCTCGCCCTCCATCACCATCACGCCACCGGCAGGCTGGAACCTGGTTAAACGTATCGACCAAGCGTCAGCCCCCCTCTACTCGCTGGCCATTTACTGGCGCGCGGCCGACGCGAGCGATGCCAGCGTTTCGAGTTACGTCTTCGACCTTTCCAACCCGAGTCCAAACGCCTGGGTCGGCGGTATTCAATCGTTCTCCGGCGTGGACACCACGAACCCCATCGACGTGCAGAATGGTCAGGTCACCGCGAGCGCCTTGACCCATGCGACGCCGAGCGGCCTGGCGACTACGGGACCCAATAGACTGCTCGTCACCACCCACATGGTCAGTAACGGGACCGTCACCGGATGGACTGCGCCCGCAGGCATGACTGAAACCCTCGACTTCCGCTCGGGGATAAATTTAACAGGAGCAGTCGCAACGAGCACTGTGCTGCAAGCAACGCAGGGGACCATCCCGACAAAGACGGCATCCATAGCCGGGGCGACGGCCTATACGGGTGCGGCCCATATCCTCGCGCTGCGTCCCGCGGCGTCCGGCGGGTCGAACACGCTCACGATCGCCAAGCCCGCGGGCGTGCAGCAGAACGACGTGATGATCGCTTCGATCGCGGTGGGGCCGTACGACGTGACGATTACCCCGCCTGCTGGCTGGGCGCTCGTGCGGCGCACGAACCAAGCGAGTGGTACGAGCAACTCGCTCGCCGTCTACAGCAAGCTCGCGGGCGCACCCGCAAGCGACCTGGGGCCCTACGGCTGGACGTTCTCGGCCAGCCACACCGGCGCGGCCGGGGGCATCCAGGCGTTCTCGGGCGCCGATCCGCTGATCGCTATCGCTGAGGAGAACGGGCAGAACGACACCGCGTCCGTCACTGCGCACGCGACACCGAGCGTGAACACGACTTATAGCAACACCATGATCATCACCTCGTACGGCGTGGGCGCCACGAGTACCTGGTCCCCGCCACCGGGCATGAACGAAACGGCCAACCTGCAGGGCGGAAGCCAGGCCTTCGAAATGAGCTGGGTGCTGCAAGCGGCCCCAGCCTCGAATATCAGCAAGACCGCTACCTCGTCGAGCACAGGCTACGGCAATGCGCACATCCTCGCGCTGCGGCGTGTGCTGGGAAGCTTCAATGGAGTTGAAACCGGCACGTCCGCCACTACCGGTGTGATTAAGACCAAGATCGCCGGCACATCGGTCAACCTCGACATTGCCGCCTTGAATGCGGCGAAAGACTTGATCGCACCGGCTTTCGTAGGCACGGTCGGGGTCGAGGTGGTCGACGCCAGCGATATTTTGGGGGGGACGCTCGTCGGCGAGAACTGCCGCTCGACCTGGACGCTGATCCAGACGCTCTCCGATCTTACTTTTGCCGCCGGCGACAGTGGGCGCAAGAACATCAGCTTCACGGTCCCAAACTCCTATCGCAATTTGCGCCTGCGCATGACTTCGCCGACCGGTGCGCCGGCGATTACCGCCTGCTCGAGCGACGCCTTCGCGATCCGTCCCAACACGCTCGCCAGCTTTGCCGTCACCGACACTGACTGGCAGACGACGGGGACCCCGGGCGCTCGCGTCTTCAACCTCCTCACGTTCGCGGCGACCACGCCCATCCACAAGGCAGGTCGGCCATTCAGCGTGCGCGCGACCGCGGTCAATGCGGCCGGCACGCCTGCTACGACGACCAATTACACCGGCGCGCCGACCGCGACGCTCACCGCGTGCGTCGGTGCTGCCTGCACCGCGACCTTCGGCACGCTGACGCTCGGCGCGACGTTCGTGGCGGGGCAGCTCACCTCCGATGTGGCGTCCTACGACAACGTCGGCTCGTTTACGCTGCAGCTCGTGGACTCGGATTTCGCGAGCGTGGATGCAGCCGATACCACGGGCGACTGCACGGCGAGCGGCCGCTACGTGTGCAGCGCGACCCTCGACGTCGGGCGCTTCGTGCCCGATCACTTCGCGGTGGCGCTCAACACGCCGTCCTTCGGCACGGCCTGCGCGGCGGGCGGCTTCACCTATCTCGGCCAGCCCCTCAACTACACGACCGCGCCGGTGATCACGGTGACGGCGCAGGGTCTCGCGAACAACACGACGACGCTGTACGCCGGCGCCTGGTCGAGGATCACGAATTCGACCTTGATGCCCGCCACCCAGCTGAGCCGCTACTCGCGGTTCGATGCGCTCGGCGGGGGCAATACGCCCGCGCTGGACCCTACAGGTTTACCGGCGACAACGGCTGATCCGGTCATCGGGACGTTCACCGCAGGCGTTGGCGCGCTCACCTTCGGCTCCGGCACCGGGCTGCGCTTCGCGCGCGCCACGCCGGTCGCGCCATTCAACGCCGATATCGCCCTGGCGCTCAATGTGATCGACGCTGACAGCGTCGCCTACGCCGGCAATCCGGCGGCCTTCGGCACTGCGACCGCAGGCAACGGCATCGCGTTCGGCAGCGGCAGGCAGATGCGCTTCGGCCGGCTCGCGCTCAGGAATGCGAACGGTTCGCAGCTCGTGCCGCTGCCGGTGCAGGTGGAAGCGCAATATGCGGTGACGGCAGGCGCCGGTATCGTATTTATCACCAACAAAGACGATAGCTGCACTTCGCTTGCGAACAACAACGTGCAGATGAGCAGCTTCACCGCGAACCTTGCGGCCTGCCAGACCGCGGTAAGCGGGGGCGGTGCGCTCAGCTCGGGACGCATAAGGCTGCTACTTCCGCCACCTGGCAACGCGAATAACGGCAGCGTGCTCCTCACCGCCAACCTCGGCACATCCTCGAGCGGCACGACCTGCACCAGCGTCGGCGGCGGCACCGTATCGGCGGCAGGCGCGAGCCGCACCTACCTGCAAGGCAACTGGGCGGGCTCCGCTACTTACGCGGATAACCCAAGCGCTCGCGCCACCTTCGGCACGTTCAAGGGCTCGGAAGAAGTCATCTTCATCCGGGAAAACTTCTAAACCAGCCTCAGGCAGTACGGAACACCGCTTGCGGTTACGCTGAAGTCCAAGGTCTCTTGAACCTTAGCGAGGTGCCGTAACGTGGACCACGAGCTCTACTCCAGCCCCGGCAGGATTTAACTAGAGCGCAAATTCCTGACCTTCGCTCACGAAGCTCTCGCTGCACGATGCGAAGTAAGCGGAGAGTTTTTCGAGGATACGTTGACTGAGTGCACTTCTGTTCATGGTGGCTCTCCTTGTTGGAGGCAAGGATGCGCGCCGCCGGGAGATTGCTCAAACGGTAAATTGTCAAGCCACGCGTGAGAAAAACTAACGCGGACAGCCCGTGTACCGTCTGCAGGGCCTAAAGGAGAACGTGATCGTCGGTCGGCTCATCCCGGCGGGCACCGACCTCGCGTAAGGCGGTATTCTCTGGAGACTACAGGGGCGTCTTCGGGCGCCCTTTTTTTATCGGGCGCCGCGGGAAAGAGCGAGCATCTTCAGTGCGAGCACGAACTCCGTCGTATCTTCTCCGGCCCCGCTCAGCCGCTCGATCTCGGCTTCAAGCTCCGACTGCGTGAATTCGGCAGAGCGCACGAGTTGCCCGTTCTTTTTCTTCCAATAGAAGTATGCTTTTGGCAGTGCCTTCTCCCGCGGCTCGCGTTCAGGTTCGTGCCCGACCTTCCAGGTCAATTCTTCATCCACTCTGCGCGCTCCCATTCGCTCCCCGTGATTTCGGAAACCCTTGACAGTGCGGCAGCTTAGAAGATCGCGCGCGGCGTGCGTGCGAGTCGGCCTGCTCTTGACAACTTATGACCGTAACAGGGGAAACAGACGGAAATTCCTGACAGAGTTTTACGCATCACCGGGCGCTGAGCGGCGGGCCAAGCCTTGACCGACCCTGCGAGAAGATGTAGCGCTCGAACTACAAATTGCGGACATTCCGATAAATTCGGGGCGCAGCTTCAAGAGATCTGGCCCACCCGAGCTATGGCTTGTCTCGCCTCTGTAACACACATTTATCGTAAGCTTGGAGTAACCAAGCGGAACTATGTACAAGATCACCGCCGAACCGGGCTATCTCCGGGCGGAATTATTCGAACGAGAAACGGTAGAGGAAACGCGTGCTTTTCTTGACGCTGTGATTCGCAATAATGCGACTCACCGGCGTTCTCGCGTCCTGATCCTGGTTCGTGAGTCGAAGTCAATATTTCAGGTTGTCGCGCACGGACTCGTGGAGTGCTTTGAACAGCTGTCAGCGACGGTGCCAGGCCAGATCGCCCTGGTGGGCGATACCAGGGATCTGCGCCTGTCCCACGAGTACATTGAGGTGATTGCGCGACAGCGCGGGTTGAATGTGCGCAGCTTTCCGGACGAGGCGACGGCACTTGCGTGGCTCAATGACCGGCGCCGAGAGCCCGGTCGGCGTCAGCAAGCTGAACGGCGTCAGCAAGAAGAGCGACGCGAGGCGCAGCTGGGGGATCGTCAAGCCGTCCGGTGACCGCCCGGCGGAACGGCGCCGCCGCTGGTCATGGGCGTTACTTCGTTCGCCATCACCACGCAATTGCGTCCCGCCGCCTTGGCCCGGTACAGCGCGGCGTCGGCGGCCTGCAGCACCGCCTGTCCGCTGTCGCCGTGATCGGGAAATATCGCGATGCCCACGGACAGGGTGACAGGCCCAACGCGCCGCCCGTCGCTTTCGATCTCGAGGTTCTGCACGCCCAGGCATATTTTTTCGGCGCGCTCCAGCATCGTGCCGGGCGAGGCGTGCGCCATGACCAGCGCGAACTCCTCGCCGCCGTAGCGGCACAAGATATCCTCGCCGCGCGCGAGCGACAGCATGTGCTGAGCCACCGCGCGCAATACCGTGTCACCCGCCGCGTGGCCGAACGTGTCGTTGCAGCGCTTGAAGTGATCTATGTCGATCATCATCACGCCGAGAGACTGGTTGCCGCGCCTGGCGCGGCTCTCTTCGCGATCCAGCGACTCCTCCAGGTAGCCGCGGTTGTAAAGGCCGGTCAGCGCGTCGCGCACCGCCCTGTCGTGCAGACGGAGGTTTGCCTGCGTCAGCTCCCTTTCCGCCCATAACCGCTTGGTCACTTCCTGTTCCAGGGCGGACCTCGCGACTTCGAGCTGCTCGGTGCGCCCGGCCGCGTGCTGCTCCAGCTGGGCGTTGAGCCGTTCCAGCTCCGCCATCCGCTGGTAGAGCTTGCCGATGATCGCGTGGAAATGCATTTCGTCAGAGCCCGGCTCGGGGGGCGGCTTTCCCGCCTGCGGTGGCGGCCCGGAGAGCGCGGCATCGATGAGCGCGAGCAGCGCCTCGGGCTCGGCGGGCTTGACGATCAGCTCAGATACCCCGCAGGCGAGCGCCAGCGCGCGCGCGTCGGCTTCCATGTCGGCGGCAGTCAGGAAAACCAGCCGCGGCCGGGCCGGGCCCGCTTCCGCGCGCAGAGACTGGGCCAACTGGCAACCGTCCATGTTCCCGACCAGGGTGTCGGCGAGGACCAGGTCAGGTTTCTCAGCTCGGACGATGGCCAGCGCTTGCTCGCTGTCGGCGGCCTCGAGCACGCGGTGGCCGTGACCCCCGAGCAGCGTTACCAGCCGGTGATTAGTGGTCTCCTCACCAACGATCACGATGGTGGCCATGACCCGCTCCGATCTTTCGCAGCGGGCATGTCGAGAAATGATGGCCGGCCTTAGTCCGTTCGGACCCATTAGCGTCATACCCCGATCATGCACGAGCGAATTGGCGTTCGCCATGGCAATAGTGCGCGCTCTGCACGCGAACGGTTAGCGTTTTCTTTTCGGTCTGTAGTTCCCCCGCTACTCCAAATCGTTGGAGCGCTACCAAAAGATCAAGCTTGCGCGATAGTGAGCCACAGAGCCATGCCCTACTATCTTTTTGTCCTGCATGATCATTTCTCTTTAACTGGATCCATACAAATCTATGAGCAGCACAATACTCGTGGTCGAAGACGAGCCGGAAATGCAGCAGCTGATCGCGGTCAATCTGCAACAGGCCGGATACCGCGCGCTGCGCGCGGCCAATGTTCCGGCGGCCGAAACGCTGATGCGCGAAGTGCGGCCCAACATGGTGCTGCTCGACTGGACGCTTCCCGAGACCCTCGGGGTGACGTTTGCGAGGCGGCTGCGCGGCGATCAGCGCACCGCGGATATCCCGATCATCATGCTGACTGCCCGCGCGCAGGAATCGGACAAGGTCACAGCCCTCGACGCCGGGGTAGATGACTACATCACCAAGCCTTTCTCGCTGCGCGAGCTGCTGGCGCGCATCAGGGCCGTGATGCGGCGGTGCGCGCCCCAGCTTGGCGATGACGTCATCGAAATAGCCGGTCTGAAGCTCGAATCGGTCGTGCACCGGGCGAGCTGCGGCGGCCACGACATCGAGCTCGGGGACATCGAGTTCCGCATGCTGCATTTCTTCATGACTCACGCCGAGCGCGTGTACAGCCGCGCTCAGCTGCTCGACGAAGTCTGGGGCGACCGGGTCTTCGTCGAGGAGCGCACCGTGGACGTCCACATCCGCAGGTTGCGCCAGGCGCTCGCGCCGACCGGCCACGATCGGCTGATCGAAACGGTGCGCGGAACAGGCTATCGCTTCCGTCGTAACCCGGGCTGAGAGCTGCTTATGGCGGCGCGCTATCAGTCCCTGCAACGGGACGAACCGCGTGCAGCGGATTTTCAGGAAGATCGGCGTATGCAACCCGGCTCAGGCCGCAGCGAAGTAGCGGAGGACTACGGGGCTGTGGCACAGGTGCCGGCGCGGGTCGCGTTCCGCAGGGCTGGCCGCATGTCGGTGGGACGCGCCCAGCTGCTCAACGTGCTCGAGATGACGCTCGAACCGCTGGTCCTGGTGCTGTCGCTGTGGGGCGTGGCGCTGCTGATCGAAGGGCAGCTGCGCGCGCCCCACATGATCCTGGCATTAATCGTTTTCTCGCTGACCTTCCCGAGCGAAGCGCGGCTGTCGCAGCCCGCGCGGCGCGCGATCAGGAACCTCCTGCTGGGATGGCTGGCGCTGTCGGGGCTGCTTGTCCTCTTCGGCTACGTCAGCGATCTGCTGCAGTATTTCGATCGCCGCACGCTGCTCGCCTGGTGGTGGGTGGCGCTCGCGTGCCAGGTCGGCTCGATGCTGCTGCTGCGCTGGATCGCTCCGGCGGTCCGCGAGCTCGAGGGCGGGCGCAAGCGCGCGGTCCTGGCGGGGATGAACGAGCCCGGTGTCGAGCTGGCCAGGCGCCTGAACGCCGATCGCTATTCGAGCATCCACGTGGTCGGCTTCGTGGATGATCGCGCGCGCGACCGCCTCACGGGGATCGATGATTTCTCGGTGCTGGGCAGCATTCAGGAGCTGCCGGAATTCGTCAAGAAAAACCGCATCGAGCTGGTCTACCTGGCGCTGCCGATGGCTTCACAGCCACGCATCCTGTCGCTGCTCGAGTCGCTGCGCGACACTACTGCCTCGGTGTATTTCGTCCCCGACATGTTCGTCACCGATCTGATCCAGGGGCGCATAGACTCGGTAAGCGGCATGCCGATCGTCGGGGTCTGCGATACGCCGTTTTCCGGCGTCGACGGCCTGGTCAAGCGCGGGAGCGACATCGTGCTGGCGCTCCTCATCCTCGCATTGATCTCGCCGCTGCTGCTGCTGCTCGCGCTGGCCGTCAAGCTGACTTCACCCGGGCCGGCGATTTTCAGGCAGCGCCGCTACGGCCTCGACGGCGACGAAATCGTCGTCTACAAGTTCCGCACCATGACCGTCACCGAGGACGGCGACACCATCAGGCAGTGCAGCAAGGCCGACGCGCGCGTGACGCGGCTGGGAGCCATCATGCGCAGGACCTCGCTCGACGAGCTGCCGCAGTTCGTCAATGTCCTGCAGGGCCGCATGAGCATCGTCGGACCCCGGCCGCACGCCGTGGCGCACAACGAGATGTACCGCAAGCTGATCAGGGGCTACATGCAGCGGCACAAGGTCAAGCCGGGAGTCACCGGCTGGGCCCAGGTGAACGGCCACCGCGGGGAGACCGAGTCGCTCGCGCAGATGAAGTCGCGCATTGATTACGACCTCGACTACCTGCGCAATTGGTCGCTGCGCCTGGATCTGTACATCATCGCGAAGACGGTATGGGTGGTCCTCAGGGGCCAAAATGCGTATTGACGCGACTGCCAGTCGAAAAACGCGCTACGGCTAGGGAAGCGCGTTGAGAGTCCTTTATCTGGTCGCCGGCGCCCGTCCCAACTTCATGAAAATCGCTCCGCTCGTGCGCGCGCTGCGCGCACACGGCGACTCGTTGAGCTTCAAGATCGTCCATACCGGCCAGCACTACGACCACGAGCTGAACAATGTGTTCTTCGACGAACTTGGGATCCCCGCACCCGACGAGTTCCTGGGTGCGGGAAGCGGCTCGCACGCCCAGCAGACGGCGAAAATCATGCTGGGCTTTGAACAATGCTGCCAGACCGACCGACCGGACTGCGTTCTCGTGGTCGGAGATGTGAACTCGACTTTGGCCTGTTCTGTCGTTGCCAAGAAGATGGGCGTTCCGGTTGCACATGTGGAGGCAGGGCTGCGCAGCCGTGACATGGCCATGCCTGAGGAAATCAACCGCATCGTCACCGATTCGATCTCCGATTGGCTCTTTGTCACGGAGCCAAGCGGGGTAAAGAACCTGCTGGGCGAGGGAAAACCGGCGGAACGTATTCACCATGTCGGCCATGTAATGGTCGACAACCTGATGTACCAGTGCGACAAGCTTGCCGTTACCGATACCTCGTCTTTCGAGTCTGCCGGCCTGAAAAGTCGACTCGGCACCTACAGCGTGGTGACACTGCACCGCGCCTCCAACGTGGACACGCGTGAGGCGCTCGAGCGGATTGCTGCGATGCTGCGGATGGTGGCTGACAGGATCCCGCTCGTGTTTCCGGCGCATCCCCGGACGCGCGGCAACCTCGACAAGTTCGGCATCTCGCTCGGCGAGCGGGTCGTGCTCACCAGGCCGATGCCTTATATGGACTTTTTGAACCTGTGGAAGGAAGCCAAGTTCGTGCTGACCGACAGCGGCGGCCTACAGGAGGAAACGACAGCGCTGGGCGTGCCTTGCATCACGGTGCGCGAAAACACCGAGCGGCCGATCACCGTTGAGCAAGGCACCAATGTCGTCGCGGGCACCGATCCCGGGAACGTGAAGATCGAGGCGTTCAAGATACTCGAAGGCCGCAGCAAGCAAGGCCGTCGCCCGGCACTGTGGGACGGCAGGGCAGCGGAGCGCATCGTGGCGATCCTGGGCCGGGAGCTGGCATGAACGGCCGCATTGAAATGATGGGTTGCCTCATCGACAACCTCTCGATGGAAGAGACGCTGCAGAGGATCGAGGCCTTCATCCGGTCCGGGCTTCCCCACCAGCACGCGGCGGTGAACGCAGACAAGCTCCGCAAGGCCAGCAAGGATCCGGAGCTGCGCCGCGTCATCAACGAGTGCGCATTGATCAATGTGGACGGCGTGCCCGTGGTGTGGGCATCGAGGCTGCTCGGGAAGCCGCTTAAGGAACGGGTGGCGGGGATCGATCTGTTCGAATTCTTGGTAGAGCGCGCCGCCGAGAGGGGATGGCGCGTTTTCTTTCTCGGCGCCCAGGAGGAGATCGTGCAGGCCGTCAAGGCCCTCTACGAAAAGAGATTCCCGCGCTTGCAGGTCGCTGGCTACCGGAATGGCTACTGGAGACCCGAAGAGGAGGCGAGCGTCGTCAGGCTGATTGCCGACAGCCGGCCCGATCTGCTGTTCGTCGCCATCAGCTCACCCAAAAAGGAGCAGTTTCTCGGTAGGTACCAGGCAGAAATGAGGGTTCCGTTCGCCATGGGCGTGGGCGGAAGCTTTGACATTGCAGTCGGCAAGGTGAAGCGCGCACCCATGTGGATGCGGCAGTGCGGGCTGGAGTGGTTTTTCCGGTTCCTGCAGGAGCCGAGAAGAATGTTCAAACGCTACTTCATCGATGGCACGTACTTCTTCTGGCTCCTGCTCAAGGAGTTGCTCGGCGAGTGAAGCGTCGGCCTTGAGTCGGACAGGTCTATACGAGAATCTATACGATGGACAGGATCTCAGAAAGCACGGCTTGCGCGGTTTCGCTGCTTGAGCGCTTCACGAATTGCACCGCGCGCGTCGGCGTCATTGGGCTGGGCTACGTCGGGCTGCCGCTCGCGCTGCGTTTTTCCGAGGCTGGATTCCGCGTCATCGGCTTCGACATCGATGAGAGCAAAGCCGATGCCATCAACTCGGGGCGAAGCTATTTCATGCACATCCCGGATGCCGCGGTTGCAGCGGCCCGGCAACGCCGATTCGAGGCGACGACCTGCGTCTCGCGGGCGGCCGAAGCCGATGCGCTCATCATCTGCGTGCCTACGCCGCTCACCGCGTCCAGAGAGCCCGATCTCAGCTTCGTCGTTAATACCCTCGAGTCGATCCTGCCTCATCTGCGTGCGGGGCAGCTGATCTCGCTGGAAAGCACCACCTACCCCGGCACCACGGAGGAAGAGCTAAGGCCGCGAATCGAGAAGCGCGGCCTCAAGGTGGGCGAGGATATCTTCCTGTGCTTTTCGCCCGAGCGCGAGGACCCCGGCAACCCGCATTTCACGACGCGCAACATTCCCAAGATCTGCGGCGGCTCGACCCCCGCCTGCCTCGAGGTCGGCATGGCGCTGTACGGCCAGGCGGTGGACCGGGTCGTGCCGGTGAGCTCCACGCGGGCCGCGGAGATGACCAAGCTCCTGGAGAACATCCACCGCTCGGTCAACATCGGCCTGGTCAACGAAATGAAAATCATCGCCGACCGGATGGACATCGACATCCTCGAGGTGATTCGCGCGGCCGCGACCAAGCCGTTCGGCTTCGTGCCTTATTACCCCGGACCGGGGCTCGGCGGCCACTGCATACCGATCGATCCCTTCTACCTGACCTGGAAAGCGCGGCAGTACGGCCTGCACACGCGCTTCATCGAGCTGGCGGGGGAAATCAACAGCGCCATGCCCCACTGGGTGGTCGGCAAGGTCATCGACGCGCTCAATGTGCAGCTGAAATCGGTCAACGGAAGCCGCATCCTGGTGCTGGGCATCGCCTACAAGAAGAATGTCGACGACATGCGCGAATCGCCCTCCGTCGAGCTGATCTCACTGCTCATGGCGCGGGGCGCCCAGGTCGATTACGCCGACCCGCACGTGCCGGTGTTTCCCAGGATGCGCAACTATAAGCTCGACCTGAAGAGCGTGCCCGTCACCGCCGACAGCCTGGGCCGTTACGACCTCGTGCTGCTTGCCACCAACCACGATGCGTTCGACTACGAATTGATTCGCAAGAATGCGCGCCTGGTTGTCGATACCCGCGGTGTTTATCGGGAATCAGCGCCGAACATCATTCGGGCTTGAATGACAATGATTGAAACGCTGCCGCAGCTGACCCGAGGTCGTAAGCTGGCGTTCACGGCGATCATGCTGTTGCTGATGATCGCTGCAATGCTGGCTTTTCTCGAGCTTGCGGTGCGTGTCGTTTTTCCGCAGCCCGAGCTTTATCCGCGCTACCGCTACTCCGAACGCTACGGACATCTCCTGCCCGCCTCCGCGACCATTGTCAACCAGCTGCCAGGCGCCTGGCGCTTCGTCTACCACACCAACGAATACGGCTATCGGGTCTCGATGCCGGAACTCTCCAGCCGCTACGATCTGCCGAACGTCGTTGTTCTCGGCGATTCCTTCACCTTCGGCACCGGGGTCAACGACGGCGAAGAGTATCCCGCCGTGCTTGCGAAGCAGCTCGCCGCAAAGGCGAGCATCGTCAATCTCGGCGTCGGGGGCTTCGGCCTGACCCAGGAGATCCGTACGTTCTACGAATTCGGGCTGCTATTCCAGCCGGCGGTCGTGGTGCTGCAATTCTGCTCGAACGATCCCGATGACAATTTCTACGCAAAGGTGACGACGGTCGAGGACGGCCGCCTGCGTTTCCATCGGGACCAGTCCATGGGCAGCGGACTGAGCCGCCTGAAGGACTGGCTCGGCGGCTCGATCGTCCAGCACAGCGCCGCCTACAACCTGGTCAGAAATCGAGCGTACAAATACTGGGAAGCCCGCGTCGTCGAGCGCGAGTCGGTCGGCGACAGGCAGCGCAAGGAGACGTTTTACGACGAATTGCTGAGCGCCTTCGCCGGAGACCTGCGCCGCCGCGGAATCCGGCTGCTGCTGTTCGACGTGCCCGGACAGCTCGCGAGCTGGCCGGGGATCCAAAGCCACGCTGAAGCACTCGAGCGCGGCGGCCTGCTGCGTTATCTGCGCACGGAACATTGGTTTGACGGCGTCTCGGACTACGGCTCGCCTGAAGGCCATTGGGGCGCAAAGGGCCACCGCGTCGTGGCTGAGCAACTGGTGGGGCCGCTGCGCGCAGCGCTGCCGGTACTGACTGCGGCGCAAACGACACCATGAACGCGCCCGCACTTCGTTTGCCGCTGCAACCGCCGGTGCGTCCGGACCCTGCGCATGCGCTCGCCAGCCTCACCCTCGAGGATGGGACTGCGATGCACGGCCGCGGCATCGGCGCCGCCAAGGCGGTGCGAGGCGAGGTGGTTTTCAATACCGCGATGGCCGGGTACGTGGAAGCGCTCACCGACCCGTCCTATTGCGGCCAGATCCTGGTCCTCACCTACCCGCTGGCCGGCAATTACGGAGTGCCGCCGCCGCGCAGGCCCGAAAGCCTGGACGGGCCCTATGAGTCAGGACGCATCCAGGTGCAGGGCCTGGTGGTCCAGAATTACGTCGAGGCGTACAGCCATCACGCGGCGTGCCGCTCGCTGCACGAATGGCTCTCGGCCGAGGGAATTCCGGGACTGACCGGCGTCGACACCCGGTTCCTCACCAAGCGGCTGCGCGAACGCGGCACCATGCAGGGATGGCTCCTGCCTTCATCGAAGAGCGGGCCCGAGGCGCGGCAAGGCGCTGCGGCGGTGGACATGCGCGAGGAGGTGTTCCGGATCGTCGCGCCGCGCGGGCCGGTCCGCTACGGAGAAGGCAAACCCACGATCCTCCTGGTCGATGCCGGCGCCAAGGACAACCTCGTGCGCTCGCTTCTGGGCCGCGGCGCCTCGGTACTGCGCGCCCCGTGGCATGCGGATCTCGCCGCATTGGCCGGCCAGTCGGACGGCATCCTGATCGGCAACGGCCCTGGCGATCCGAAGGACCTGGCGCCGCTCGTCGGCCAGGTCCGCTCGCTGCTGGCGAGCTACCGCAAGCCGATCTTCGGGGTGTGCCTCGGCAACCAGATCCTGGCGCTGGCGGCCGGGGCGGACACGTACAAGCTCCCGTACGGGCACCGCGGCGTCAATCAACCGGTGCAGGATCTCCTGACGCGGCGCTGCTACGTGACCAGCCAGAATCACGGCTATGCGGTGCGCGATCAGTCCCTGCCCAGGGACTGGGAGCCCTGGTTCGTGAACATCAACGACGGCAGCAACGAAGGCATCCGCTCGCGGCATCATCCGCACTTCAGCGTCCAGTTCCACCCTGAGGCGAGCCCCGGCCCGCAGGACACCGGGTTCCTGTTCGACGATTTCCTGCGCCGGGTCGCTTCCGTGGCGCAGCGTTGACCATGTACGGCGTTTATCTGCCGAGAAAGCCGCGCCGGGCGATGGTGCTCGGTTCTGGCGCGCTGCAGATCGGACAGGCGGGCGAGTTTGACTACTCCGGTTCCCAGGCGATCAAGGCGCTGCGCGAGGAAGGCATCGCTACCGTTCTGGTCAACCCGAACATCGCGACGATCCAGACGAGCCAGGGGCTTGCCGAGCGCATCTATCTCGCCGCCGTGACCCCGGAGCTGGTCGAGAAGATCATCGCCAAGGAAGGGGTGGATGCCATCGCGCTCGGGTTTGGCGGGCAGACGGCGTTGAACTGCGGTCTCGCGCTGCACGATGCGGGCGTGCTTGCGAAGCACGGCATCCAGGTGCTCGGCACGCCGATCCAGGCGATCCGCGACACGGAGGATCGGCGCCTGTTCGTCGAGCGCCTGGCGGAGATCGGCGTCAATACCGCGCGCAGCCGTGCCTGCGATACGCCCGATGCAGCGCGGCGCGCGATCCGCGAGATCGGGCTGCCGGTCATGCTGCGCGGCGGCTACGCGCTCGGCGGGAAGGGCAGCGGCATCGTGCGGCTCGAGGCGCAGATCGAAGCGGCCCTGCGGCGCGCTTTCGCCGGCGGCGTCACCCAGGTATTGGTCGAGCAATGTCTCGAGGGCTGGAAGGAGATCGAGTACGAGGTGGTGCGCGACGCCCGCGACAACTGCGTCACGGTATGCAACATGGAGAACGTCGACCCCATGGGCATCCACACCGGCGATTCGATCGTGGTGGCGCCGTCGCAGACGCTCGATGACGCCGAGTATCAGCTGCTGCGCTCGGTCGCCATCCGCACCGTGCGGCATCTCGGCATCGTCGGCGAGTGCAACATCCAGTTCGCGCTAGATCCGAAGAGCACGGACTATCGCGTCATCGAAGTCAACGCCAGGCTGTCGCGCTCGAGCGCGCTCGCCAGCAAGGCGACCGGCTATCCCCTCGCCTACGTCGCCGCCAAGCTCGCGCTCGGCTATGCGCTCACCGAGATCCCCAACGGCATTACGCGCCGCACCACCTCGTTCTTCGAGCCGGCGCTGGATTACCTGGTGTGCAAGTTTCCGCGCTGGGATCTCGCCAAGTTCTGGGGCGCGTCGACGCGGCTCGGCAGCGAGATGAAAAGCGTCGGCGAGGTGATGGCGATCGGCCGCAGTTTTGCGGAAGTCATTCAGAAAGCGGTGCGCATGCTCGACATCGGCGTGCGCGGCCTCGACCCGGACGCGTTCCGCTTCGACGACCTGCGCGAGCAGCTGCGCGACGCCACGCCCCTGCGGATCTTCGCCGTGGCGCGGGCGATACGCGACGGCCTCGGCATCGACGAGATTCACGAGCTGACCCGGATCGACCGCTGGTTCCTGCATGCCATCGAGCCGATCGTCGAGATGGATGGCCGGCTCGCGCGCTCGAGGTTTCCTCTCCCCGCCGGGGTGCTGCGCGACGCCAAGCGTCTCGGATTCTCCGACCAGGCTGTCGCGGCGCTCACCGGCTCGGACGCGCAGAGCGTTCGCGCCGCGCGCAAGGCGCACGGCATCGAGCCGCGCTTCGCGCAAATCGACACCATGGCCGGGGAGTTTCCCGCCGACACGAACTATCTGTACGCGACCTACCATGCCGATGCTTGCGACGTGGCCCCGTCTGGGCGCAAGAAGGTCCTGATGCTCGGGTCGGGCACCTACCGCATCGGCTCCAGCGTGGAGTTCGACTGGTGCGCGGTCAACGCCGTGCAGGCGGCGGCGGCCCTGGGCTACGAGACGATCATGCTCAACCACAACCCGGAGACGGTCAGCACCGACTACGACATGTGCGACCGGCTGTACTTCGACGAGATCAGCTTCGAGACGGTGCTCGACCTGTACGAGCACGAGCGTCCCGACGGCGTCGTGGTGAGCATGGGCGGCCAGGTCGCGAACAATCTCGCGCTGCGGCTGGCGCGGGCCGGCGTGAAGCTTCTCGGCACCAGCGCGGAGTCGATCGATGCCGCCGAGGACCGCGCGAAATTCAGCTCGCTGCTCGACGAGCTTGGAATCGATCAGCCGCAGTGGGCGCATGTGACCGATGCAGCCGAGGCGGACCGGATCGTGGAGCGGCTCGGCGGCTATCCAGTGCTGGTCCGCCCGAGCTATGTTCTGAGCGGGGCGGCAATGGCGGTTGCGCACGAAGCGAACGAGCTGCGCCGCATCCTGGCGCGGGCCTCGGTGATTTCGCCCGAGCACCCCGTGGTCTTCTCCAGGTTCGAGGCCCACGCGCGCGAAATCGAGATCGACGCGGTGGCCGACCGGGGAGAGCTCGTGCTGTGGGCGATCTGCGAGCACATCGAGGACGCCGGTGTGCACAGCGGGGACGCCACCCTGGTGCTGCCGCCCCAGACCGTCTATATCGCGACGATACGGCGCGTCAGGCAGATCGCGGCGATGCTGGCGCGCTCGCTCGCGATTACCGGGCCGTTCAATGTCCAGTTCCTCGCCAGGCACAACGCGGTGAAGGTCATCGAGTGCAACTTGCGCGCCTCGCGCAGCTTTCCGTTCGTCTCCAAGGTGACCGGCGAGAACTTCGCCGGCGAAGCCATGCGCCGGATGCTGGGCATATCGCGCGCGATCGCGAACCGCAGCCTGGACCTCGACTACGTCGGCGTGAAGGCGCCGATGTTCTCGTTTTCGCGGCTCACCGGGGCTGATCCGATGCCGGGCGTGGAAATGCTGTCCACTGGCGAGGTGGGTTGCCTCGGGCGCGACCTGCATGAGGCGTTGCAGCACGCGCTGCTTGCCACCGGGATCAGCCTTCCGCGCAAGGGCGTGCTGCTCTCGCTGGGTCCGGTATCCGACAAGTACTCGTTTACCGACGAGGCGCGCATCATTGCGCAGGAATTGAACCTCCCCATCTACGCGACGCGCGGCACGGCGGAAATGCTCGCCGCGATCGGCATTCCGTGCACCGCAGTGGAGAAAAGCTCGGGCAGCGGCGTGAGCGGGCTCGACGTCATCGAGCAGGGCCTGGTGGATCTGGTGATCAACATTCCGCGCGAGTACGACCAGCACGGACGTCCCGACGGCTACCTGATCCGCCGCCAGGCGATCGACTCGGGCGTGCCGCTGGTCACCGATCTACCCTTCGCCCGGGCGATCGTCGAGGCGCTGCGCTCGAGGAAGTCGGTGCCGCTCGAGGTCATTGCCTGGAATGACTTCCTATCGAAACCTGTACCGGACCATGGCGCACGAAGACCTGCTTCGTAACCAGCACGTTGAGGGATCCTCCGACCGCAGCTTCGGCCTGGTGTTTGCCGCAGTGCTGGTCGTCATAGCTGGCTGGCCGCTGTTGCATGCACAAGCGCCGCGCTGGTGGGCCTTCGGGATTGCCGCGGCCCTGGCGGTGATCGCAGCGGCGAAGCCGGCTCTTCTGGCCGGCGCCAACCGGCTGTGGACCAGGCTCGGCGTCCTGCTCGGCAACGTGGTGGGGCCGATCGCGGTGAGCCTGCTCTTTTACACGATTGTCACGCCGCTCGGCTTGGTGATGCGGCTGACCGGAAAGGACCCGTTGCGACTCAAGCTCAACCCCGGCGTCGATTCCTACTGGATACCGCGCAAGCCGCCCGGCCCGCCTCCCGACTCTCTCACCAACCAGTTCTAGGCAGACATCATGTCAATGATCAAGGAACTCTGGGTTTTCCTGCTGACGCGCAAGAAGTTTTGGCTATGGCCGATCTTCGTCATGATGGCCGTATTGGGCGTGCTGATCGTGCTGGCGCAGGGCTCGGCCGTTGCGCCGTTCATTTACACGCTGTTCTGACGGCGGTGCGCATCCTCGGAATCTCGGCGTTCTACCACGACAGCGCCGCGGCGCTGCTTGACGACGGCCGGATCGTCGCCGCGGCGCAGGAAGAGCGCTTCACCCGCAAGAAGCACGACGCGCGCTTCCCGCTTCACGCGATCCGCTACTGCCTCGCCGAGGGCGGCATCGCGGTGGGAGATCTCGACCGGGTGGTCTTCTACGACAAGCCGTTCGTGAAGTTCGAGCGCCTGCTCGAGACCTACCTGAGCTTCGCGCCGCGGGGCTACAAGACCTTCCGCATGGCGATCCCGCTGTGGCTGAGGGAGAAGCTGTTTCTCAAGGACCTGCTCCTGAAGGAGCTGAGGAAGATATCGGGCAGCGGCAAGTGGAACGAAGAGCTGCTCTTCAGCGAGCACCACTTGAGCCACGCGGCGAGCGCATTTTTCCCGTCGCCTTTTGACGAGGCCATCGTGCTCACCATGGACGGCGTAGGCGAGTGGGCGACGACGTCGGCGGCGATCGGCAGGGGCAACAGCCTGGAAGTCCAGAAGGAGATCCATTTCCCGCACTCGCTCGGCTTCCTGTACTCCGCTTTCACCTACTACACCGGGTTCAAGGTCAACTCGGGCGAATACAAGCTGATGGGGCTCGCCCCGTACGGCGAGCCCAAGTACAAGGACAAGATCCTCGAGCACCTGATCGACGTGAAGGCCGATGGCTCGTTCCGCCTGAACATCGGCTATTTCGATTTTTGCACCGGCCTGACGATGACCTCGCAGCGCTTCCACGACCTCTTTGGCGGTCCGCCGCGCAAGCCCGATCAGCTGCTCACGCCCTACCACATGGATCTGGCGGCCTCGATCCAGGCAGTCACCGAGGAGATCGTGCTGCGCCTCACGCGCTCGCTGTGCGAGGAAACGGGAATAAGAAACCTCTGCCTGGCGGGAGGCGTCGCGCTCAATTGCGTCGCGAACGGCAAGGTCTTGCGCGATGCCTGCTGCGATCGGATCTGGATCCAGCCAGCGGCGGGCGACGCGGGCGGCGCTTTGGGCGCCGCGCTGGCCGGCTACCACCTGCAGCTCGGACGGGCGCGCACCGCCAACGGGGATGCGATGAAGGGATCCTTCCTCGGGCCGGCGTTCACCCAGCGCGAGATCGAGGATCGGCTGACGCGGTGCGGAGCGCGCTTCGAGGTGCTGGCGGACAGCGCCTTGATCGCGACGGGCGCCGAGGACCTTGCACGATCGAAGGCGCTGGGATGGTTCCAGGGCCGCATGGAGTTCGGCCCGAGGGCGCTCGGCAACCGCTCGATCCTGGGCGACCCGCGCTCGCCCGGCATGCAGAAGACGCTCAACCTCAAGATCAAGTACCGCGAGTCCTTCCGGCCGTTCGCGCCGTCGGTCCTGCGCGAGCGCGTAAGCGACTGGTTCGAGCTGGACTGCGACAGCCCGTACATGCTGCTGGTCGCCGACGTCGTGAGGTCCCGCCGGCGCGAGATGACGCGGGAGGAGAAGCAGCTTTTCGGCATCGACAAGCTCAACGTGCCGCGCTCCGAGATTCCGGCTGTCACCCACGTCGACTACTCGGCCCGCGTGCAGACCGTGCATGAGGACACCAACCCGCGCTACCACGCGCTGCTCTCGGCGTTCGAGCGCAAGACCGGCTGCCCGGTGCTCGTGAATACCAGCTTCAACGTGCGCGGCGAACCCATCGTGTGCACGCCCGAGGACGCGTTTCGCTGCTTCATGGGAAGCGAGCTCGATGCTCTCGCCGCTGGAAATTGCTACCTGCGCAAGGAAGGCCAGGATCCCGCCCTCAAGCGCAACTACGAGACGGCCTTCGAGCCCGACTGATGAAGAAGGTGTTCTTCTACTGCGTCCTGATCCTGCTGCCGTTCTTGATCATGGAGGGATTTTTTCGTCTCCTGCCGGTCTCGAATCCGCCTTACCTGCTCCCCGTTACGGCAGAGCATCCGGTGGTGCACTACCAGCCCAATATCGAGTACCTCAGCTCCGGGGGCTGGAACTTCTCCATCAGAACCAGGATGCACACCAACAATTTCGGCTACAACAATCTCTGGGACTACCATCCTGAGGACACCACGCCGCTGCTGATGGTCATCGGCGACAGCTTCGTCGAAGCCCTGACGGTCGATTCGGGAAAGAGCGCAGCGGAGATTCTCAATTCCGCGGTTTCAGGAAGGGGACGTGTCTATAGCATTGGAGTCTCCGGCGCTGCGCTGTCTCAATACCTCGCTTTCGCGGAATTCTCGAAGAACAGCTTTCACCCGAGCGCAATGGCATTTTTCATCATCGACAACGATTTCGATGAGAGCCTTCTCAAGTACAAGGCCGAGCCCAGATTCCACTACTTCAAGGAGAACGGGCATGGCTTCGAGCTGCAACTCGTCGACTACCACAGATCGGCCATCAAGACATTCCTGAGGAAATCCGCCCTTCTTCGTTACGTGATGTTCAATCTGCAGGCTGGGGCGACCCTTGAAAGGCTTCGTCACCGCTGCCAATCCGAGGATCCTTACGCCTGTGCGGCAGGTTCGCCCGCGGCGCTGGAGCAGCGCATCGTGGATTCGCAGCGGGCGGTCGACTACTTTCTTGATCAGGTTCCCGTGAAGTCCGGTCTGGGCCGCGATGCCGTGATCTTCGTGCTGGACCCGATGCGCCCTGCCATGTACTCGCCTGAGGAACTGCGCAAAGCCGAAAACAGCTCTATCTACCGAATGAGGCAGTACTTCAAGACGCAGGCGAGCGCACGCGGCTATCAGGTAATCGACCTGCAGCCGGCGTTCATCCACAGGCACCGGCTGGATGGCTCCAGATTCGAGTTTCCGACCGACAATCACTGGAACGGGCTGGCCAACAGGCTGGTCGCCGAGGAAATACGGAAATCGACAGTCTTCAGTCGTATTTTTCACACGGAGACTCACGCCAGCAGCGTCGGTGCGGGCAACTAACTGGTAGCGCTTCTGTACGCAGTCGGATACCGAGATCCGGAATGAAGACGCTTAACGTCGGCTTATTGCTCGACAGCGTGCGTTCAGACAAGTACGTAGAAGAACTGGCCCTTTGGGGCAAGAGCCAGCCGGCTATCGACATCTCGCATCTGATCGTTCACCCGCACCGAAGGCGCCGGCTGCACCTCCTCCCGTCGAGAGCAGTATTCCAAGTCATATTGTGGGTCGAGAGGCTGCTCCTGCGGTGGAGCGCCTGCCACAGCGATCACCATGCCGTGCGCGATCTCGCGAGGATCGTCGAGCGCGTCGTGCACATCCGGCCCATCGTTTCCCTATCCGGTCACGAATGCCGGTTCGCCGATGAGGATGTCGACAAAATCAAGGCCCTCGATCTCGATCTGCTGATCAGCTGCGGGTCGCGCATGCCGCGCGGCGCCATTCTCGGTGCGGCGCGGCTCGGTGTCCTCTCGTTTGTTCAAGGCGGATTCTGGGAGTGCTACCGCCGGTGGCCCCAGACCAGCTTCGCCATCCGGAGGCTGAGCGAAGGTGCTGGCATCGGCGACGAGCTGGCCGGCGGCTCGTTTCGAACCCGGTTCTACTACTCGCTCAACCAGGCCAACGTGTACAAGAAGTCGGTCGCGCACCTGAAGAACCTCCTCAAGACGGTGGCATCGAGCGGCGAGCTGCCTTCGAACGGGCGCGCGCCGCGACCCTACCCGGGTGAACTGCATCGCGCCCCCAACCTGCTTGAGTGCTTGGTCTATGCGTGCAAGCTGTTTAAACGAATTTCCATCAAGGCAGCCGCCAGAATGCCGATGCTGAGGGAAAGATTTAGCATCTCGGTCTTACGCGGCAAATGGGATCAGGCGATGTCCTGGCGCACCGTCGCAGCCTCGCACCCACGGCGGCGTTATTGGGCCGATCCATTCCTGCACACGCGTGGCGGCAGGACATTCTGTTTCGTCGAGGACCTGGTGCAGAAGACGCAAAAGGGACACATCACGGCGCTCGAGCTCGTCGGCACGCGGATCGTCGAGCATGGCGTCGCCCTGCAGGAGCCGTTCCATCTCTCGTTCCCGTTCCTGTTCGAGTATCAGGGCGAGCTTTACATGTGTCCCGAAAGCCGCGCATCGAGGCAGATCAGGGTCTATCGGTGTACCGAATTCCCGCTGAGATGGGAGCTGGCGAAGACCTTGATGGAGGGCGTCTCTGCGGTCGACTCCATGCTGTTTCAAAAGGGCGGCAAGTGGTGGATGCTCACGAGCATCGATGAATCGGGCGCCGGGGACCACTGCTCGGAGCTTTACCTGTTCTCGGCCGATTCGCCCCTCAGCGCGACATGGGTGCCGCATCGGCAAAATCCGATCCTGGTCGATTCCATCGGCGGCAGAAACGGCGGCTTGGTCATCGACGGGGAAAGACTGTTCAGGCTCGGCCAGTGCCAGGGATTCGACCAGTATGGGCAGAGCCTGCGCGTGTACGAGATCAAGGAGGTATCCGAGTCGCGTTATGCCGAGGAGCTGGTGACGGAGATCAAGCCGAATTTCCGCAAGGGGATTGTGGGCACGCACCATCTTTCGACGGACGGCAGAACCACGGTGATCGACCATACCTCGGGCTGCTTTGTTTCCTAGATCTCGAACCAGCGCGCAAGACGGGCTGATATCGCTGCGTGGCGATTAAAGTGCAAAGCGTGGGTCCAGAGGCGTTCGAGGACATCTATCCGCTCCTCGCCGGCCTTCCGACTCGAACCATGTCGAAGCAGGACTGGCGCTGGCTGCTCTTCGAGTACCCCTGGGCGCCCGGCCCGCACCGCGGGTGGGCGCTCTGCGCGGATGGCAGGACGGTCGGGTTCATCGGCGCGGTGTTCAGCGCTCGGCCTCTGCTGGGGCGTGTCGAGAAGTTCTGCAACCCCGCGTGCTGGGTCGTCCTGGAGAAGTACCGCTTTGCAGGCACTCTGCTGTTCATGCCCATCCTGGCGCTCAAGGATCACACCATTCTGGGCCTGCGGCTGTCGCCTGCCGCGTACAAGGTATCCGCCACGCTGGGCCTGCGCCCGCTCGAGAGCGAGCAGCTGGTACTGCCGCCCATCCCGCGCCCCGCCGAGGCGATACGCGCCTTGCGCGGGTCCTTCACGCTTGCGCCCGAAGAGATCCGGGCCGAGCTCACGGGCGCCGAGCGCACGATGCACGAGGACATGTCGTCGAGCCCCGTGGCGCGTCACGTGCTCCTGCGTCGCGGCGACCGGCAGTGCTATCTTGTCGCGACGCCGTGCCGCAAGTGGGGCGTCCCCTACGCGGATGTACATTACTTGGGGGACCGGGAGTTCTTCTGGGAGCACCGCATCCTGGCGCAGGCGGCGCTCGTTGCTGCCATGGGCATCGCCGGTTTCGCCGTCGCGATCGACCGCCGCTTCCTGGTCGGACGCCCGCCGCCGCTCACGCAGCGCATGAAGATGATGCGCCTGTACCGCCCGGCGCGCGACGACATTACCCCCATGATGATCGACGGGCTCTACTCCGAGAGCATCGGACTGCGCTATTAGAAATGACCGCGAAAGCATTTGCCAGGAAACTGCTCCATCCTCGACGTAGCGTGGTCACGGATAGGGCATGCGACCAAGAGAAACGGTCACATCGTCCACATAATGGACAAACGGAGTTGGCGTCAGGCCAGCGCCATAATTATTGTTCGCGGTGTAAGCAAGGAGGCTTTGGCTAACATATGGAAACTGGGTCTTGATGCTCGAAAGGTCAAAGAGCACCTGGCCGTTCATCCAGATTTTGAGCGCTCCGGTGAAGTCACCGCGCGGGG